>NZ_QFPF01000031.1 GCF_003248605.1 Microbacterium sp.
GAACTCCTCCTCCGGGGCCCGGCGGTGCCGGTGCACGGCATCCACGACATGATCACCCACATCGCCCGCGACGTCCTCAACACCGCACACGCCGCCGAAACCGCGGACGCGGCGGCTGCGAGCGCAGCTGGGACTGGCGAGCCTGCGGCTGAAGCGGCTGCCGCGGGCGGCGCGGGCGGCGCGGGCGGCGCGGGTGGCGCGGGTGGCGGCATCGTGGATTCTCGGACGCTGGATCAGGTGCGTGCCGACGTGCTCATGGAGATGGTCCTCACCCACCGCATCGACACCGAGACCGGTGAAGGGCTCGGTGACGGGCACGGTGGGCTCGCGTCGATCCGCGCGACGGTCAACGTCACCGTCCCCGCCCTCGCACTCGCCGGGGTGACCGATGACCCCGCAGAGCTGGTGGGACGGGCGCCGATCGACCTCGACACCGCGAGGATCCTCGCGGCTGATCCGATCACCGGCGGGGTCCTCGCCGTCGACAGATACACGCGTTCGGCGGATTTGACCAGGCACTTGAGGGTGCGGGATCCGCACTGCAGATTCCCCGGATGCCGCATGCCCACCCACCGATGCGACATCGACCACGGCCAAGACTTCGCCCTCGGCGGAGCCACCGACCACAGAAACCTCTGCGCACTGTGTCGACGACATCATGTGCTGAAGGGCGAAACACCCTGGCGGGTGAAACACCACCCCGGCGGAGTCATCGAATGGATATCACCCGGCGGACTCCACTACACCGACACCCCACCACCCGTCACCATCGGATTCATCCCCGACGTCGAGGACGCACCCTTCTGATCCCGACCTCGCGGACGCACCGTACTGTCCGCGATCGCGATCGCGATCGCGATCGCGCATCCCGCGACACGCAACCCGCGACGCGGGTGACTGACGGGTGACATCCCGGAGTGAGGGATGAGTTCCCGACGCTCGGGGGTCGTGCCGCGTCAGTGCGGCTGGAGCACAGCCCAGGCAATCAGGCTGTCGATGCGACGGATGTCGGCGCCCTTGGTGATCTTCACCTTGATGTGTCCCGCTCGCGTCCACAACTCGAGCTCGGCGTCTCGATCGAGGAATCCGCCGGCATTCTCGGTGGACCACATGTTGATCGCACTGTACGGCAGCGAATAGATCTCGACCTTCTTACCGGTGATGCCCTGCGCATCGCGCACGATGAGCCGCTTCGTCGTGAACGTCGCGGAGTCGCGGAACGTCTTGAACGACGCGACCGGCTGCTCGCCCTCGACGAGGAGCCCGCGAACGTCGTTCGGGATCGGGATCTCCTGCTGGAGCGTCCAGGAGAGAATGGCTGATGTCTCGATCGGCATGGGTTCAGGCTAGTCACCGATGCGCGGAGGTAACGCTCGACCGGTCAGTCGCGAGTCGCGACCACCACCACGCCGATGCCGCCGAACACCTGCTCGCGCTCGGGCTGCGACTGCGACACCTCGAACACGGCGAACCGGCCGGGCTCAAGACCCTGCACCTCGAGCTCCGCATCGAAGGTACGACGCTCGCCGGGCTCCAGCGCGATCGAGAACTCCAACGCCCCCTCACCCACCTCGCCGTCCACGCGCATCACGGCGAACACATCATCCTGCGGCTCACCCACAACCTGATCCAGACCGACGAAGCGCCCGGCATCGCGCACCGGGGCGATGCGCACGAGCCAGTCGGCAGCATCCATCGTGGGATTCGCCGCCGTGAAGTTCACGATCGCCGGCACACCCGCGGGCGTCGCGACAACCGACAGATTGCGCTGCGCCCAGTGCCGATCATTCACCGGATCGGGCGTCTGCGCCGCCGGATCGAGCGGATGCGAGATCCTCGCGATCAGGCAGATGTGATTGGGCGCATCCGGCGGCATCCGCCGCGTCATCGTCGCCGTCGTCGCAGTCCCCCCACGCGGCGGCACCGCCACCTGACGGAAGCCGATCAGATTCTCGGGCACGATCACGAACCCCAGCGCCGGATCCGACCACCACACCGTCACCTGCGCCAGCGACGCCGCATTGGCGCCGCCGCTGTTGCGCACATCGACGGCGACCTCAAGCACCTCACCGGGCTGATACGTCGAGGTGCGGATGCCGCCGCACAGCCACCACGTCACCGAACCGGGCAGGGGCCGAACCTCGCCCGTATCGGTCGGCCCGTACGGAATCGTCAGAAACGGACGGGAATCGTCGATCTCGCGCTCAGGCATAGTCTCTTCTGCTCTCTGTCTCTCGCCGCATGTCTCGTCGCCGCATGCTCAGACGTCGTCGTAACCCAGAATCTGCGCATCGACCGGCTGATCGGTGATCGATCCCCCGGTCTGCCAGCACTCGTGCCGCCACCCGCGATCGGCGTCGAGATCGAGGTTCACGACCGGATCGATCGCCGCGACAGCATCCGCCCACAGCGGAACGCTGATCGCCGGCGCCGAGAGCTGCCCACCCCCGCCGATGCCGCTCAGGATCGCGGACGGCGTCGTGCCGGGAACAAAGGGCGCAAGGCCCGCAGGCTCCTCGACCTCGGTGTCGGGGTAGAGGTCGAAACGCGGCCCGTCGTACGCCTGCCGCGGCCACAGCCCCTGCTCGGTGCGCGGGATCGCTGTGAACTGCCGGTAGCGCTGCCGCGCGAGGAACCCGTCGGGATAGATCACCCCGTGCAGGGCGAGGAACTCCGCCGCTCGCTCGAACCCCTCCCACAGCGACGACTGCGCCGTGAAGAGATCACCCGCCAGCTGAATCACCTCCGGTCGCTGGGCGAGGGCCGCGGCATCGCCCGCGGTGAGCATCTGCGACCCCCAGTCCGTGTCGACCTCGCCGCCGACATAGACGCCATTGTCGAACGCGGCCGCCCAGTTGGCCCCCGCGTCATCCCACAGGGGGCAGCGATCGCCACCCGCCCAGCGCACCACGCACGCGAACCAGCCCCCGAGCACGAACAGCAGGCTCAGACCCAGCGCCTCCCAGAACGCGCCACACTTCACCTCGGTCGAGTCGGGCTCCTCCTGGTGCGTGGGCCCATCATCCCCCGCCGACAGGATCTGCACTCCCCCTCCGCTGCCCGCCACCCCGGGCGTGCCGCCCGACTGCGTGAGCGCGCTCTGATCCTCGAGGGTGGGGGTGAACGGCGCGGCCGGATCGCCGAACAGCGTCGCCGCCAGCGCATCCGAGAGCGGAGCCGGCGGCGCGGGCGTGCGGATCACGGCGAGCGCGCGCAGATGCGCGATCATGCGCGTGAAACCCGTCCCGGCATCGAGCGGCACAGGCGGGATGCCGCCGGGCAGCACCTCGGCGAGCGCCTCTGACAGCAGGGTCGCCGCCTCGACGTCGATACCCGCCGGCATGGCACCCTCGAGCAGATCCGCGAGTGCCGCGAAGGTCGGGACGTCGGGACGCGCGCCCGCGATCCACGCGCCGATCGCGTTGCGCCCGACGCGGTCGCGGATCCGATGCGCGCGGCGCGGCCCGCCCACCACCTGGCCGAGATACATCGATCCCGACGCCTGCGCGCCGTACGCGGCGCAGGCCCCGAGGGCGAACGCCTCCGTGCGCGGGGTGCCCGCGCGGGACAGGAGCGCCCGGACGAGCGCGTCCGTACGGCGGGCCAGCAGCAGATCGCTCGCGTTCCAGTCCTCGATCGGCCGGTCCTCCTGACGCGGGTGCGGCGGCAGGTGATCGTGCGACGCCACGCGCGTGCGGATCTTGTCCAGATCCGCGAGCAGACTCTGCACCTGAGGCGCGAGCAGGCGCAGCGCGTTGCCGGCGGCGTTGAGTTCGGCGATCGCCGCGGGATCGGGGGCGCCGGGCTGATCGAGCACGGCCTGGAGCGAGAGCCGGAACCGCCCGAGGGCGTCGTAGAGCGCAAGGCCTCGCGTCCAGAGCGCGGCGACATCGGCGACCAGGTCGGCTTCGGTGTCACCGACCGTCGCGAACCACGCGAGCGGCGTGACAAGTGCGCCGAGCGCCGCGTGCGCCGGCTCCGCCCCGAGGCTGCCGAGATGGCGTGCGCGAGCGCGCGCGACCTCGGGCTGGGTGATGGTCTGCGCGGCGAGCGCGTCTTCGAAATCGTGCAGCGCCGCCATCAGCATCCGGTATTCGAGCACCATGCACCTCCCCGTGCGCACCTGCGCAACACGACGAGGAGGGGGCGAGGACGCGCCCTGATACACCGTGCAGCATGAAGGAAAATTGGATGAGATCGCTCTCATATTTGATGTTCACACGGTCGAAACACGATATTGTTTGACATTTTTTGCGGTATATCGCAACACTGGGACTTCGCCCCCCACCGATCAGAGGCATGACCTCGTATCCTCCTTCCTCGCAGACCCCCGCCGGCTCCGCCGGTACGACCGGGGTCTCTCCTCCGCGCCTGGATCTTCCGCCCGGCGAGCTCGCCGAGGCCGTGCAGCAGCATCCGGTCGCCTACTGGTACCTGGTGCCGCCCGACCGCCTGCACCACGCGCTCTCGCAGCTGCCCGCCTGTGTACGCGCCGACCACCCGCTGATCCAGATGATGCACGCGCTGACCGCGGGCGGCACCGCCGCGATCGAGGAGTCGACGCCGCCCGACGACTCCCCCGTCTCGCACCTCATCCAGTCCGCCCGCCTGCGCCTGGCGGGACACCCGCGCGCGGCGCTCGAGCGCGTGCACACCGGACAGATCGAGGCGTCGCTGCCCCCGGCATCGGCGCTCTTCGACACCTCGCGCGGGTGGCGCCCGTTCGTGACCCTGCAATCCGGGGTCACCGCCCTGCTCGCCGGCGACTTCTCACGCAGCGCGGGCCGGCTGGCGACCGCGACCCTCTGGCGACTGCCCGACGAGGTGCGCACCCTGGAGCGGGAGGCGCACGCCAAGTACGCGCTGCTGCACGCCCTCGTCGGCGACACCGAGATCGCCCGCCGAGTGCTGATCGCCCTCGACCGGCTGCCACGATCGGCATCGTGGACCGAACCCGAGATCGACTACGCCGCCCGGCTCGCCGGTCACCTCGTCACCCCCGATCCCGCGGCCGACGCCCGCGATCCGCTGCTGGCCGCCGACGCCCGCGAGCTCTGGCCGTTCGGTCTGTGGGCGCTGCTGCGGCCGATCTACCGGCGCGGGCACCTCGACGACGCGCTCGGGCTGCTGACACAGGTGGAGCACGCCGAACCGCCCGGCCTGCGCGGGGACGGCGTCGCACGCTCGGTCATCCCGATCGCCCGCGCGATGGCCCACCGCCTGCGCGGCGACCACGCCGCCGCACGCGCCGCGCTCGAGGCCGCCGACCCCGACTGCGACCTCACTCTCTCGGGACGCGCCCTCGTGCTGCTCGACAGCGGTCTCTACGACGCCGCGATCCACACCGCCGAGCAGGTCATCGCCCGCTCAGGCGAGCTGCGGCGCCTGCGCATCTCGAGCACCGGAGTGATCGCCGCCGCCCTGCTGCGCCGGGGCGATGGCACGGGAGCGACCGATCTGCTGCGCAGGTGCCTCGCCCACACGCGGCCGCCCTCCGACGACGAGCTCGCCGCGATGCCCGCCGACGCCGCCCGCCTGCTGCGCGCGCTCCGACACGAGGGCGGCAGCGCCCCGGGCGACGCGGCCACCGGTGACGGTGCGCTCACGCGCGGCGAGGAGCACCTGCTCGTGCTGCTGGCCACCACCATGACGCGGCAGGAGATCGCCGACGAGCTCTACCTCTCGATCAACACGATCAAGACGCGCTGCCATCGCCTCTACCGCCGGCTCGGGGTGCAGTCCCGCACCGCGGCGGTCGCCGAGGCCCGCCGTCGCGGGCTGATCTGAGCGCCCGCCGATGAGCGCCCCGCCGCTCGCGCAGAGGGTGCCCCGCCGCTCGCGGAGAGGGTGACGTGCGGGTGACGTCACCGTGGCGCGGCGGTCGCGCTCGACGCGGCGCGCGAGCCCTGACTAGCCTGGAACGTGGGAGGGATCGATCCTTGTCGGCACCGTTGTCCCCAGCAGCGCGCGTCGGACGCAACCCCAAGTGCTCCGCCGCAGGCCGACACTCTCACCAGGCCCTCTCGAAGCGACCGTTCCCCAAGAGCGCGCTTCGAGAGGGCCGCCCGGTGTGCCGCGGGTGAATCGCGGGTGACTTGCCCCGGCGCTCCTCCACCGGCGCCGACCGTGGTCGTACGGTGAGGATGGGGGAGGACCTTCCACCGCCGCCGCACTCCGGGGGCGGTTCCGAGCCTGACCTCTCGGGGCGCATGGTCTCCCAGACGCGCCCCGGGAGGTGCCCGGCGGGGCGGGGGTTGTGGGTGGATGCTGTCACCCGAAGAGCACCCCGCGCACAGCCTCGTTCGCCACCCAGACGCACGGGTAGGTGGCGGGGAACGCCCAGAGGAACGAGTTCAGCCCCATCAGCGCGGCGCATGCGGCGTGGAAGGCCAACCCGACACCGAGCACCGCGCCGGCGAGGGGCGGGGGCAGGACGAGCGCCAGCACGAACCCGCACTCGAAGCCGATCGTCGCCCAGCTCGCCGCAACCGAGAGCCCGGGATGCCGGCCGAGCCAGCGGCCGATCGCGGGCGTGCCGTGATCCACCGTGGAAAGGATGCCGCGCAGACCCGTTCCATCTCGCCAGACCGGAGAAACGAACTTCGCCACCCCCGAGGTGAGATACGCCAGCACCGCCTGCGCGGCGATGAATGCGACGGCGAGCGCTACGCGCACATCGCCCGGAAACGCCGGCGCGACCAGCGCGGTCGCGATCAGCACGATGCTCGCCATCTGCTCTGCCCCGTCTCCCCCGACCCGGCGCAGGACGCGCAGGCTCGTGAAGGCGATCACCAGCAGACACAGCGCAACCCAACCCGGGGGGCTCGCCACCCCGACGGTGATCACGATCAGGGCGGCGATGACCTGAGCCGCGACGAGGAGCAGCAGCATCCTGGATCGCACGTCGGACCTCGCGGCCGGGGGCGGTCCGAGCACGCCGCCCGCGGCGAAGCGCTCGCGAATGTGCCATTGCTCGAGAGCACCGACCAGAACACCCACGGCGGCGATCCGGCAGGCCAGATCGAGAGCCCACACCCCCCCGGTCACGGTCGTGGATGGATGAACGAGACGAACACGGGCTCGAGACGGCGATCGGCGTCGTCCGTCTGCGTGCGCACCAGGGCGAACTGCCGTGCGTCGCCGCCCTCGTCACCGGGCTGGGCCAACACCCAACCCAGCACGCGCAGGTATGCGGGATTCAGCTGGATCATCGCGGCGACGACAGCGGGAGACTCGCCGGAGCGCCCAGCCCGCGTCGCCGCGCGCACGAGCGCACCGCCGACATCCGTCACCGCCTTGCGCGCGAACCTCGAGGGATTCCAGACGACGCGCAGCCACCACGGCATCGTGGCGAACTCGACCTGACGCCACGGCCCCGTGATGGCGTCATCGACAGGCGAACGATCCCGGAAGATCAGGTGCAGATCGTGCTGTCCCGGGCGCGGGGCGAAGAACGTCCAGCGCGGCAGCAGTCCGAGCGCGTCCCGCCTCGCCACCGTCTCCCACCATCGCCACCGGAACTGATTCGGGATGCTGGCGACCAGCCAGAGCCCGAAGAGCACCGCGAGCGCTGCCCCCAGCATCCACGCCCCCATCGCGGGCGGTCAGCGTTGCGTCGACCGGGCAGCCTCTGCGCGCAGGTCGAGCAGCTGGGCGAGAGTCACCTGCGACTCCAGCGTGCGGGCGAGCGAACGGATCTGCTCGAGCACCTCACGATCATGATTCGAGAACTCGATGCCGCCGTGTCGCGCCTCCCACATCGCCTCGACCCGCTCGGCTTGAGCCTCGGCCTCGTCATCGTCTGACGCGATGTCGTCCCAGCTGAGCCCGCGCTGCTGAGCCGCCGTGATCATCAGGTCCAGGCTCGCGAGCTCGCGAGCCGACAGCGACCGGTGATTCCTGTGTTCCATGACCATCCCCTCGGCCGGTCCGGGCCCCGCGCCCGGGCGCTGCGCTCATGGTGACAGTCGCGGCGCACGCGTACAAGAGGGACGGCGTGCGGGTCGGCGGCCGCGAATCAGAACAGGAACGCGGCGGGATCGAACTCGTCGATCGGGATCGCGCGGATCCGCGGCAGCGGCTCGTCGAAGACGCCCGCGTCGTACTCGAGGTCGAACCGCTCGACGCCGTCCAGCCGGCTGAATCCCTGGCTGCGGAACTCCGTGAAACTGACCACGCCGACCCGGCGCTCGCCGTCGATGAGGCCCGCCATGTCGTGGAGGAAGTCGCCGTCGTGGCTGACCAGCATCACGTCGTCCGCGCGCCGGGCCAGCTCCTGCATCGTGCGCTGGATGCCGATGTCGACGACCTTCTGATCGGCGGTGCCCGCGAGGGGAAGCACGATGTAGTCCATCGCCTTCAGCGCCTGGATGAACGGCATCGGCATGAACGCCGAGGCGTTCAAGAAGAACACCCCGCGCACGGGCTGACCCCAGACATCCTCTGCGAAGTCGGTCAGCCGATCCCAGCGCGGCCGCTCCCCCGGCTGCGGCCGGCGATCGAGGATGGCCGACCCGAGCGTCGCATCGATGTTCTCGCCGTCGACGAGCAGCCACGTCGTGCGGGGCGTTGCGGGAGCGTTCATGCGTCGTGCACCTCCGAAGCGGAGGCCGATGCGCTCCGGTCGTGAGTTTACGGGGGTGCGGGGCGGGGGTCGCGGTGGCTCGCGCGCTCAGCGGTGCGCGTCGTCATGCGCGTGATCGTCGCCTCCCCCCCTCGTCGAGCAGCATCCCGACCGAGGTGGCGCACGCGTCACCCCGCCACGCCTCCGCGCCCTCCCGCAACGCGAAGACCGCGATGACGAGACCCGCCACGGGGTCGGCCCACCACCAGCCGAACAGCGAGTTCAGCACCAGACCGATGAGCACCGCCGCCGAGAGATACGTGCAGATCAGCGTCTGCTTCGAATCGGCGACAGCCGTCGCGGAGCCGAGCTCGCGCCCGGCACGACGCTCGGCCAGCGACAGGAAGGGCATCACGATGACGCTGAGCGCCGTGATGATCAGGCCGAGCGTGCTGTGCTCTGCCTCTACGCGGAGCAGAAGCGATAGCAGCGACGCGGCCGTGACATACGCGGCGAGCGCTAAGAAGGCGACCGCGATCACCCGGAGAGTTCCTCGCTCCCAGCGCTCGGGGTCGCGCCGTGTGAACTGCCACGCGACGGCCGCTGCAGAGAGCACCTCGATCGTGGAGTCCAGCCCGAACGCCACCAACGCCCCCGAGGAGGCGATCGTGCCCGCGGTGATGGCCACGCTCGCCTCCACGACGTTGTACGCGATGGTCGCCGCGACGATCCAGCGGATCCGTCGGCGCAGCACGTCGGCCCGACCCCCGACGATCATGCGCACATGCAGACGTCGCCGGCGCAGCATCCCGGTTCGGTGTAAAGCACGACCTGCAACAACTCGGCGAGCGCCGGTGCGATATGCGGATCCGCAAGGCGATACCAGGACCGCCGCCCGTCGGGCTGCGCGACGACCAGCCCGCAACCGCGCAGACACGCCAGCTGGTTCGACATGACCTGACGCGACACCCCGAGCGCGTCTGCCAGATCGGAGGGAAACGCCGGCGCCTCGCGCAGCGCGAGCAGGATGCCGACCCTCGTCGGATCCGACAGGGCATGGCCCAGGCGGGCGAGAGCGGCGGTATGCGTCACGGAGGCTGTGGGGGCGGCGGCCATTCGACGAATGTACAGGGATTGATGAATTAACGGAATGCTGAATCACGACGCTGGTCGCGACGCCGCACCACGCTCGCGCCCGACCTAGGTTTGTCCCATGGATGCTGACCTCAGGAGCGCAGCCGGCCACCGCTACCTCGTGGCGCCCGACAAGTTCAAGGGCACCCTCACCGGAGCGGAGGCGGCCGCGGCCATCGCGGAGGGCATCATGCGAGCGGACCCGGGGGCGCAGCTGATGCTGTTCCCCTTCGCCGACGGCGGTGAGGGCACCGTCGAGGCGGTGGCGCTCGCGGGCGGCGAACGGAGGGTGAACCGGGTCACCGGGCCTCTCGGCGGGACCGTCGACGCCTCGTGGGCGATGTACGAGGGCACGGCCTTCATCGAGATGGCCGAATCGAGCGGCCTCCGGCATGTTCGCCCCACTCCCGCCTCGGCCCTGCGCGCCGACACGCGCGGCACCGGAGAACTGATCGCCCACGCGCTCGACGACGGCGTCGACCGCATCGTGATCGGCCTGGGTGGATCCGCGACCACCGACGGCGGGTTCGGGGCCCTCCGCGCCCTGGGCGTGCGGTTCGTCGATGTGGACGGCACAGACCTCACGCTCGTGGGGGACGCCGATCGCACCGAGCGCATCGATACGACGCGAGCGCATCCGCGACTGGCCGAGGTCGACATCCGGCTGTGCTCGGACGTGCTCTCACCACTGCACGGCCCCGACGGCGCAGCATCCGTCTTCGGCCCGCAGAAGGGCGCAGACCCGGTCACGGTCGCACGACTGCAGCGGCGCCTCGAGCATCTGGGCGCCCTCTACGACGGCCTCGCGGGCGCGGGCGCGGCGCGCACGCGGGGCGGTGCCGCCGGGGGCCTCGCCGCCGGGATGATCGCCGTACTCGGCGCGCACATCGAGAGCGGAGTCGAGGTGCTCGCCCAACTGCTCGGACTCGATGAGCGCATCCTCGCCGCCGACGCCGTCATCGTCGGCGAAGGCTCACTCGACGAGCAGTCACGATTCGGCAAGACCCCCGTCGGCATCGCCCGCCGCGCGCAGCGTCTGGGCATCCCGGTCGTCGCGGTGGTGGGCAGGACCGACCTCGCACCGCACGCGCTCGCCGACGACGGCATCGGCGGCATCTCCTCGGCCGTGGCGCACGCGCCCACGGCCGACGACGCCCTCCGGGACCCCACGCGCTACGTCGCGGCCGCCGCGGAGTCCGCCGTGAGGCACTTGCTTGCATTACCCATCGATATTCGATAGATTCCTCTCGTTCTTCGAGAGAATGGGTCGTCATGGGGAAACTGCTGGTGCTCGTGCTGCGCATCGTCATCGCGCTGTCGCTCGTCGGATCGCTCGTGGTGCAGATCGGCATCGTGCCCGCACTCTGGGTCGACATGGCGGGCATCCCGCTCTGGGCACGGATCAATGTCGTCACCATCGTGGTGCTCGGGGTGCTGAGCATGCAGGTCTTCGCGATCTGCGTGTGGCGCCTGCTGACGATGGTGCGCCGCGGATCGGTGTTCACGCCCGCGGCCTTCCGCTGGGTCGATGTCATCATCGGCGCCGTCGCCGCGGCCGCCGCCATCGTGTTCTGGCTCGCGGCCATCCTGGCCCCCGGCGGCGCCGCACCCGGACTCGTCGCCATCATCGGAGGATTCGGCCTCGTCCTCGCCGGCATGGCGCTCCTGGTACTCGTCATGCGCACCCTCCTGCGCCAGGCCATCGAGCGCGAGGCCGAGACCCGAGCCCTGCGCTCCGAACTCGACGAGGTCATCTGATGCCGATCGTCGTCGATATCGACGTGATGCTCGCGCGCCGCAAGATGTCGGTGGGCACCCTCGCCGACCTCGTGGGCGTGACACCCGCCAACCTCGCCGTCCTCAAGAACGGCCGCGCGCGAGCGGTGCGCTTCTCGACCCTCGACGCGCTCTGCGAGGCTCTCGAGTGCCAACCGGGCGACCTGCTGCGCTGGGAGGGCCCCGAGCAGCCCCCTCCGCAGGCCCCTCCGCAGGCCCCGGAGTAGCCTGTCCGGGTGCGATCCCTCGGCGTGATCTTCCAGCCCTCCTTTCCCCCCGAACGCCTCGTCGAGGTGGCACGCGCCGTCGAAGACGCGGGAGTCCCCGAGCTGTGGCTCTGGGAGGACTGCTTCCGCGAGAGCGGTGTGGCGACAGCATCCACGGCCCTGGCCGTCACGACGCGGCTGCGCGTGGGCATCGGCGTGATGCCGATGCCGCTGCGCAACGTCGCCCTCACGGCGATGGAGCTCGCGACCCTCGGGCGGCTCCACCCCGGGCGCATCATCGGCGGCGTCGGGCACGGCGTGCAGGACTGGATGGCGCAGGTCGGTGCGCGACCCGCGTCGATGCTGACGCTCATGGACGAGTACATCCCCGCGCTGCGGGCGCTGCTCGCCGGCGAGCGCGTGAGCACCGCCGGGCGCTACGTGCAGCTCGACGACGTCGCACTCGACTGGCCGCCGACCGTGCCGGTGCCCGTCGTCGCGGCCGCGGAGGGCCCCAAGACCCTCGCGCGCAGCGGTGCGCTGGCCGATGGCACCGTGCTGCCGGGCGGGTGGGGTCCCGACGGACTCACGCGCGCGCTCGAGCGGGTGCGCTCGGGGCGGGCCGGCCGCGACGCCCCGCATGCCGTCGTCGTGTATCTGCTCACCGTCTTCGGCGACGACGCCGACCTGACCGGCGAGTTCGCGGGCGCCTCGCCCGGCTCGGATCGCTTCGCGGCGGTCGGCGACGCCCGAGCCGTCGCGCGGGCGGTCGAGCAGCTGATGGATGCCGGAGCCACGACGGTCGTGCTGCAGCCGCGCGCCGACGAGCCCGACCTCGCCGGCTTCGCCCAGCGCGCGGGCGAGGTGGCGCGCCTCATCGGAGCCTGACGGGGCACACGCGTCTGCCAGACTGTCGCCGTGATCTCGCGCCCGGAACTGAGCACCCTCGCGCGCGTGCGCTCCTCCGTGACATCGCTCGGCCCAAGCGAGCGCAAGGTCGCCGCGGTCATCCTCACCCAGCCCGATGACGTCATGGAGTGGTCGACCGCAGAGGTCGCCCAGGCGGCGGCCACCTCCACCGCGACCGTGATCCGGGCATGCCAGAGTCTCGGATTCCGGGGTTTCCAGCATCTGCGCCTCGAGCTGGCGAGATCGAGCTCCTCGAGATTCCGCGCGCACGACGCCGCGACCGGTGACCCCGCGAACGACGACTCCGGCGCCGACGACACGGTCGCGCGCACCTTCGCCGACGCCGTGGAGGCCGTCCGTCTGGCCGAGGAGAACGTCGAAACCGCGGGACTCGAGAGCGCCGCGGCGGCCCTGCGGACGGCGCGGCGGGTCGTGCTGGTCGGCAACGGCTTCTCCGGCCCCCCGCTCCAGGACTTCGCCATGCGCCTCAGCGTCGTCGGCCGCGCCGCCGAGGCGCCGGTGGACGCCCTGGCGCAGCAGTTCGCGGCGCACTCGCTGAGGGAGGGCGACCTGTGCTTCGCCCTCAGCTACTCGGGCGCCAACGTCCAGACTCTGCGCGCCTGCACGGCCGCCGCCGACCAGGGGGCGACCGTCTCGCTCGTCACGAGCTACGCCCGCTCCCCGATCGCCCGCATCTCCGACATCGTCATCACCACCGGACCCGCGGGCGCATCCCACGACGTCGATCCCTTCCTCGCCCGCCTCGGGCACACGGTCGTGTTGCACGCCCTGCATTCCGCGCTGGCCCTCCAGGCACCCGCGTCCGATGTCAGCGGCATGCGGCACGTCGTCTTCGACGCCCTCACCGAGGAGTAGGGCCACCCGGCACGCATCGTTCACCTGCGCGCCGCCTTCCGGCCACCGCCGCGCCAGTTCCGGCGCCCGAACGGTCGATGTAATGACGTTTCAGGCGCAGTGAAACTCACGTAACGCGCGGATTCCGGAAGCAGGACGATGCAGGCGATCGAGATCGACGGGCTCTTCAACGTGCGCGCGAGCGGCACCGAGAACCCGTGGCTGGTCCGCTCCGGAGCCACCGAGCAGATCACCGAGAGCGGCACACGCGTGCTGAAGGCGCACGGCGTCAGCGTCGTCGTCGATCTGCGCGAGCCCTCCGAGGCCGGCCCGGCCGTGCACGGCCTGCCGGTGCGAGCGGTCGCCCTGTACGGCGACGAACCGCCTCGCACGGGGCGCCTCGAGCACATCTACGAGAGCCTGATCCGCGAGCGGGGCGAGGCGCTGACCCTCGCGGTCGCGGCGATCGCCGATGCCGACGGCGCGGCGCTCGTGCACTGCACCGCCGGCAAGGACCGCACCGGACTCGTCGTCGCACTCGCCCGCCTGGCGGCCGGCGCGACCGACGCGGACGTGGTCGCCGACTACGTCCTCTCGGGCGCGGGCGTGCGCGCCGCGCGCAACGACCACGCCACCGCGGTCGCCGATCGGGCGAGCGACGCCGACCGGGCCGAGATCCTGCGCCTGCACCTGGACAGCCCCGTCGAAGCCATCCGGCACGCACTCTCGGTGATCGACGACCTGGGCGGAGCCGAGGAGTACCTGCGCGCCCGCGGGCTCGATCCCGCACAGCTCGAGCGCCTGCGCCGCAAGCAGGGGTCGCACGCATGAGCCGCGCAACCGGACGTCTGACGGTGCTGCACCTCAGCGACGTGCACGCGACACGCGACGGCCGTCTGTACGACGCCGTCGACGGCATCGAGCGCCTCCGCACCGTCGGCGCCTACGTGTGCCAGGCGGGAATCACGCCCGAGGCGATCGTCGTCACCGGCGATCTTGTCGAACGCGGGCACGCCGACGCCTACGAGGCCGTCGGCGAGGCCCTCGACGAACTCGAGCACCGCACGGGTGTACCGGTGCTGACGACCATCGGAAACCACGACGATCCGCTCGCCGCCCGCCGGCTGCGCGGTCACGGCCGCAGCCACCACCGCGCCGTCATCGTCGATGACCTTCGCTTCCTCCTGCTCGACTCGTCGAGCGGTGAGCTGGGCGCCGCACAGCTCACCTGGCTGAGGGACGAGCTGCAGCATCCACACGGCGCGGGAAGCGTCATCGCCCTGCACCATCCGCCGCTCGGCTCGCCCCTGCCGAGCCTGGCCAAGGCCGGTCTGCGCGACGCCGACGCCCTGCTCGATGCCCTCGAGGGATCCGATGCGCGGGCGGTGCTCGCCGGCCACTTCCACCACCCCCTGTCGGCGACGCTGCGCGGCATCCCCGTCTCGGTCGGTCCCTCGCTGGCCTATCACCAGGTGATGGATGCCGGACCCGACCGGGTCAGCGGCCACGACTGGGCGATGTTCTCGCTTGTGCACCTGCTGCCCGGCGGAGTCAGCGCGACGAGCGTCAACCTGCACTCCCCCTCCCCGCTCTTCTCCTCCCCCATCACCCGATGAACACCAGATAGGAAACGATGTCCCCCCTTCGCACCCTCGCTCCCCTCGCCGTCTTCGGCATCGCGACGCTCGCCCTCGCGGGCTGCGCGACGACCTCGACGCCGGCGGCCACTCCCGACACGACGGAGTCCGTCCTCGAGCCCGCGACGATCACGCTCTACACCTCCGAGCCGCAGGAGAAGGCCGACGAGCTCGTCGCCGCGTTCAACGAGATCCACCCGGAGGTCACCGTCGAGGTGTTCCGCGCCGGAACCGGCGATCTCACCACCCGCATCGCCACCGAGCGGGAGTCCGGCCAGATCCAGGCCGACGTCTTCCTCGCCGCGGACGCGGGCACGTTCGAGAACTACGTCGCCGAGGACCTGCTGCTGCAGTACACGCCCGCCGACGTCGACGCGCTCAACCCCGACGTCGTCGACCCGGAGGGCTACTACACCGGCACCCGGATCATCCCCACCGTCATCGCCTACAACACCGGCATGATCACCGACGCGCCGACGTCGTGGGAGGAGCTGACCGACGCGGCGTACGCCGATCAGATCGTCATGCCCAACCCGGACGTGTCGGGCGCCGCCGCGTACAACGCCGCCGTGTGGCTCGACGAGTCCTCGCTCGGCGAGGAGTGGATGACGGCGCTCGCCGAGAACCGCCCCGTGATCGCCGACAGCAACGGCCCCGTCTCCCAGGCGGTGGCAACCGGCGCGCAGCCGGTGGGCATCGTCGTCGACTACCTCGTGCGCGAGCTCGCCGCGCAGGGCTCGCCCATCGCGGTGTCCTACCCGAGCGAGGGCGTGCCCTACGTGTCGCAGCCGGTGGGGATCTTCGCCGACACCGATGAGGCCGAGGCCTCGCAGGCGTTCGTCGACTTCCTCGTCAGCGCGGCCGGTCAAGAACTCGCCGTCGAGCAGTCCTACCTGCCCGTGCGCTCGGACGTCGGCACCCCCGAGGGCGCACCCTCGATGGACGAGATCACGATCCTCTCGCCCGATCTCGAGACCATCCGCAGCACGCAGGATGCCGCCGTCGAGACCTTCCGCGGGCTGTTCCTCTAAGTGAGCGCACTCGCATCCAGGACCGCGGACCCGGCACAGCGCCGGGTCCGCGGTCCCGCGCGTCGTCTCGACGCGGTGGATGCCCTGACCCTCGCGCTGTGGCTCGCGTGCGGAGCCTTCGTGCTGCTGCCCATCGGCAGCATCCTCGTCCTCGCCGGAGACGGCAGCCAGCTCGGCGTCCTCCTCCAGGGGGACGTGATCGAGGCCGGCGTGAACAGCCTGGTCTCGGCGACCGCGTCGGCACTGGCGGCCGTGACGATCGGCACGGTGTTCGCGATCCTCCTCGAGCGCACCGACCTGCCCGGCCGTGGTGCGCTCCGGCTGCTCGCGCTGAGTCCCCTGCTCGTGCCGCCGTTCGTCGGCGCGATCGCGTGGCTCGGGATCGCCGGGCCCACGAGCCCCGTCAACCTCTGGTGGCGCGGCATGTTCGGTGGCCCCCTGTGGTCGATCTACGGCGCGGACGGCGTCATCATGCTGCTCACGGTGCACAGCTACCCGATCACGATGCTGATCGTCACCGCAGCCCTGCGGCGGATCCCCACCGACCTCGAGCAGGCCGCGCGCGTGGGCGGCGCGAGTCCGCTGCGCGCGATCCTCTCCATCACGGTGCCGCTGCTGCGCCCCGCGCTGACGTCGTCGTTCATCCTCATCGCGGTGGGCAACCTGGCCGATTTCGGCATCCCCTCCATCATCGGTCTGCCCGAGCGCTACGTCACTCTGGCCACCCTCGTCTACCGCTACCTGCAGTCGGGAACCGTCGACGAACCGCTCGCGGTCGTCGCAACGATCGGCGTCGTGCTTCTGGTCATCGCCGCCCTCGCGCTGCTCGTCGATGCGCTGCTCGGCCGACGCGCCTGGCAGCTGGACTCCTCGTCGGCGCCCATCGAACGCATGCCGCTCGGCCGTGCACGACTGCCCTGGGGCATCACGATGTGGGCCGTGGTGCTGACCCTCACCGTGCTGCCGCTGCTCGCCCTGCTGACGCAGACGCTCCTGCGCGCGCCCGGGGTCCCCCTGACCTGGGAGAACCTCACCCTCGACCACCTCGTCCGGGCGATGACCTCGGCCAACGCCCTCGCCGGCGCGGCGAATTCCGTCATGCTCGCGACCCTCGCCGCCCTGATCTGCGGGATGCTGGGGCTCGGCATCGGGGTCGTGATCACGCGTGCGCGCGGCCGCGCGTCCCGGGGGCTCGGCGCCGTCGCGATGGTGCCGCAGGCCGTGCCCGGTATCGTCATCGCCGTCGCGTGGCTCGTGCTGGCACCCTCGCTGGGACTGTTCAACACACCGTGGCTCATCCTCGTCGCGTACGTGACGTCCTTCACCGCCCTCGTCGTGCAGGCGGTCGCCGCGCCGCTGTCGGCGACGCCGGAGAGCGCCGAAGAGGCGGCGCGCATCGCCGGCGCGGGGCGACTGCGAGCGCTCGTCGACATCTCGTGCCGCATGGCGCTGCCGGCCGCGATCGCGGGTGCCGTCATCGTGGCGGTCACCGCCGTGCGCGAGCTCACCCTGTCGGTGCTGTTGCTCTCGCCCGGATCGCAGACCCTCGGCGTCGCGATCTTCAGCTTCCAGCAGGCGGGTGCATTCAGCACGGCATCCGCCTGGTCCCTCATCGTCGCCGTCCTCGGCATCGCGGTCATCGGGCTCGCCACCCGCCGCACGACCTGAAAGAGAGTCACCCGTGGCATCCGTCACCCTCGACGCCGTCTCCCTGCGCTACCGTTCGGGCACGACCGGCCTCGCCGACGTGGATCTGACGATCTCCGACGGGGAGTTCCTCGCCCTCGTCGGGCCCTCCGGTTCCGGAAAGACGACCCTGCTGCGCAGCGTCGCGGGCTTCCTCGCGCCCACCGCCGGCAGGGTGCTGATCGGCGATCGCGTCGTCGCCGGGAGCGGAGTCTTCGTCCCCCCGGAGCACCGCGCCCTGGGCATGGTCTTCCAGCAGCACGCGGTGTGGCCCCACTGGAGCGTGGGACGCAACGTCGAGTATCCGCTCCGCCGCGCCCGGGTGCCGCGCGCCGAACGGCGTCGCCGCGTCGTCGAGGCTCTCGACCTCGTCGGCCTGCGCGATCACGACCACCGCGATCCCGCGACGCTCTCGGGCGGGCAGCGCCAGCGTGTCGCCCTCGCGCGGGCCCTCGTCGCACGCCCCCGGGTGCTGCTGCTCGACGAAGCCCTCTCCGCACTCGACGAGCCGCTGCGCGACCGGCTGCGGCTGGAGCTGCACACGCTGACCCGCGACCTGGGGCTGACGGTCATCCACGTCACCCACGATCGCTCCGAGGCGCTCGCCCTCGCCGATCGGGTCGCCGTGCTCGATGCCGGCCGCATCCTCCAGGTCGACACCCCAGCCGCCCTGCTCGAGCGCCCGTGCAGCCCGTTCGTCGCCCGCTTCCTCTCCGATGCCACCCTCGTCGACGGCTACGTCGCCGACGGCCGATTCCACGCGAGCGGGCATCCCCTGTCCGTCACCTGCCGTGAGGTGCCCACCAGCGCCGGCGACGCGTGCGCGGCCATTCTGCCGCCCGCCGTCCACGTCGACAGCGACCCCGACGGGGCGGCGATCGTGCGTTCGTCGCTGTTCACCCCCGAGGGCGCCGACCTCGTCGTGGAGTGGGCGGGCCTCACACTGCGCGCCCGCACGGTCGGCCGGCGCCATCGTGTCGGCGACCGCGTGCGCGTCCATGTGTCGAGCGCGACCGTCTACCCGACCTCGGCCGCAGACGTCGAGCCTGCCCGGGCCCCGCTCGGCGTCGGCGTCGGCGTCGGCGTCGGCGTCGGCTCGATCGCGGGCTGAGCGCGCCCGCGCGGTATCGAGAGCGTCAGTCCCGCCCCTGCAGGATCAGATGCCAGTACACCCACGGCAAGATCCGGCGATCGAAGACCCACGTCAGTCGACGCTCCCGGGCAAGGCCCCGCCAGAACGGGATCGTGGGCTTGGGCCGGCATGAGGCATCGAACTCGGCGAAGACGACGCTGTGCCGAGACACCGTGAACGGGCACACCGAATATCCGTTGTACCGGGCGCGGGCGGGCTTGCCGCGCAGAGCGGCGACGACGTTCTTCGCGACCGCTTTCGCCTGCGGGCGCAGTGCGCCGCCCGATTTCGACGCGCGCGTGGCGGCAGCATCCCCGAGCGCCCACACGTTCGGGTACCGGGCGTGCCGGAGCGTCTCAGGATCCACATCGATGAAACCGCCCGGGATGCCGGGGCCTGTGAGCGGCCCCCGCGCGATCCAGTCGGGAGCCGACTGCGGCGGCACCGCGTGCAGCACGTCGTACGTCAGCCGCTCGCGCCCACCGCCCGGCCCCTCGATCGTCGCGACACGCGCACCGGCGTCGACGTCGACGAGCGTGCTGCCGTATCGCACCTCGATACCGTACTCGGCGATCTTGCGCTCCAGCTCGCGATCGATCAGGGGCATGCCGAAGATCGTCTCGGTCGGCACGACGAGCACAACCCGGATGTCATCGAGCACTCCCCGCGCGCGCCAGAAATCACAGGCGAGGTACATCGGCTTCTGCGCCGCGCCGGCACACGAGGCGTCGCCCGGCGGCTGCGTGAAGACGACCGTGCCCCGCGCGAGGTCGCGCAGAGCGCCCGACGCCTTCGCGGCCAGATCGAACTCGTAGTTCGACACACCCGATGGCGAGCGCATGGCCTCCCGCAGACCCGGGATGCCGTCCCAGTTCTTCTGGATGCCGGGACACACGACCAGCTGATCGTACGTGTGGGTGGCGCCCGAGGCGAGGTGCACGGCGCCGCCCTCCGGATCGATGGAGGTGACGGCATCCTGGATCCACGCGACCCCCCGCGGCGTGATCGCCGCCTGGGGTCGCTGGGCGAGGTGGGCGGGCGCGGTGCCGCCCGCGATGTGCGAGAAGAGCGGCTTGTAGAGATGCGTGCCGCGCGGCTCGATCACCGTGACACCGCGGGTGCGCCCGAGCAGGCGGCGCAGACGACCCGCGACCGAGAGCCCGGCATTGCCGCCCCCGATGACGAGGACGTCGTGATGGGTCGCAGCGCCCTCGAGCGCGCGGTCGGGGTTGACCATAAGCCGACGATAAGCGCCGCCGGCGTCCGGAGAGCGGGGGTTGCGGATGCCGGCGGGCGGGGATAGGGGCCGGGCGGGTGCGCGCGGGTGCGCGCGGGTGCGCTACTTGCGGGTCAAGCCCTCGAACGGGCGCATGTAGAGCGAGCCGAAACCGTCGAGGATCTCTTTGGCCTCGGCATCCGGCGTGCCGAACACGGTGAACCCGCGACGAGCGGAGTGACGACGCGCGTGAACTCCTCGAACTTTCCGGGTTTGACGTCGCAGGTGACCAGCCAGTAGATCTCTTCGCGCATGTTCGTCTGCCCTTCTCTGCATCGACGGCGACTCTGCCGTGACCCGCGGCGCGCCTGTGCGCCGCGTGCGGATGCGGGTCGCGATCTGCGACCCCGTGCCGACGATCCTCGCCCGGCCGGGGGTGCCGGGCGAGCGGGTGTCGATGATCTGAACACACGCGGCTTGTTAGCATCGCGCGTGTGACCCACCCTCCCGCAGCGCCGACGCTGACCTTCCTCGCCCACATCGACGTGCGGGTCGGCGCACCGATCGATCTCGGCGTGGTCGCCGGCGTACACCGGCGGATCATCCCGCTTCTCGGCGGCACCGTGCGCGGCCCCGAGCTCAGCGGCGAGGTCGTGCCCGGCGGAGCGGACTACCAGAGCCTGCACGATGACGGACGCCACGAGCTGGAGGCACGCTACGCCCTGCGAACCGACGACGGCCACTCCATCTACGTCGAGAACAGAGGGATCCGCTCCGGATCACCCGACGACCTCGCGAGCATCGCCCGGGGCGAGATCGTGGACCCGGCGCGCATCTACTTCCGTTCGCACCCGCGACTGACATCCGGCCCGGGGCCGTGGTCGTGGCTGAACGGGCGCCTCTTCGCCGCCACCGGAACACGGATGCCGGATGCCGTCGCCCTGGACGTGTTCACGATCGAGTGAGCAGCATCCGCTCGATCAGTCTCTCGCACCCGGGCCAGAGCGGATCCGGCAGCGCCGCGAGCGCGAAGAACGAGAAATCCAGAGCTTCGTCGCGCGGCGCGGGTGCGTCGCTCCCGAGCTGCACCGTGTACGACAGGCCGATCGCATGCTTGCGCTCGTCGTGGCCGGTCTCGGGCGATTCGGGCCGGACAGCATCCGGAAACCACTGATAGACGTACGCCGGCTGCGGATCGTCGCCGAGAACGGGCTCGACACCGAGCGTGTCCCGGCTGTGGCGGCGGATCGCGGCCGCCACCGTCTCGCCGTACCGCACCCGGCCGCCGAGGTGACACCAAACCCGGCCATAGGGCGACTCCCGCAGGATCAGCCCCACCTCCAGATCCCCGTCTACCGTCGTGCGCACGGGCACGAAGTCGACACACGCGATCGGGATCGCGCGTTCGATCGTGGCGTACAGGTCATCCGGGAGGAAGGTCACCGGCCCATCCTGCCAGGGCGACTGTCAAGCCCCCCGGTCGGGAGGGGTGAGAGGCGTACCGTCGCAGACCCGACGAGAGATGGGATGGGACTCATGCAAGACGACGTGCGCAAGGACGTGGCCTACAGCCCGGCCAGCGAGACCGAGACGCAGCACAAGCAGGCCGACCCGCTGCCCGACACCCTCGACGACGACATCGACACCGACGCGGTGCGCGTCGTCCCGGGCACGGGCGGACCGGATGACACGGGCGACGTCGAGATGGATGCTGCCGACGACGATTCACCCCGACTCCAGGTCGCCGCCGAGGCCGAGATCACCCGCACCCTGATGGAGCGCGAGTCGCGCGAGGCGTGAGCCTGTCGCGCCCTGAGCCCGTCGAAGGGCGGTGGCGCATGCCTTCCCGAGCTGGATGAGAGAAGTCTCACCAAGAGAATCGCCGTGGGGCGTCAGAACGACATAACTTCGAATGTCGATGTCGGTGGCTCGGCGTAGAGTCTCGAACATGAAGACATGGCCCGGTGACGGCACACACGACGACAACGTCGATGGCGTCGACGGTGTGGATGCTGTCGCGGCGGCCCTTGCGGCGAAGTACGCGGCCGCGGTGGCAGCGATCGCTGCGGCCGAGGCTCAGGCGATGAGCGTGCTCGCCGAGGCGCAGGCG
>NZ_QFPF01000126.1 GCF_003248605.1 Microbacterium sp.
CCCGGCAAGCGAGCTCGTCGACCTGGCGCTCGACGACGACTCCTGGACAGTGCTCATCGCCGAGGTGCGCGCGCGCCGCGCAACCGGTCCCGACGGCGAGGACGCGACTCTCGATGACACCGTCGTGATGCTTCGGCGGCACTGAGCCCTACTCGTTGACGGTGTTCCTCAACGACCGCGCGGGCGCCGCGGCTCATCGAGGCCGAGATGCACGCGGGTGCGGCGCCGTTCGAGCGAGATGAAGATCGCGCCGACGATCCACAGCGGTATCTGGGTGAGGAAGGCGATGCGGAAGGCGTCGAGCGTGTAGGTGTCGGGCGTGCCCGCTCCCTGCAGGTCGAGCGCGAGTCCGATGAGGAAGATCGCGATCAGCCCCGCGAGGAATCCGCCCGAGTTCGTGATGCCGGTCGCGGTGCTGAGTCGGTGGCTCGGGTTGTGCGTGCGGGCATGGTCGAACGCGATCATCGACGCGGGGCCACCGAGCGCGAGCGCCACGACCAGCGCGTACAGCAGCCACAGCGGCGCGGGCCCGGACCAGGCGATGACCGCGAGCCAGGCCGCCATCTGCACGGCGATGGTGGGCAGGACGAGCCCGCGAGAGCGGATGTGCGGCAGCCGGCTCGAGAGCTGCCCCATGAAGGGTCCGATCAGGATGCCCACGAGCACGAGCGTCGTCATCAGCAGCGCTGCCTCGCCCTGGGTGCGCCCCTCGCCGACCGTGAGGAAGGGCACGCCCCACAGCATGATGAAGGCGGTGCCCGCGAACGGCGTCGTGAAGTGCGACCAGAACGCCAGGCGCGTGCCGGGATGCGACCACGCCGCGCGGATGCCCACCCGCGTGTCGACCGCCGAGGTCACGACCCGGATGGCGCCGGTCGACGTGTCGACCGAGACATCCGCCGCGCGCTCGGGTGGATGGTTGCGAATCAGGGCGAACACGAGCACCGCGAACAGCACGCCGAGACCCGCGACGCTGCCGAAGGCGATCGTCCACGACGTGGCGTGCAGCAGGGCCGCGAGCGGGATCACCGAGACGATCTGCCCGAGCTGGCCGAGGATGCCGGTCATCTGCACCATCACGGGGCCGCGCTGAGCGGGAAACCACGTGGCGATCAGACGCAGCACGCTCGGGAAGACGGCAGCGTCGCCCGCGCCCAGCAGCAGGCGCGCGGCGATCGCGATGCCGACGTTGGGCGAGAACGCCATTGCAAGCTGCCCGACCGCCATCAGCACCATGCCGATCGTCATGATGGGCCGCGCGCCGTACCGATCCAGCAGCAGCCCGACGGGGATCTGCATCGCCCCATAGATGCCCAGCTGCAGCACGGCGAACATCGACAGGGTCGAGGCGTCGGCGTCGAACCGCTCGGCCGTGTCGACCCCGACCGCCGACAGCGAGGTGCGGTTGGTGACCGCGAGCATGTAGGCCGCGACGCCGACGCCCCAGATCAGCCACGCGCGCCACGGCGGTGACGAGATTGCGGTGTGCGGCACGGGGTCCCAGCGGTGGTGGCGGCGGTGATTGCGGCGGTGTCCATCCAGACTATCCAGGCGCGGGATGCTGCGCTTCGGGCCCGCGCCGGGCCCGCGCCGGGCCCGCGCGCCGTACGCGCGGCCGCGCGCGCCGCCCCCGTGCCGCGCGCGCCGTACCTGCGGCCGCGCGCGCCGCCTCCGTGCCCCGCCCCGGCCCGCGCCCCACCCTCGTCGGGTCACGGGCACGCGGCCCACCGGTCTCGAACCCACATTTTTGCAGCAACCCCACATGCGTCGTCTGGTGGCTCGCTGCAAAAATGTGGGTTCGGCATCCCGACCGCGCCGGCCGCCCCGACCGCGGCGACGCGGCACCGCGGCGACGCGCCCATCAGCCCACCGGGGAGGGGCGGCCCGCCGGGTCAGGCGGGGCGGGCGTGATCCTCACTGCGCAGCCAGTCATCGAACGTGACCGTGCCGCGGAGCGCACCGCCACCCCCACGCAGCGACCCCGAGGCGAGCCCGCGCCCATACGATCCGGGCAGCCGGACCTCGAGCACGCGCCGCCGGATGCCGTCGAACGCCAGCTGTCGGCGGGCGAGATCGGCGAGCTCTTCGTCGCGCGGACCGACAAGATCCGGCGCCCGACCGATGGGGCCCGCCTCGGCGAGCGCGACGAGGTGCGTTCCGATCTCGCGCGCCGCGACGGGACGCATGAGGGTCCGGGGCATGACGGCGATCGGCCCGCGCGAGGCCGCCAGCAGCTGCCCCGCGAACTCGTGGAACTGCGCGGCTCGGGCGATCGTGTACGGCACGTCCCCCGCGGCGACCGCCCGCTCCTGCGCCAGCTTGCCGGCGTAGTACGACGCGTCGATGTCGTCGATGCCCACGATCGACAGCGCGACGTGGTGACCGACGCCCTTCGCCTTCTCGGCCACCATCAGGTTGCGCGTGGCCGTCTCGAAGAAGGTGCGCGACCGACTCGCCGACAGCGTGAACGTGTTCGTGACGTCGATGACAGCATCCACCCCGTCGAGCGCGGCCTGCGGCCCCTTGCCGGTGACGACGTCCGCGCCGCTGCGCCTCGTGATCAAGACGACGTCGTGTGCCGCCCCGCGCGCCGCCTCGGCGACGTGGCGTCCGACGGTTCCCGTACCGCCTGCAACCGCGATCCTCATGTGCGTTCGCCCTCGCTCTCGCGCGGCCTCCGAACGGCCGCTCCACTGAAACTGACGATGCACCCGGGCGATGTGTGAGGCGGCGTGCTCACATTCTGAGCACGATCGTCGTCAGAGTAGGCAGGAGCGCCCGTCGATCGCGAGGAGGATTCGATGACCGAGGATCTGGATGCTGTGCTCAGCGAACGCCGGATCCTGCTGTCGCTGGCGTACCGGATGACGGGCACCCTCGCCGATGCCGAGGACATCGTGCAGGAGACGTACGTGCGCTGGTATCGGCTCGGTGCGGACGAGCGTGCGGGGATCGAGAACGTCGGCGGGTGGCTGACTCGCACCGCGAGCCGCATCGCCCTGGATGTGCTCGGCTCGGCCCGGCGGCGGCGGGAGCGTTACATCGGGCAGTGGCTGCCCGAGCCGGTGTCCGCTGACCTGTTCGCGGGCACCGCGCCGGCGACGGGGGGCTCGGTCACCGCTGGCGCGCTGGCGGCGGATCCGCTCGAGCGGGTCACGCTCGATGACGCGATCAGCACCGCTCTGCTGATCGTGCTCGAGGCGATGACGCCCGCCGAGCGGGTGGCGTTCGTGCTGCACGACGTGTTCGGCATGCCCTTCGCGGAGATCTCCGACATCGTGGGGCGCTCACCCGCCGCCGTGCGCCAGCTCGCCGCGAGCGGCAGGCGACATGTGCGCGAGAGCCGGACGAGTCTCGTGCCGCGCGCTGATCACGATGCCGCCGTCCGCGCGTTTCGTGCGGCGAGCCAGACGGGCGACATCGACCAGCTCATGCGCGTGCTCGCGCCCGATGTTCAACTGCGCTCGGACGGTGGAGGCGTCGTCAACGCCGCCCCCAATGTCGTGGCCGGGGCGGATCGCGTCGCGCGATTCCTGCTGGGCATCGGCGCGAAGGACCCCGAGCTGGTGTCGGACGAGCAGCCCCTCGGCGACGGGCTCGGGCTGGTCATCCGCGTCGGCGAGACACCGATGGGCGTCATGAGCTTCCACGTCGAGGGCGGCCTCATAACCGACGTGTGGATCATGCTCAACCCCGCCAAGCTGACCGTCTGGCTGCCGACCCCGTCGGGTGCGATCCCGAACCGGTGACGGGTGCCGGGCCGCTCCGATCAGGAGAGGCGACGCATCTCGGACTGGATCTGCGACTCGCTCGGACCGCTGCGGCCGGGACCGAAAGCGCGGATGCCGGTGAACGCCACTCCGACGCCGATGCCCGCGATCGGCCAGATGGGCCAGAAGCCGCCCATTCCCGTGGCCAGCCAGATCACCACGAACAGCGCCGAGAGCACGAGCCACGTACCCAGCGCCGACCAGAAGTGCTGCTTCGCCTTGAGCCGCTGAACGGCGCGCGCCCTGAGGTCGTCCTCGTCAGTCATGGCTAGAGCATAGGGGGCGGCCGTCGTGCGACCACACCCGGTGCCGGCCGGCTTGCCCTGGCCCCGCATCGTGGCGTGCCGCCGCCATAGGCTGACGGGATGAATGCGCACGCAGCGAACCCACGGGCGTGCCCGACCTGCGGCGATGCGCTCACCTTCGAGATTCTCGACGATGAGCGGTTCCTCGTCGCGTGGTCGTGCCTGAACTGCGGTCTCATCCGCGCCACCGAGCCGGCCTAGCCGTCGTCGGAGCCTCAACGGGGCCAAGCGGCCGTGATATGCGTCGACCGCGCGATGCGAATCAGGCGTCGGAGAACGACGCCGCGAACTCGGCGATGGGCGGGATCGGCTGGATCACGTCGAGGAGAACGCCATCGGGGGCTAGGACGATGAAGTGGCGTTGGCCGAAGTCTTCATCTCGAAGCGGCAGCACCGGCACGAGACCGGTGCCCGCAGTGAGGCGCGCGTGCACGGCGTCGACGTCATCGACTTCGAGATTCACGACTATCCGACATTCGACTTCGATTAGGTCGACTTCGTCACGTCCGACACTCACTTCAGCCACGCCCGCATCAGCGAACTCGCCGATCGGCCGTACTCCACCGTCGACGAGATGAACGACGGACTTGTGCGGCGGTGGAACGACACAGTGTCGCCCGACAGTGTCGTCCTCCACCTTGGCGACGTAGCTCTCGGCCCGATCGAGGAATCTATCGCGCTCACCGCGCAGCTCAACGGGCGCCGGCTGCTCGTAGCCGGGAACCATGATCGCGTCGCGCCCGCGACCCAGTCGAAACGCGCGATCGAGCGGTTCCTGCCCATGTACGAAGCGGCGGGCTGGGAGATTCTCCCAGAGGTCATCGAGGGAAACCGCCACGGGTACAGGATCATTGCCTCGCACTATCCCTACGGCGGCGATAGCCAGGAACAGGATCGACACACGTCGCATCGCCCGCGCTGGGACGACGGCGTCCCACTGCTCCACTGACACACGCATGCTCGCGACCACGACGCCAACGGCCACCAGTTCCACGTCGGCGTCGACGCCCACGACTTCGCGCCGATCCCGTTCAGCGTGATCGACACCTGGATCCAGAGCCTGCCCGAAATCGAGACCCGCCTCCAGACAGCGATCCGCGAGGCGCGCGACCTCATCGCAGACCTCGACGACACGCCGGGGCCAGCGATGGACCAGATGTTCTACATGCAGGCCTACGACGTACTCCACATACAGCTCGGGGAGCTGCTCGACGCGCTCGGATCTGAAGGAAGAGAACCTGATTCAAACATTCGCGCGATCTAGGCCATTGAGTTCGGCGCCTCGCGATGTGAGAAAGTCGGTTGAAAGCCCCCGGCGATCAAGGAGTAAGCCCGCGTGTCAAGCACCACCACCGCCCCGCCGCTTCCCGAGCCCGGCCAGGTCGTCGAAGTCCGCGGGAGCATGTGGGCGGTCTCGAACGTCCAGACACAGGGACTGCCACGCAGCCCTGCTGACGACGCCGTCGCGCAGCTCAGTCATGTCGTCGATCTTCAGTCCCTCGACGAGGGCAGCCTTGGCGCACAGCTGAGCGTGGTGTGGGAGCTCGAAGTCGGCCACACGGTCACGCCCGCGCAGGGGCTTCCCGACCTGATCCACCCCAATGACTTCGACCCACCGGAAGTGCTCGCGGGCTTCATCGACGCGATGCGGTGGGGAGCCGTGACAAGCGCCGATCCGAACCGCTATCAGGCGCCGTTCTGGTCCGGTGTGAATGTCGAGGCATACCAGCTCGAACCGCTCCGCCGCGCGCTCGGAGCGCCGCGTGCGAACTTGCTGCTTGCTGACGATGTGGGCCTCGGCAAGACGATCGAGGCGGGCCTTGTCATCCAGGAGCTGTTCCTGCGGCACCGCGCCCGCACGGCCGTGATCGTGTGTCCGCCGAGCCTGTCGCTGAAGTGGCAGGACGAGATGCGGGAGAAGTTCGGCCTGGAGTTCACGATCGTGAACTCTGAGCTGATGGCTGAGGTCCGCCGCACGCACGGGCTTCAGGCCAATCCGTTCCATATCTTCCCGCGGGTGATCGTGAGCATGGCATGGTTGCCTCAGGTGCGGGCGCAGCGGCTGTTGCGCGACGTGTACGCGCAGGCGAACAATCCGAAGACCGGTAGTCGGTACGCGTTCGACGTCCTGGTCGTCGACGAGGCACACCATGTCGCACCGTCGAGCCCGTCGGCTATCGCCGGCGGGCGAGGGTATGCCGTCGACACCCAGCGCACGGTCGCCGTGCGCCACCTCGCCGAGAAGTGCGAGCACCGGCTGTTCCTGAGCGCGACGCCGCACAACGGCCACCCGGAGTCGTTCACCGCGCTGATGGAGATGATCGACCCCCGCCGCTTCGCCCGTGGCGCGAATCTCGACTCGACCGCGCTGAAGGACGTGACGGTCCGCCGCCTGAAGACCGACCTGGCCGGCAAGGGCTTCAAGAAACGCAAGGTCAGCATGATCCCGTTTGATCCGGCTGACGACGAGCAGAGGATGTTCGCCCTGCTCGATGAGATCGTGACGAAGAGCGCGAAGCTCAACGGCACGAGGCCAACCGGCGACATCGTGACGATGCTGCTGAAGAAGCGCTTCCTGTCAAGCCCGTTCGCGTTCGGGATGACGCTTAGCAACTACCTCGCCTCGAAGGCGGGTCGCGGGCTGTCCGAGGACGAGTACGACGACATCTTCGGCGAGGGTCAGGCTGACGAGGAAGAAGGCCTCTGGGAGCAGGACGAGTCGGAGAAGCTCCGCGAGTCGAAGGAGTCTGATCCGCTCAGCGCCGCCGAGCCCGGCCAGCTT
>NZ_QFPF01000127.1 GCF_003248605.1 Microbacterium sp.
AAGGCGGCCGTCGAGCACAAGGGCCAGCCCACCGTCATCCTCGCCAAGACCATAAAGGGCTACGGCCTGGGTCCGCACTTCGAGGGCCGCAACGCGACCCACCAGATGAAGAAGATGACCCTCGACGACCTCAAGCAGTTCCGCGACGCGATGCACATCCCCATCAGCGACGCGCAGCTCGAGGAGAACCCGTACCAGCCGCCGTACTACAACCCCGGCACGGGCGACGAGACCATCCGGTACATGCTCGACCGACGGCGCGACCTCGGCGGCTTCATCCCCGAGCGCCGCGCGACCCACGTGGACCTCGCGCTGCCGGGCGACGCCGCCTACGCCCTGCCAAAGAAGGGATCGGGCACGCAGGAGATCGCCACGACGATGGCCTTCGTGCGCCTGCTGAAGGACCTGCTGCGCGCGAAGGACTTCGGCCACCGCATCGTGCCGATCATCCCCGATGAGGCGCGCACGTTCGGCATGGACGCGTTCTTCCCGACGGCGAAGATCTACAACCCGAACGGCCAGCACTACACCTCGGTCGACCGCGAACTGCTCCTGGCGTACAAGGAGAGCCCGCAGGGGCAGATCATGCACGTCGGCATCAACGAGGCGGGTGCCCTCGCCGCCTTCACCGGCGTCGGCACGTCCTACTCCACGCACGGCGAGCCGCTCATCCCGGTCTACATCTTCTACTCGATGTTCGGCTTCCAGCGCACCGGCGACGCCCAGTGGGCCGCCGGCGACCAGATGGCGCGCGGGTTCATCATCGGCGCCACGGCGGGACGCACGACACTCACGGGCGAGGGCCTCCAGCACGCCGACGGCCACTCGCACCTGCTCGCCTCCACCAACCCGGCCACGGTGTCCTACGACCCCGCCTACGGCTACGAGATCGCCCACATCGTGCGCTCGGGCATCGAGCGGATGTACGGCGGAGCACACCCCGATCCCAACGTCATGTACTACATGACCGTGTACAACGAGCCGATCGTCCAGCCCGCCGAGCCCGAAGATGTGGACGTGGACGGCATCGTCCGCGGCATCCACCGCGTCTCGGTCGGCGAGGGCGAGGGTGCGCGCGCCCAGCTGCTCGCATCGGGCGTGGGCGTGCCGTGGGCGATCGAGGCCCAGCAGCTGCTGCGCCAGGACTGGGGGATCGCCGCGGACGTGTGGTCGGTGACCTCCTGGACGGAGCTGCGCCGCGACGGCCTCGCCGTCGACGAGCACAACTTCCTGCACCCGGGCGAGCCGTCGCGCACCGCCTACATCACGCAGAAGCTGGCCGGCGCTCCCGGGCCCGTCATCGCCGTGAGCGATTTCATGCACGCCGTTCAGGACCAGATCCGCCCCTGGGTGCAGCACGACTACTGGACGCTGGGCGCCGACGGCTTCGGCTTCTCGGACACCCGAGCCGCCGCCCGCCGGTACTTCAAGATCGACGGTCCCTCGATCGTCGTCCGCACGCTGCAGGCTCTCGCCACGCAGGGCGCCGTGGATGCCGGAGCCGTCGCCGCGGCGATCGAGAAGTACCGTCTGCACGATGTGACGGCCGGCACGACCGGGAATGCCGGCGGCGAGAGCTGACGCTCAGGTGGCAGGGACGACGCAGTCCGAGCGCAAGGCGGAGACACTCACGTGGCTCCGCCGTATCTCGGGCGACCTCGCGACAGCGACGCTGAAACGTCTCGAGGACACCCTGCCCTGGTACCGCGAGATGCCGCCTGGGCGACGATCGGCCGTCGGCTTGGTCGCCCAGGCAGGCATCACGTCGTTCATCCAGTGGTACGAGGATCCCGAGTCCACACCGTGGATCGCGGCCGACATCTTCGCGGCGGCGCCGCGGGAGCTGCTGCGCAGCGTCAGCCTGCAGCAGACCCTGCAGCTGATCCGCGTGACCGTCGAGATCACGGAGGAGCGCGTCGCCGGCCGGGGCGGAAACGTTCGCGAAGCGATCCTCAAGTACTCCCGCGACGTCGCATTCGCCGCGGCCGACGTCTATGCACGCGCCGCCGAGGCGCGCGGTCTGTGGGATGCCCGGCTCGAGGCGCTCGTCGTCGACTCGATCCTCACCGGCGAGGCCGACGCCGAACTGCCGAGCCGTATCGCCGCGCTCGGCTGGCACGGACACGGCGAGGTCTGCGTCCTCGTCGGCACCACGCCGCCGCAGTTCGACGTCGATCAGCTGCGGCGAATGGCGCGCAAGCTCGGCGTCGACGTCCTGATCGGCGTGCAGGGATCGCGCCTCGTTCTCGTCATGGGTCGCTCCGACGCGGGCGCACGTGGCGAAGAGCCTGTCGCTGACCTGCCTTTTCCGGACATCGCCCTGCACCTGGAGCCCGGGTTCGGACCCGGCCACCTCGTGCTCGGGCCTCCCGTGCCTGCGCTGGTCGATGCGAGCGCGAGCGCCCGGGCGGCCCTCGCCGGCTTCGCCGTCGCACGCGGGTGGCGGCACGCTCCACGGCCCGTCGAGGCCGACGATCTCCTGCCGGAGCGCGCGCTGGCCGGCGACCCGCTCGCCAAGCAGACCCTCGTCGAACGCATCTACCGTCCGCTGCAGGCGCACTCACCCGATCTCGTGACGACGCTGTGGAGCTACCTCGACAACGGGCGCTCGCTCGAGGCCACCGCGCGCGAACTGTTCGTGCACCCCAACACCGTGCGCTATCGACTCAAGCGCGTCAGCGAGGTGATCGGGTGGGATGCCACCGGCCCGCGCGAGGCGCTCATCCTGCAATCCGCCCTCATCCTGGGACAGGTGGCGGGTGCCGAGGGGCAGCGCAAGCGTCCCGGATTGGCGGGCGCGCACAAACGTCCGGCGGTTTCTTCGTAGCACGGCGCCAGAATCGGCATCCGTGGGATTGGCAGACTGGTCGAGTGATCGTCGTCGTATGCCCGGGACAGGGTTCGCAGTCCCCGGGTTTCCTCACCCCCTGGCTCGAGCTCGATGGAGCACGCGACACCCTCGTGGCATACTCCGAGGCCGCCGAGGTCGACCTGATCGCCGCCGGCACGGAGTGGGATGCCGACGCGATCCGCGACACGCGCGTGGCCCAGCCGCTCATCGTCGCCGCGAGCATGCTCTCGTGGCAGCATCTGCCGGGCCGCGAGCAGGTGCGAGGTGTCGCGGGTCACTCGGTCGGCGAGCTCGCCGCGCTTGCGATCAGCGGCGTCCTGGAGCCGCTCGAGGCGATGCGACTTGTCGGGGTGCGCGGGCGGGCGATGGCTGCCGCAGCCGCGCTCGAGAGCACCGGCATGAGTGCCATCCTCGGGGGCGCAGAAAGCGACGTGCTCGCGCGCCTGGCGGAGCTCTCGCTCACGCCGGCGAACTACAACGGCGGCGGGCAGATCGTCGCGGCGGGCGGGCTGGACGCGCTCGGCGTGCTCGCCGCCGAACCGCTGCGGGGTACTCGCGTGGTGCCGCTGCAGGTCGCCGGGGCCTTCCACACCTCGTACATGACCCCTGCCGTCGCCGAGCTGCGCTCCGCGGCCGACCGGGTGAGTGCATCCGACCCCGCGTTGACGCTTTGGACGAACAGCACGGGAGCCACGGTCGCCGACGGCGACGAAGCCCTGCGGCTGCTCGTCGGTCAGGTGGCGTCCCCGGTGCGCTGGGACCTGTGCATGGCGGGCTTCGCCGAAGCCGGCACGACGGGCCTGGTCGAACTCGCTCCGGCCGGCGCCCTGACGGGCCTGGCCAAGCGTGCCATGCGGGGCACGCCCGCCGTCGCGCTGAAGACTCCCGACGACCTCGAGGCCGCCGCGACGCTGCTTTCGGAGGAGAACGCATGAGCACCATCACACCCCTCGTCCAGCCGACGGGACCCGCCCACACCCGCATCTACGCCTACGGCGCGGCGCGCGGTGAGGAGTACGTCGACAACGACGCGCTCGTGGGGCCCATCGACTCCAGCGACGAGTGGATCCGCCAGCGCACCGGGATCGTCACGCGCACACGCGCCATCGCGACGACGTCGGCTATCGATCTGGCGGCCGACGCCGCCGTCGAGGCCATCGAGGCATCCGGCGTCCAGGCGTCCGACATCGACCTCGTGATCGTCGCGACGATCAGCAACCCGAAGCAGACGCCATCGGTCTCGGCGATCGTCGCCGACCGCGTCGGCGCCAATCCCGCCGCCGCCTACGACCTCAACGCAGCCTGCGCGGGCTTCGCCTACGGTGTCGCGCAGGCCGACGCCCTGATCCGAGCGGGAGCGGCGCACTACGCGGTCGTCATCGGCACGGAGAAGTTGAGCGACATCGTCGATCCCACCGACCGCAGCATCTCGTTCCTGCTCGGCGACGGGGCCGGAGCGGTGGTCGTCGGGCCGAGCGACACGCCCGGAATCGGGCCGACGATCTGGGGCTCGGACGGCTCCAAGGCCGACGCCGTGGGCATGAACCACACGCTGACCGAGTTCCGCGACGCAGCGTCGCCCTGGCCGACGCTGCGGCAGGAGGGGCCCACGGTCTTCCGCTGGGCGGTGTGGGAGATGGTGAAGGTCGCCCGGCAGGCCCTCGAGGCTGCGGGCGTGACAGCCGACGACCTGGCGGCCTTCGTGCCTCACCAGGCGAACATGCGCATCATCGACGAGTTCGCGAAGCAGCTCGGTCTGCCCGAGAGTGTCGTCGTCGCCCGCGACATCGAAACCACCGGCAACACGTCGGCCGCTTCGATCCCGCTGGCCACACACCGACTGCTCGCCGAGCACCCGGAGGTCGCCGGCGGGCTCGCCCTGCAGATCGGCTTCGGCGCGGGGCTGGTCTTCGGCGCGCAGGTCGTCGTGCTCCCGGGCACGGCGGACTCGTCGCCCTAGACTGATCTGCGGTCGCCGACACGTCCACTCCCCCGAACTCGAATCACCCATAGAAGGAGACATCATGGCCCTTTCCACCGAAGAGGTGCTCGCAGGCCTCGCCGAGCTCATCACCGACGAGACCGGCATCTCGGCCGACGAGGTCGCGCTCGAGAAGTCGTTCACCGACGACCTCGACATCGACTCCATCTCGATGATGACGATCGTCGTCAACGCCGAGGAGAAGTTCGGTGTGACGATTCCCGACGACGAGGTCAAGAACCTCAAGACCGTCGGCGACGCCGTCACCTTCATCACCTCGAACCAGTCCTGATCCGGCGGCCCGGGGGCGTGTGCCCCCGGGATCTCCGTTCTTCCCCGTGAGGTTTCGTGTCATGACCACCCCCCGTATCGTCGTCACCGGCATCGGCGCGAGTTCGCCGCTCGGCGGCACCGCCCCCGAGAGCTGGAGTGCGCTGCTCGCCGGCGAGTCGGGTGCGCGCACCCTCGAGCACGAGTGGGTCGCCACCTACGAACTGCCCGTCACGTTCGCGGCCGAGGCGAAAGTCCGCCCCGAAGCGGTGCTCGCGCGGCCGGTTGCCAAACGTCTCGACCCGGCGTCGCAGTTCGCGCTCGTCGCGGCGATGGAGGCGTGGGAGGACGCGGGAGCGCCCGAGGTCGACCCCGAGCGCCTCGGCGTCGACTTCGCCACCGGCATCGGCGGGGTGTGGACCCTGCTCGACGCGTGGGACACGCTGCGCGAGAAGGGTCCTCGCCGGGTGATGCCGATGACGGTGCCGATGCTCATGCCCAATGCGGCGGCGGGAAATCTCTCCCTCCACTTCGGAGCGCGCGCCTTCGCGCGCACCGTCGCCAGCGCCTGCGCCTCGAGCACCGAGTCGATCGTGAACGCCGTCGAGCACCTGCAGGACGGGCTCGCCGACATCGTCATCGCGGGCGGCACCGAATCCGCCATCCACCCCATCACCGTCGCCTCGTTCGCCTCGATGCAGGCGCTTTCGCGCCGCAACGACGACCCGAGCACGGCATCGCGCCCGTGCAGCGTCGACCGCGACGGCTTCGTCATGGGCGAGGGCGCCGGCGCGTTGATCCTCGAGACCGAAGAGCACGCCAAGGCCCGCGGCGCGAAGATCTACGCGTACGTGGTCGGCGGCGGCGTGACCGCGGATTCGTACCACATCACGGCCAACGATCCCGAGGGCCGTGGAGCGGCACGCGCCGTCCGACTTGCTCTGGAGATGGCCGATGCCTCGCCCGACGACGTGACCCACATCAACGCCCACGCCACCTCCACCCCGGTCGGCGATCCGAACGAGTATCAGGCGCTGAAGGCCGTCTTCGGCGCCCGGGTCGATGAGATCCCCGTCTCCGCCACGAAGGCTTCGACCGGCCACCTGCTCGGCGGCACGGGCGCGCTGGAGGCGATCTTCACGGTGCTCGCGATCGGTCAGCGTCAGGCCCCGCCCACCATCAACCTGACGACGCAGGATCCCGAGGTGCCGTTCCGCATCTCCGGCGATGTGCAGGATCTCGGTGCTGGTGACCAGCTCGCGATCAGCAACTCTTTCGGCTTCGGCGGGCACAACGCCGTGGTCGCGTTCTCCAACGCCTGATCCGAGTCTGTCTTCGCCCTCCTGGGCCTGTTGCGCGCCCTGAGCCTGTCTTCGGGCGCCCTGCCCGTTGCGCCCCCTGAGCTGTTGCGTGCCCTGACCTCGTCGAAGGGCGCTCGGGTCTCGCTGCCGACTTGAGATGAGAGAAGTCTCATTCGAGAAATTCGCCGTGGGGCGTCAGAGATACATATATACGAATGTCAATGTCGGTGGTCTGTCGTAGAGTTCGAATATGAGAACACCGACCGGCGGAGACGCACCCGACGACAACGTCGATGGCGTCGATGTCGACGGTGTGGATGCTGTCGCGGCGGCCCTTGCGGCGAAGTACGCGGCCGCGGTGGCAGGGGTGGCCTCGGCCGAAGCTGAGGTCATGGCGGTGCTGGCTCCGCCGGCCGCGAAGCCGAACTACCCTTGCGGGCACTGGCCGCGGAGCTGGGGACGTGTGCGCGGCAACCGGACCGGTCGGTGCAGCGGCGGATGAACGACGCCCATACATTGGTTACGCGCTTCGCGGCGTCGTGTGAGGCGCTGGCGGCAGGGGCGGTGTCGGTCGGGCACGTGCGGGCGATCGTGGAACACGGGGTGAAACTCACCGACCCCGACATTCGGGCCGCGTTCGAAACCGAAGCTCTGGAGCGGGCCTCGTCCACCACGCCCGGGCGGCTCGGACAACAACTCGCACGGCTCGTGGAGCAGGTGCAGCCCACGACGTTCGCGGAGCGGCATCAGGTCGCGCGCAAGAGCGGCGGGGTGTGGGTGCGGGACGTCGAAGACGGAATGAGCGAACTCCTCCTCCGGGGCCCG
>NZ_QFPF01000032.1 GCF_003248605.1 Microbacterium sp.
GGGCGTGTCGCTGAAGGGACCGCGCTTCGGCCTGCAGCCGATCGTGTGGGTGGGCATCATCCTGTCGGTGTTCCAGCAGTTCGTCGGCATCAACGTGATCTTCTACTACTCGACGACACTGTGGCGCGCGGTCGGGTTCACCGAGTCGAACTCGCTGCTGATCAGCGTCATCACCTCGGTCACCAACGTGCTCGTCACGATCGTCGCGATCGTGCTCGTCGACCGCGTCGGCCGCAAGCCGATCCTGCTGACCGGCTCGGTCATGATGACCGTCTCCCTCGGGACGATGGCGCTGGCGTTCGCCTTCGCCGAGACCGTCGACGGCGAGGTCTCGCTGCCCGGGGCGTGGGGACCGATCGCGCTCGTCGCCGCCAACGTCTTCGTGATCGGCTTCGGCGCCTCGTGGGGCCCCCTCGTGTGGGTGCTGCTCGGCGAGATCTTCCCGAGCCGCATCCGCGGCAAGGCGCTGGGCGTCGCCGCCGGTGCGCAGTGGATCGCGAACTTCCTGATCACCGTGAGCTTCCCGGCGATGTCGGGCTGGTCTCTGCCGCTCACCTACGCGATGTACGCCCTGTTCGCGGCACTGTCCTTCATCTACGTCCTGGCGAAGATCCCCGAGACCAAGGGCATGGAGCTCGAGCAGACCGAGACCCTCTTCGCCACGAAGCCCAAGGCGGCACGCGCCGGCCGGTGACCGGAGCCCTTCGACGGGCTCAGGGCGCGCAGAGTGCCCGGGCCTAGAACTCGCCGTAGACCTCGACCGTGTTCGCCGCGATCTGCGCGCAGAGCTCGTCGACCTCCACGCCGAGCTCGGCGGCCATGAAGCGCACCGTCACGGGGATCAGGTACGGCGCATTCGGGCGCCCCCTGTGGGGCACGGGCGTCAGGAACGGCGCGTCGGTCTCGACGAGGATGCGCTCGCGCGGGATCACCGCGAGGGCGTCGCGCAGGTTCTGCGCGTTCTTGAACGTCACGTTTCCCGCGAAGGAGAGCCAGTAGCCGCGCTCCCCCGCGATCCGCGCCATCTCGGCATCGCCCGAGAAGCAGTGGAAGACCGTGCGCTCGGGAGCGCCGACGCGCTGCAGCGTCTCGAGCACGGCCTCGTGGGCGTCACGATCGTGGATCTGCATCGCGATGCCGTGTTTCTTGGCCAGCGCGATGTGCGCCTCGAAGCTCTCGAACTGCGCGGGCAGCCCCGCCTCGTCGGTGCGGAAGAAGTCCAGCCCCGTCTCGCCGATCGCCCGCACGCGAGGCTGCGCGGCGAGCTCGTCGACGACGGCGATCGCCTCCTCCAGCCGGCCGGCGTCGGCGTAGGCGGGCGCTTCGTTCGGATGGATCGCCACCGCCGCGAGAACACGGGGGTGGGATGCCGCCGCCCACGCCGACCAGCGGCTGGACTCGATGTCGCCCCCGGCCTGCACGACGCCGATCACGCCGACCGCGGCGGCCCGCTCGAGCTGCTCGTCGACTCTCAGGCCATCACCGTCGCCGTCGGCGATCTCGAGATGGCAGTGGTTGTCGTAGACCGGCACGGCGAGCGGCTCGGGCTGATCCGGGTATCGGAGGTCACGCCGCCCCTCTTGCGTCCGCTCCCGCACGTACTGCGACGGGTCACTCACGCGCGGGGCACCTCTGTCAGCACCGGAAAGCGGACAACATTCCGGAAGGACGGCGCCCCACCGCCGCCCGACGCGGTTCGAGCACCCCCGCAGGACTGTTGTTCCGGAATGTTGTGCAGCAGAGCCACTATCCGGCCTGCTCGACGCGCGGGAACAGCGGGGCCAGGGCCCGGGTCTGCGTGCCCGGCTGCAGCGCGCCCCAGGCTCCGGCATCCCGCAGCGGCTGCTCGGTGAGCGCACCGAGCGCGTCCTCGGCGCCGAGTGCGGCCCACAGCTTCTGCGTCGCCACGGGCATGACCGGCGAGAGCAGCACGGCGAGCGCGCGGAGGCCCTCGGCGCACGTGTACAGCACGGTGCCCAGCCGCTCTCGGCGCGCGTCGTCCTTCGCCAGCGCCCACGGCTCGTTCTCGGTGATGTAGCCGTTCAGGGCGTCGACGATCGTCCAGATCGACTCGATCGCCTCGTCGATGCGGAACCGCTCCACGGCGGCGTCGGCGGTGGCCGCGGCATCGGCCACGGTCTTCTGGATCGCGAGATCGGCCTCGGTGTAGGCCCCCGGGGCGGGGACGACGCCGTCGAAGTACTTGCCGATCATCGCGACGGTGCGCGAGGCGAGGTTGCCGAACCCGTTGGCGAGCTCGGCCTGGTACCGCGCCGAGAGGTCCTCCCACGAGAACGACCCGTCCTGCCCGAACGCGATCGCCGAGAGGAAGTAGAACCGGTACGCGTCCGAGCCGAACACGTCGGTGATCTCGGTCGGGGCGATGCCGGTGAGCTTGGACTTCGACATCTTCTCGCCGCCCACGAGCAGCCAGCCGTGCGCGAAGACGCCGCGGGGCACATCGACGCCCGCGGCCATGAGCATCGCCGGCCAGATCACGGCGTGGAAGCGCAGGATGTCCTTGCCGACGACGTGGTAGGCGGGCCACCGGCGCTCGAAGGTGGCCGGGTCGGCTCCGTAGCCCACGGCCGTGGCGTAGTTGAGCAGGGCGTCGACCCACACGTAGATGACGTGGTTCTCATCCCACGGCACCTTGATGCCCCAGTCGAACGTCGAGCGCGAGATCGAGAGGTCCTTCAGCCCCGAGCGCACGAACGAGACGACCTCGTTGCGTGCCGACTCGGGTCGGATGAAGTCGGGCTGTGAGCGGTAGAGCGCGAGCAGCGGCTCGGCGAACTCGCTGAGCTTGAAGAAGTAGTTCTTCTCCTGCAGCAGCTCGAGCGGCTTGGAGTGGATCGCGCAGACCTTGAGACCCTCGAAGGGCCCCGTGCCGTCGACGATCTCGGACTCGGGCTTGAACTCCTCGCAGCCGACGCAGTAGAGCGCCTCGTACTCGCCGGCGTAGATGTAGCCGCGGTCGTAGATCGCCTGCAGGAACTCCTGCACGCGCGTCTCGTGACGCTCCTGCGTCGTGCGGATGAAGTCGTCGTTGGCCACGTCGAGCGTCTCGAGCAGCGGAAACCACGACTCCGACACGAGCTTGTCGACCCACTCCTGCGGCGTCGCGCCGTTGGCGGACGCCGCCCGGATCATCTTCTGCCCGTGCTCGTCGGTTCCCGTCAGCATCCACGTGTCATCGCCCGCCTGGCGGTGCCAGCGCGCGAGCGTGTCGACCGCGACCGTCGTGTACCCGTGCCCGATGTGGGGCACATCGCTCGGGTAGTAGATCGGGGTGGTGATGTAGAAGGAACGGCCGTTGCTCACCCGACGATTCTAGGCGGGGCGGATGCCGGGGCCCGGGCGTGTGACGACGCCCGGGCGGTAGCGTGCCAGGGGTGGAGCGCACGATCATCTTCGACTTCGACGGCACGGTGTGCCTGGGCGACGGCCCGGCCCTGGAGTACGCGCGCGGGGTCGCCGATGCGCATCCCTCGCTCGCCGACCTCGAGCACCGGGTCGCTCGCCACCTCGCCGGCGACGCGCTGGCGGAGTTCGCCGGGGCCGTCGACGGCTACCAGGCGGTGCAGGGCGCGGCGAGCGCCGCCGGGGTGGATCCGGCCCGTATCGCGGCGGCGCTCGGCGGCGCCTGGCGGAGGAGGGGCTCGGCGTGCACGCTCCGGCGGGCTTCGCCGCGTTCGCCCGCGATCTGCGCGAGCGCGGAGCGCGGCTGCTGCTGGTCACCAACGCTCCCGGCGAGGGACTCGACAGCATCCTCGCACTGCTCGGGATCGACGCGTGCTTCGACCGGGTCATCGCCGACGCCGGCAAGCCGGGGGGCATGCACGCCGTGCTCGACGACATCGCCGGCGAGGCGTCGACGGTGCTGAGCATCGGCGACATCTGGGTGAACGACCTGAGCGTTCCGCACCGGCGCGGCGCGGCCACGGCCCTCATCGACGGGCACGGGAATCAGCCCGGAACACCAGATGTGCGGGTGCGTGCAATGCCCGACCTCTACATGTGGGTTCAGCGCTGGATCGAGGGCGCGACGGGCGCGTGAGCGGGCTCCGACCGGCGGGTTACAAGCGTGTGAACTTCCGGCGGGCGCGGCGGCGCGCGGGGTTACGTTCGTTGAGCCGCCGGGCCACCGGCGACACCGAGATCACATGTGCACCGCTCGTCGCCACGCGATGACCCACCAGGAGGAACCATGAAGCTCAGGATGCCGGCGGCCATCGCCGCGGCTGCCGTGACCACCCTCGTCCTCGCCGGCTGCGCCGGCGGATCGACCGATGACGGCGGCGACGCCGGGGCCGGCGGAGACGAGCCCACCGAGCTCGTCCTGGGCCTCGTGCCCTCGCAGGACGTCGACCAGCTCGTGCTCGACGCCGAAGAGCTCGGCACTCTCCTCTCGGACGAGCTCGGCATCCCGGTCACCGCCGAGGTCACGACCGACTACACCGCTCTCGTGACCGCCATGCAGGCGGGACAGGCGCAGATCGGCATGTTCGGCCCGATCGCGCTCGTCCAGGCCGCCGACCAGGCCGGGGCGGTGCCGATCCTGCAGTCGGTGCGCTTCGGCTCCGACACCTACGTCACGCAGTGGTACACGAACGAGCCCGACCGCTTCTGCATGGACGAGATCGTGACCGACGACGAGGGCTACACGTTCTGCAACGGCGCGGACAGCGCCGAGGAGGGCCCCGTCGGCGAGGACGCCCTCGCCGAGATCACGCAGGACGAGACGATCGCGTTCGTCGACGAGGGCAGCGCGTCGGGCTACTACTACCCCGCCACGCAGCTGCAGGAGGCGGGCCTGGATCCCTTCGCCCTGAACGGCGCGTTCTTCGCGGGCGGTCACCCCAACGCGGTGCTCGCCGTCGCCGACGGCAGCGCGAGCGTCGGCGTGAGCTTCAACGACGCCCGCAGCGAGGTCGTCGAGGAGCGCCCGAGCATCGGCTCCGACGTCACCGTGTTCGCGTGGTCGACGAACATCCCCAACGACGGCATCGCCGTCTCCTCGGACCTCTCGGAGGAGTGGCAGGAGCGCATCGCCGACGCGTTCATGGCCATCGCCGACACCGAGGACGGCCTCGCCGTGCTCGATGCCGTCTACAACATCGAGGGATTCGCGCCCGCCGACCTCGACGCGCTCGACGCGGCCCGCCAGGTCGAACAGAACTTCGGCGAAGAGTGATCCCCCGCGTGCCCGGCCGGCGATCGGCCGGCCGGGCACGCACACGCAGGAAGCAGCATCCGTGATTCGATTCGACAACGTCACCGTCGCCTACCCCGGCGGGACGAAGGGTCTCGACGGCGTCAGCCTCGAGATCCCCGACGGCCAGTTCGTCGTCGTGGTGGGTCTGTCGGGAGCCGGCAAATCGACGCTCGTGCGTACCATCAACGGCCTCGTGCCGGTGAGCGGGGGCACCCTCGAGGTCGACGGCGAACGCGTGGACGGCGCATCGGGTCGGCGCCTGCGACGCCTGCGCACCCGCGTGGGCATGATCTTCCAGTCCTTCAACCTGGTCGAGCGGGCGAGCGTGATGGACAACGTGCTCACGGGGCGTCTGCACGCCACCCCGACCTGGCGGGCGCTCCTCGGCGCGTGGCGCGCGGCCGACACCGAGATCGCCTTTCAGGCCCTCGAGCGCGTCGGCATCGTCGAGAAGGCCTACACGCGCGCCTCCTCGCTCTCGGGCGGTCAGCAGCAGCGCGTCGCGATCGCCCGCGCCCTGGCGCAGCAGCCGCGGGTCATCCTCGCCGACGAGCCCGTCGCCTCGCTCGATCCACCCACCGCCAACCTCGTCATGCGCGACCTGCAGCGCATCAACCGCGAGCTCGGCATCACGACCGTCGTCAACCTTCACTTCCTCGATCTGGCGACCACCTACGCGGAGCGCATCATCGGGATGCGCGCGGGCAGGGTCGTCTTCGACGGCACGCCCGCCGAGACCGACGAGAGCGTGTTCGAGCAGATCTACGGTCGGCGGCTGAATTCCGACGACATCCTGAGCGATCCCTCGTGAGCACCCCCGCATCCGCGGCACCCACGGCCCGCCCGCGCAGGCCGCGCCCCCGGCCGTTCTTCGTCATCGTCGGCATCGTCGCGGTGCTGCTGACGATCTGGTCGGCGCTCCAGATCCAGTTCTCGCTCGTGCCGCTGTTCGAGGGCAACCCGCGCGCGTGGGACATCATCGCCGCCTACCTCACGCCGAACTGGTCGTTCCTGTTCCGCGTCTGGGACGCCTGGGTCGAGACCATCGTCATGGCGATCCTCGCAACGCTTGCGGGCGCGATTGTGGGGCTCGGCTTCGCCCTCCTCGCCTCGCGGGCCACCAACCGCTCCCCCTGGTTCGTGCGCATCGTGCGGTGGTTCCTCTCGGTGCTGCGCTCCCTCCCCGAGATCGGATACGCCTACCTGATGGTGGCGCTCGTGAGCACCGGCACGCTGGCGGGGTTCCTGGCACTGGCCATCTTCAACGTCGGCATCATCGCCAAGCTCACGAGCGAGACGATCGACGGCGTCGCGCGCGGCCCCCTCGAGGCGGCGGATGCTGCCGGTGCGACCACCGCGCAACGATCGATCACCGCGGTGCTCCCGCAGATCTGGCCGGGCTACCTCTCGTACGTGCTGTACGTGTTCGAGCTGAACCTGCGCGCGTCGGCGATCATGGGCCTCGTCGGGGCCGGCGGCATCGGCGCCGTCATCGCGGTGGAGCGCGCCCGCTTCAACTACGACAACGTCTCGGCCATGGTCGTGGGGCTCATCGTGATCGTCATCGCGCTGGACGTGGTGTCGCGGATCGTGCGGAAGCGGCTGATCTGATGACAGCATCCGCCCCCGCCCGCCCCGCCCGAGGCGTCCGGCCCACGCCGCCCTCGAAGCTTCCCGCCACGATCGGATTCGTCGTTGCCGCCCTGCTCGTGGTCGGCTGCGTGTACCTTCTCGACGCCGACTGGGCGCGCCTGCTGGGTCTGCCCGAGTCGGTCGTCACCTACGTGGGGCTGCTCTCGCAGGGACTGTTCCTCAACCCGTTCGACGAACCGCAGAGCGAGTGGTGGAGCATCTCGTTCGAGTTCATGCTCGACTCCGTCTACATCGCGTGGGTCGGGACCCTCATCGGCGCGCTGCTCTCGCTGCCGATGGGCTTTCTCGCGGCCCGCAACGTCGCCCCCGCGTGGATCGTCGGCATCACGCGCACCGTGCTGAACGTCATCCGGGCGATCCCCGAGTTCATCATCGCGATCGTGTTCCTGCTGCCGCTGTACGGCTTCGAGCCCTCGGCGGGCGCGATCGCGCTCGGCGTGGGTTCGGTGGGCACGCTCGGCAAGCTCACGAGCGAGGCGATCGAGGGCCTGCGCCCCGGACCCGTCGAGGCGCTGCGGGCCACCGGGGCCGGCCAGCTCGCGGTGCTGCGCTGGGGCATGCTGCCGCAGGTGCTGCCCGAGATCATCGCGTTCTGGCTGTACCGCTTCGAGATCAACATCCGCGCCGGCGCGATCCTCGGCGCGCTGGGCCTGGGCGGCATCGGCTTTCTGCTGGATCAGCTCTTCAACGGGCGCGAATGGGCCAGGCTCGGCATCGCGCTCGTCGTCACCATCATCGTGACGATCATCGTCGACCAGCTCTCGGCCGCCGTCCGGCATCGGATCATCGGCGGCGAGGCGGGAACGGCGCGGGGGTCGGTGCTGCTCTAGGGGTGCGGGCGGGCGGCGAGGGCGGCCTGGTAGAGCTCGCGGGAGCTGTGGCCGGTCGCACCGGCGAGCGCGGCGCAGGCGTCCTTGAGCCGTTCGCCGGCGGCGGTGCGCTCGAGCACCTGCGCGACCGCCTCCGCCAGCGGCACGGCGCGCACGGGCGCCCCCTCGACGACGAGCACGCACTCGCCGCGCACGCCGGGTTCGGCCCAGACGGCGAGTTCGTCGAGCGTGCCGCGGGCGACCTCCTCGTGCAGCTTCGTCAGCTCGCGGCAGACGGCAGCGCGCCGCGCGCCACCGAACGCGACCCCCATCGCACGCAGCGTCGCTTCGACCCGCGAGGGCGCCTCGAAGAACACCATCGTGCGGCGCTCGTCGGCGAGGCCCGCGAACACGCTGCGGCGCTCACCCGGCTTGCGGGGCGCGAACCCCTCGAACGTGAACCGGTCGGAGGGCAGACCCGACAGGGCCAGGGCCGTGGGCACGGCGCTCGGACCCGGGATCACGGTCACCGTCACGCCGCGCGCAGCGGCCTCGGCGACGACGCCGTAACCCGGATCGCTCACCACCGGCATGCCCGCGTCGCTCAGCAGCAGCACGTCACCCTCGGTCGCGAGCTCGACGATCTCGGCGGCCTTCTGCTTCTCGTTGTGATCGTGCAGCGCGATCAGGCGAGGCCTGTTGCCGACACCGAGACCGGCCAGCAGGCGCTGGGTCGTTCGGGTGTCCTCGGCGGCGATGACGGTCGCGGACTCGAGCGCCTCGATGAGGCGGCGCGAGGCATCCCCGAGGTTGCCGATCGGGGTCGCGGCGAGGATCAGCATGCCGCCAGTCTGACACCCGCGCCGCCGTAGGCTGGTCGCGTGCAGCGGCAGGACGACACCCGGACAGGCGAGATCGCCCCGCTCCCGGCATCCCCGGCGCTCACGCCGTTCGAGCGCCTGCGGCTGAGACTGTCGCCGACCCCGGCCGCCGCGCGCGTGTGGCGCTGGCTCGCGCCGACCCTCGTGACGCTGCTCGCCGCCGTGCTTCGGCTGTGGAATCTCGGACATCCGCACGCCCTCGTGTTCGACGAGACCTACTACGTCAAGGACGCATGGACCCTCCTCCACCTCGGGTACGAGGGCTCGTGGCCGAGCGAAGCCGACGCCGCGTTCGTCGCGGGCGATGTCATGTCGTTCCTGCCCGAGAGCAGCTTCGTCGTGCATCCGCCGCTGGGCAAATGGCTGATCGCGCTGGGCCTGTGGGCGCTCGGTGCCGACGATGCGGCAGGCTGGCGGCTCGCCGTCGCGCTCGCCGGCACCGCCTCGGTGCTCGTGCTGTTCCTGATCGCGCGACGCCTGACCGGGTCGACGGTCTGGGCATCGGTGGCCGGCGGACTGCTCGCGATCGACGGGCTCGGCATCGTCCTCTCGCGCGTCGCCCTGCTGGATGGGCTGCTCGCGTTCTTCGTGCTGCTGGCGTTCTGGTTCGTGCTGATCGACCGCGACCGGCAGACGGCACGCATCGGCGTCGCCGTCGCCGCCGCGGGCGCCGGCGAGCCCGTGTCGTGGGGACCCGTCGTCTGGGCGCGCCCGTGGGTGCTTGCGGCGGGCGCGGCGCTCGGCTGCGCGACCGCGGTCAAATGGTCGGGGCTGTATGTCCTGGCCGCCGTCGGCATCTACCTCGTCGTCACCGATGCGCTGGCACGACGGTCCGCGGGCGTGTCGCGGTGGGCGATGGATGCCGCCCTCCGGCAGGGCCCCGTCGCCTTCGTGCTGCTCGTGCCCGTCGCCGCCCTCGTGTATCTGAGCTCGTGGACCGGGTGGCTCTTGACCGCCGGCGGCTATGACCGGCAGTCCGATCCGAACGCCCTCGCCGCGCTGTGGAACTACCACGAGGCGATCTACCGTTTTCACGTCGGCCTCACCAGCGAGCACTCGTACGCCTCGCCCGCCTGGCAGTGGCCGCTGCTGCTGCGGCCCACCTCGATGTACTGGAACAAGACCGAGGCCGGCACCGCCGGATGCGACGCGGCGAGCGGGTGTGTGCAGGCCGTCTCGAGCATCCCCAACCCGCTGATCTGGTACGCGGGGGTCGCGGCGGTCGTGTACCTCGCCGTGCGGTTCATCCGTCCCGCGGCGGGGCGGATGCGCGACCGGGCCGCGGCTTTTGTGCTCGTCGGGGTCGCCGCCACCTACGTGCCGTGGCTGCTCTACGCCGAGCGCACGATCTTCCAGTTCTACACGGTCGTGATCGTCCCGTTCCTCATCCTCGCGCTCGTGCTGGCCCTGCGCCGTGTCGCCGGGCCCCGCGAGGCGACCGTGCACCGCCGCACGAGCGGGCAGGGCGTCGTGCTCGTCTTCCTCGCGGTCGCGGCGCTGCTCTCGGCGTTCTGGTATCCCGTGTGGACGGCGATCGATGTGCCCTACGACTTCTGGCGCCTGCACAACTGGATGTTCACCTGGATCTGACCAGCTCCAGGACGTCGCCGGTCGGCAGCCGGCAGGTGAGCGCACGGCAGTCGTAGGCGAGGGGTTCGTCGCCTCGCGCGGCGACCTTGCCCGCGAAGAGGGCGAAGCCCGCGTCGGCGAGGCGCGCAGACGCTTCGGCCGACACGATCGCCGTGACGTCGCTGTCGACGGCGCGCGCGGCCTCGACGAGAGGATGCCGGGGCCCGCCACCGACGACCACCAGCTGTCGAGGCGGCTCGGCCAGCAGCGCGGCGACCCGCAGCTGCTCGCCGAAGGCGAGCGGGCGCGCCAGGGCTTCGGTGCTGTGCGCGGCGACGATCCTCGCGGCGAGGTCGCGGTAGTGCTCGCCGGCCCCGAGCATCCAGAGATCCAGGGAGGCGGCCGCGAGCGCCGAGAGGCCCGAGGGCTGGTCGCCGTCCGAGGCGTCCGGCGCGAGGGTCATCCGCTGCGCCTGGAGCACGACGTCACCACCGCCCGGAACCGTGGGTTCTCCGCGCCCGTCGATGCAGGCGTCGACCAGCTCGCGCGCCCGGATGGCGAACGCCGGTTCGCCCGCGGCCGCGGCGAGGGCGATGAGGCCACGGGCCAGCTGGCCGTGATCGGCGAGCGTCGCCGCCGCCGGAGAGGGGATCTCATCCAGCGAGGCCCGGCGCATCGAGCCGTCGGGGCCGATGTTGTTCTCGATCACATCCAGCGCCGCGCGTCTCGCCGCATCGATCCACGAGCTCTCGGCCAGGCGCATGCCCGCGCGGGCGAGCGCGCCGATGGCGAGGCCGTTCCAACCGGTCACGACCTTGTCGTCGACGGCCGGTGGGGCAAGATCTGACCGCCCGGCAGCATCCCGCGCGTAGTATCCACCCTCGCTGCGGGCGCCCTCGATGAGCGATTCGGAGTCCTGGGCTGCCCCGAAACCCCCGCTCGGGCGTTGGAGCACCTCGATCAGGAACCCCGCGATGCCCCGCGCCGTCGCGGCGTCTCCGACCGCGAGCGCGACATCCAGCAGCAACGCGTTGTCGGTGAGCATGCGCTCGTAGTGGGGCACGCTCCAGTCGCGCCGGGTGGCGTAGCGGAAGAAGCCGCCCTCGACCGGGTCGCGCAGGGGAGAGCCCGCCATCGCGGCGAGCGCACGCGGCGCGACCGCCGCGGCATCGGGCGCGCCCTGTCGCACGAGCGGCGTCTGCAGGAACCCGAGCGCCGTCGCGATCGGGAACTTGGGGGCGTCCGCTCCCGGCCCGGTCGCCCCGGGACGGGAGACGAACCCGCCCTCCTCGGGGTCCTCGTGCGCGGCGAGAGCGCGGGCGGCCGCGACGAGGGCGCCCGCGGACGGGGCGGCGGGGGTGCCGGACGCGCCGTCGCCGCCAGGGCCGGCGCTGACCGCCGGCGGTCGGCGCAGCGCATCGGCGATCGCTTCGGCGGAGGCTTCGACCTCGCCCCGGCGCTGCGTCCATGCCTCGCGCACGGCGGCGAGCACATCGCGAAAGGCCGGGATCGGGGGCCGCGCCTCGGGCGGATAGTACGTGCCCGCATACAAGGGGACGCCCTGGGGCGTGCTGAACACCGTCAGAGGCCAGCCCAGGTGCGGAGTGAACGCGGCGGCGGCCGCCATGTATACCGCGTCGACCTCGGGGTGCTCCTCCCGGTCGACCTTGATCGCGACGAAGCCGTCGTTGATGCGGGCGGCCGTGTCGGGGTCGGCGAAGGATTCCCGCGCCATGACGTGACACCAGTGACAGGTCGAATAGCCGATCGAGACGAGCACGGGAACGTCGCGGCGACGCGCCTCGGCGAACGCCCGCTCGCCCCACGGGTACCACGCGACGGGGTTGCCGGCGTGCTGGCGCAGGTACGGGCTCTGGGAGTCATCGAGGCGGGAGGCCATCGCTTCACGCTACGCCCGACGCGGGCCCTCCGGGGCCCACGCGGTTGCCCGAGACGAGGAGATCCGCACGAGACGAGGAGTCTCAGACGAGATCGGGCCCTCCCCTCGCGCTGATCTCCTCTTCTCAGCAATGGCGCCCCGCGCGGCGCCGCGAGGGGCGGCGCTGGGGCGCCCCACCGCCCGCGCGGCGCGCGCGTCAGTTGACGTCGTCGGGGTGCGAACCCACGCGGCCCGAGCCGTCGCCGGGGTCGAGCGCGTCGAGCGCGTCCATCTCGGCATCCGTCAGTGCGAAGTCGAAGACGTCGAGGTTCTCGCGCAGCCGCTCGGCGCGCACCGACTTGGGGAAGACGATGTTGTCCTTCTGGATGTGCCAGCGCAGCACGACCTGCGCGGGAGTCTTCCCGTACGCCTCCGCGGGCGCCGCGACCGCGGGAAGGCCGAACAGGTCGTACTTGCCCTGACCGAGCGGCCCCCACGCCTCGATGAGCACGCCGTTCTCCGCCGCCCATGCGACGACGTCGCGCTGCTGGTAAGCGGGGTGCAGCTCGATCTGGTTGACGGCGGGCACCTCGCCGGTCTCGGCGACGACGCGCTCGAGATGGGGCACGAGGAAGTTCGAGACTCCGATGCTGCGGGCGAGTCCGGCATCCCGGATGGCGATCAGGGCCTTCCACGCGTCGACGAAGTTGTCGTTCGCCGGCGTCGGCCAGTGCACCAGGTAGAGGTCGACGTACTCGAGACCGAGCTTCGCGAGGCTCTCGGCGATCGCCGCGGCCGGTTCGTCGCCCTCGTGCCGGTCGTTCCACAGCTTCGTGGTGATGAAGAGCTCGTCGCGAGGGATGCCGGAGGCCGCGATCGCCGCACCGACGCCCTCCTCGTTGCCGTAGATGGCGGCCGTGTCGATGTGGCGGTAACCGAGCGCGAGCGCCTCGGACACCGCGCGCTCGGTGTCGTCGGCGGGCACCTTGAAGACGCCGTAGCCGAGCTGGGGGATGTCGAAGCCGGAGTTCAGTCGCAGAGCGGGAATCGTCATCCCCCCAGCCTAGGAACTGCGCAGCGGCAACGGGGCATTCAGGCCGAAGACGTGCAGCGCGCCCGGTCCTCCCGCGAAGAACGTGTCGTGCGTGGGGCGCGGCGAGAGGGGCAGGATGCTGACCGTATCGGCCGGCAGGCGCTCGAGCGCCGCGGGTGCCGAACTCGGCGATTTCACCTCGCCCCCGACGGCGGCCTGCGCGACCCGGGCCAGCTGCGAGTGCGCCTGGTATCGGGGGTTCGCGGGATCGATGTAGCTGCCGAACGCGCACCGCACGCCGTAGACCACGCCCGCGCCCGCGGGAGACACGCCATCGCCGACCGCGGACTGCCCGTCGACGTGGAAGACGTACCCGCCCGCGGCCGCGGCGAGGGATGCCGGGGCGAGCACCGCCCCGCACGAGGGGACGATCTGCAGCTCGAGGCCCTCCCCCGCGTCGCGCGGCCAGCGGTTGCGCGGCAGACCGCGGCGCAACCGCGCGTCGGCATGGTCGAGGCAGATCTCGACCCCGACGTCGACCGGCGTGACAGCATCCGGAGCCAGACGCAGGATCGCATGCGGATCGCCCGCCGCGCGTTTGAGGTCTCCGGCCGACAGGTCGATATAGGGGTGCGCGATCATCTGCTCGGTGACGACGTCGTCACGTCCCGTGGTGTCCCAGAGCACGAAGTCCGCCGCGGCGTCGTAGTACTTCTCGGTGGTCGCCGAGGCGGGTGCGCCGGCGAAGACGCCCGCCGCGGTGCCGAGATCGGGTCCCTGGATGATCGCCCGGTTGCGCACCTGCAGGACGGGATGGGCGTGCCCCCACTGCAGATAGTCCTCGACGACCTCGAAGATCTTGGCGGCGTCCTCGCCGTCGGCCTGCCGGTACCGGTGCGCGAGGTCGGCGACCACGCCGTTGCGGACGAGGGTGGTCGTGCGCGAGAAGACCTCCCGCACATCGTCGGCGGCGGCCGACACCGCCGTGCCGAACACGAACAGCCAGTCCGGGTAGTCCGCCGGCGAGAACTCCTCGGCCAGACGCTCCTGCAGGTGCACGATCGGATCGGGACCGTCCGTCGCGTGCAGGTACGGGCCCTGCGCGCCGTGCCAGAAGAACTCCGGGGCGACGAAGACGTTCAGCACGCCGCTCTCCTGCGCGGGCAGCGCGGCGCGCGCCGTCTCGACGGCCGAGCGGAGGATGCCCATGCGGCCCGCGATGTCGGCCGCAGCATCCGGCAACCCGAGGTAGGTGCCCCCGAACGCGCCGCCCCCGTTCGGGCCGCCGAGTGTCGACATCTGTGCGGGAGAAGTGGGGAGGGCGTAGCCGATGAAGCGGACCGAATGCCATCCCGGGGTCGTCATGCGCTCAGCCTAGAGGCGGTGCGCCGTCATACGATGGAGGGCTATGTCCGTGCCCGCCGCCAAGATCGACGCCGTGATCTCGTTCCCGCCCGAGCTGCCCGTCAGCGCCGCGCGCGACGAGATCGCCGCCGCGATCCGCGACCACCAGGTCGTGATCGTCGCCGGCGCGACGGGCTCGGGCAAGACCACGCAGCTGCCGAAGATCTGCCTCGAGCTCGGCCGCGAGAGGATCGCGCACACCCAGCCGCGCCGCATCGCCGCGCGCACCATCGCCGAGCGCATCGCCGACGAGCTCGAGGTCGAGCTCGGCACGGTCGTGGGCTACAAGGTGCGCTTCACCGACAAGGTCTCCGACGCGACGCGGGTGGCGCTCGTGACCGACGGGATCCTGCTCAATGAGATCCATCGCGACCGGCTGCTGCGCCGATACGACACGATCATCGTCGACGAGGCGCACGAGCGCAGCCTCAACGTCGACTTCCTCCTCGGGTACCTGCGGCGCATCCTCCCCGAGCGCCCCGATCTCAAGGTCGTCATCACCTCGGCGACGATCGATCCCGAGAGCTTCGCGGCGCACTTCGCGGATGCCGGGGGCACCCCCGCCCCGATCATCGAGGTCTCGGGGCGCACCTACCCCGTCGAGGTGAGGTATCGCGCGCTCGTCGCCGACGACGAAGCCGCCACCTACGACGTCGACGGCGACGAGATCGCGGGCATCGTGCAGGCGTTGCGCGAGCTCGATCGCGAGCCCGCCGGCGACGTGCTGGTGTTCCTGCCCGGCGAAGCAGAGATCCGCGATGCCGCCGAGGCCGTGCGCGGAGCGTACGCGCAGGCGTCCTCCCCCACAGAGGTGCTGCCCCTGTACGGCCGTCTGAGCGCCGCCGAGCAGCATCGCGTGTTCGAGCGCTCGAAGGTCGCGGGCGTGCGCCGTCGCGTCGTCCTCGCGACCAACGTCGCCGAGACGAGCCTCACCGTGCCGGGCATCAAGTACGTCGTGGATGTCGGAACCGCCCGCATCTCGCGCTACAGCACGCGCGCCAAGGTGCAGCGTCTGCCGATCGAGGCCGTCTCCCAGGCGTCGGCACAGCAGCGGTCGGGCCGCGCGGGGCGCACGAGCGACGGCGTCGCGATCCGTCTCTATTCGGAGGAGGACTTCGCGGCGCGTCCCGAGTTCACCGAGCCCGAGATCCTGCGCACGAGCCTCGCCTCGGTCACCCTGCAGATGCTCGCCCTGGGCTTCGGCGACATCCAGGCCTTCCCCTTCCTCACCCCGCCCGACTCGCGGGGCGTGATGGCGGCGCTCGATCTGCTGGTCGAACTCGGCGCCGTCACGCTGCGCCCGGGCGCCGAGCCGAGGCTGACGAAGATCGGACGCGAGATCGCGCGGATGCCGATCGACCCGCGGTTCGCGCGCATGCTCATCGAGTCGCAGCGCACGGGAACGACCCGGGAGCTGCTCGCGATCGTCGCCGGCATGTCGATCCAGGACGTGCGCGAGCGCCCGGAAGAAGCCCGTGAGCAGGCCGACCGCCTGCATGCGCGCTTCGTCGATCCCACGAGCGACTTCCTCACCCTGCTGAACCTCTGGAACCACCTGCAGGAGCAGGCGCGCGAGCTGGGCTCCAGCGCCTTCCGGCGCCTGTGCCGCGCCGAGCACCTCAACTATGTGCGCGTGCGCGAGTGGTTCGACGTGCATCGCCAGCTGCGCTCGTTCGTGCGCGATCCCGAGCGAGACCGCCGCACGGCTCCCGCGCCCCGCACGGCCCCTGAGCCCGTCGAAGGGGCCACCGCCGACCCCGACGCGCTGCACCGCGCGATCCTCGCCGGCCTGCTCTCGCACATCGGCGTGCTCGATGCCCGCGCACTCGCGAAGGCGACGAACGAGCGGCGCGACCGGCGGCCGGCGCCCGCCGAGTATCTCGGGGCGCGCGGTGTGCGATTCCAGGTCTTTCCAGGCTCGGGGCTGAAGAAGAAGCGCCCCGCGGCGATCATGGCGGCCGAACTCGTCGAGACCTCGCGCCTGTACGGCCGCACGATCGCGGCGATCGATCCCGCGTGGGCCGAGTCCCTCGCCGGCGACCTCGCGAAGCGTCAGGTCAACGAGCCGCACTGGTCGAAGGATGCCGGAGCCGCGGTCGCGGACGAGAAGGTGACGCTGTTCGGGGTCGAGATCATCCCGCGCCGCCGGGTGCAGTTCGCCCGGATCGACCCTGCCGGCGCCCGCGAACTGTTCGTGCGGCACGCGCTCGTCGAGGGCGAGTGGAACGCCGATCGCCTCGACAAGCGATTGACGGCGTTCGTGCGCGCGAACCACGAACTGCGGCGACGCCTTGAGAAGGTCGAGGAGCGGGAGCGGCGCCGCGACATCCTCGCGGGCGACGAGGCGGTGTTCGACTTCTACGACGCGCGCATCCCGCGCGACGTCTTCGACGTCCGCTCCTTCGAGACGTGGTGGCGCGATGAGCAGGGACGCACGCCGCATCTGCTGTCGATGCGCGAGCAGGACCTCGTCGAGGGCGAGGCGCGCGCCGACGCCCGCGAGTTCCCGACGCGGTGGACGCAGGGGGATCAGACCCTGACCCTGGCCTATCGGTTCGAGCCCGGCGCCGAGGACGACGGCGTGAACGTCGTCGTGCCCCTGCCGCTGCTGGCGGGGCTCCGCGCCGACGGCTTCGACTGGCAGGTGCCGGGCCTTCGCGCCGAGCTCATCGCCGGGCTGCTGCGCGCGCTGCCCAAGGCGATCCGCCGCAACGTCGTGCCCGCCGCCGACTGGGCCGCGCGCTTCGCCGACGACCTCGCCGGTGCCGGGCCCGAGGACCACGCCGGCCTCCCCTCCGACACGCTCGTGGACGCCCTCGCACGGCGCGTGCAGCGCGTGGCGAACCAGCCGGTGACGGCGGCGGACTTCGAGCTCGACCGCGTGCCCGCGCACTTGCGGATGGCCTTCCGCGTCGTCGATGCCCGCGGGCGCACCGCGGGCGCCGGCCGTGACCTCGCCGAGCTGCAGGCGCGGCTCGCCGGCCGGGCGCGCGAGAGCGTCGCCTCACGGCTGAGCGCACCGGCCCCCGCGGCCCGGCCCGGGCGCGTGGCGGGCGCGTCCCCGGCCTCGCCCGGCACGGCGCAGGCGTCGAGCCACACGGTCACGGAGCGCTCGGGTATCACCACGTGGGATCTCGGCTCGCTGCCCGAGGTCGTGGACACCCGGGTCGCCGGCGGCGTCGTCCGCGGATACCCGACCCTCGTCGACGAGGTGACGAGCGTGGCGCTGCGGGTCGAGACGACACCGGAGGCCGCCGCGCGGGCGCTGCGGGGCGGCATCCGTCGCCTGGTGCTGCTCGCCGTGCCCTCTCCGGTGTCGTACGTGCAGGAGCATCTCGCCGCCAACGAGAAGCTCGCCCTGGCCGCATCGCCGTACCCGTCGGCGAAGGCCCTCATCGAGGACTGCCGCGCCGCCGCCGCCGACGCGCTGATCGAGTCCGTCGCGCCGGGCGGCATCGTGCGCACCCACGCCGACTTCGAGCGGGTGCGGGATGCTGTCTCGGCGGGCATCGTCGATGCGCTCTTCGCCTGCGTGTCACAGGTGGCGCGCATCCTCCTCCTGCAGCGCGACGTCGATCGTGCGCTGCGCGGTCAGAACGCGCTGACCGTGCTGGGTGCGCTGAACGATGTGCGCGCGCAGGTCGGGGGTCTCGTGTTCGCCGGGTTCGTGTCGCGTCTGGGCACCGCGCGCCTCGCGCACCTGCCGCGGTATCTGCAGGGCGCGCTGCAGCGACTGCAGGGGCTCGCCGACAATCCCGGGCGCGACCGCGCGCGCATGAGCGAGTTCGAGCGTGCGTGGGCCCCGTTCGCGGAGGCGGGCGGCGCCGTTCCGCTTCCGCCGCACCCGCCCTCGGGGCTCGCGCACGCGCGCTGGCTGCTCGAGGAGTACCGCATCAGTCTCTTCGCGCAGTCGCTCGGCACGGCCGAGCCGGTCTCGCCCCAGCGCATCACGAAGGCGCTCCGCGGGTAGCCTCGAACGTACACACGCGCTCATCGATGAGGAGATCCCCATGACCCGTTCGATCGTGTACACCAGCTTCGGCGGTCCCGAGGTGCTCACCCTGGCGACGATCCCGACCCCCGAACCGCGCCCCGGCCACATCGTCGTGCGCGTCGAGGCCGCCGGGGTCAATCCCATCGACGCCAAGCTGCGCGCGGGCCGGCGCGCGTCCGCGCCATTGACGAAGCCGCGACACGTCGGCCGCGACGGCGCGGGCGTCGTGGTCGCCGTCGGCGACGATGTCGAGGGCTTCCGCGTCGGCGAACCGGTCGCGTTCCGCGACACCAGCGGGGCGTACGCGAGCGAGGTGCTCGTGCAGGCCTCGCACGCGGTGCCGCGGCCCCCGCACGTCACGGCGGCCGCGGCGGCGGGCATCGGCATCCCCGTCGGCACGGCCTATCAATCCCTCAAGTCCCTCGCCGTCGGCCCCGGCGACACCCTGCTGTTGCACGCCGGGTCGGGCGCCGTCGGCCAGGCGGCCATCCAGTACGCCGTGCTCTGGGGCGCGACCGTGATCGCCACCGCGAGCGAGCGCCGTTTCGATCGGGTGCGCGCTCTCGGTGCGATGCCCGTGGCGTACGGCCACGGGCTGGTGGAACGCCTGCGCACCGCGGCCCCGCAGGGCGTGACGGTCGCCCTCGATGCCGCGGGAACCGACGAGGCGATCGAGGCCTCGCTCGCCCTGGTGCCCGATCCTCACCGCATCGCGACCCTCGTGCGCGGCGCGGATGCGGCGGACTTCGGCATCCGCGCGTTCTCGGGCGGCGGACCCGCTCCCCTCAGCGACACGGAGCTCGCCTGGCGGGCCGAGGCGCTTCCCGTGACCGTGGCGCTCATGGCGGCGGGCGCATTCCAGATCGAGGAGGGCCCGTCGTTCCCGCTGGCTGCCGCGTGCGACGCGCACCGTGCGATCGAGGCGGGCGTCGACGGAAAGATCGTGCTCCTGCCCTGAGCCTGCACCATCTGCCCGCCCGGCCCCCGAACCCGGCCCATGGGTGTCCCATTTTCTGTCGCCCGCGGCGGCGCCGCGCGACAGAAAATGGGACACCCACACGGGCCGCGCGGCCCCGGCGACATACGGTGACACACGCATTGCGCGCGGCGCGGTCCGGCGTGTGACGATGTGGGCATGAGCGATGCCCGTCTTCCCGCGCGCCCGGATGCTGCCGACGGCGGCTTCGCGACCCTTCAGGTGCAGGCGGGGTACACACCCGGCATCGCCCAGAACACCGCGATCCCCCCGATCTACCAGTCAAACGCATACGAGTTCCCCTCGCTCGCGCACGCGCGGGACGTCTTCGCGCTCCGCACGGTCGGCAACGTCTACAGCCGCAACGCCAACCCGACCCAGCTCGTGCTCGAGGAGCGCGTCGCGCGGCTCGAGGGCGGCACGGCCGCCGTCGCGGTCGGCTCGGGGCAGGCGGCGTCGGCGGGTGCCATCCTCGCGCTCGCCTCGCAGGGCCATCACATCGTCGCGGCCCGCCAGCTGTACGGTGGCACGATCGATCTGCTGGCGGACTCGCTCGCCGACCTCGGCATCGAGGTGACGTTCGTCGATCAGGACGACGTCGAGGGATGGCGCGCAGCAGCCCGGCCCGAGACGCGCGCCTTCTTCGCCGAGACGATCACCAACCCGCTCGCCACGGTGCTCGACGTCCGCGCGATCGCGGACGCCGCACACGAGGCCGGTGTGCCCCTGATCGTCGACAACACCGTCGCGACCCCGTACCTGCTGCGTCCGGGCGACCACGGCGCCGACATCGTCGTGCACTCGGCCACGAAGTACCTCGGCGGTCACGGCGCCGCCCTGGGCGGCGTGATCGTCGACATCGGCCGGTTCGACTTCGCGGCCGACCCCGACCGCTGGCCGCAGTTCACGCGCCCCTATCCGCGATTCAGAGATCTCGTCCTGTGGGAGCGCTTCGGCGCCGCTGGGCAGGCGCTCACCGTGTACATCAAGACGAAGTTCGTGCACGACTTCGGCCCGACGCTGGCAGCCACCTCGTCCTCGCAGCTGCTGCAGGGCATCGAGACCCTCGATCTGCGCATGCGACGCCACAGCGACAACGCCCTCGAGGTCGCGCGCGTGCTCGACGCGCATCCTTCGGTGTCGCGGGTGCACCACCCGGGGCTCTCACACAACCCCTGGCACGGCGCGGCGGCGCGGTATCTGCCCCGCGGAACCTCTGGCGTCTTCGCCTTCGACCTCGCGGGATCGGGTGATGCGACTCGTGATCAACAGCTCGTCGAGCGAGTCGTCGATGCGCTGCGCGTCATCCGCCTGGTGGCCAACATCGGTGACGCCCGCAGCATGGTCTCACACCCGGCATCCATGACCCACAGCCACATGACGCCCGACCAGCTGGCGGCCGCGGGCATCTCTCCGACGACGATCCGCCTCTCGATCGGTCTCGAAGACCCCGCCGATCTGACGGCAGACCTGGCCCAGGCCCTGTCCCGGGCCTGAGCGAGGTCTGCACCCGCCCGGGTCAGTTCGCCGAACGGCGCTTGTTGTAGACGTCGAACGCGACGGCGAGCAGCAGCACGAGTCCCTTGACGGCCTGCTGCCATTCGATGCCGATCCCGAGGATCGACATGCCGTTGTTGAGCACGCCGATGATGAGGCCACCGATGATCGCCCCGCCGATGGTGCCGACCCCGCCCTGCACGGCCGCGCCGCCGATGAAGGCCGCCGAGATCGCCTCGAGCTCGAATCCGTCACCGGCCTTGGGGCCGGCGAGGTTGAGCCGCGCGGTGAAGATGAGGCCCGCGAGCGCCGCGAGGAAACCCATGTTCACGAACAGCCAGAAGTCGACCCGGCGGGTCTTGATGCCGGAGAGCTCGGCCGCGTGACGGTTGCCGCCGATGGCGTAGATGTGGCGACCGAACACGGTGCGGTTCATCACGACGCCGTACACGAGAACGAGGATCGCGAGGATGATCAGCGTGACGGGGATGCCCTTGTAGGTGGCGAGCGAGTAGGCGAAGAACGCGATCGCGGCCGAGATCAGCACGAGCTTGACGATGAACCAGACCGGC
>NZ_QFPF01000033.1 GCF_003248605.1 Microbacterium sp.
GTCGACATCGGCGCCCAGCGCCCGGCTCCCATCTGCATGTATATTGACATGCATATGTCTTCCCTTCCTCGCCGCCGCCCGTGTCGCGAGCCTGACCTAGGCTCGGCACCATGAACATGGGCCGTGGCGGCATGGGCGGGGGGCTCACCCGCAACGTGGATGCCGAGGCGCAGCGCGCGGCAAACGCCGAAGCTCCCCGCATCCCGAATCTCGGTCGACGCACCGTCGCGCTCTTCGCGCCGTATCGCGCGCGCCTCACGGCGACAGCGGGGCTCGTGGTGGTCAGCGCCGGCATCGCCGTCATCCCCGCGCTGCTGATCGAGCTCATCTTCGATTCCGCGCTTTTTCCCGCCGACGGCACAGGGCCCGACCTCACTCTGCTCGCCGAGCTCGTCGCCCTGATGATCGGGTTGTTCATCGCCTCGGCGGGGCTGAACGTCCTGCAGACCTGGCTGACCTCCTCGGTCGGAAACCGCGTCACCGGCGATCTGCGGGTGCGGCTGTTCTCGCATCTGCAGCGCATGGATCTGTCCTTCTTCACCCGCACCAAGACCGGCGTCATCCAGTCGCGGCTGCAGAACGACGTCGGCGGCGTCGCGGGCGTGCTGACGAACGCCATGACCAGCATCCTCGGCAACGCCGTCACGGTCATCGCCTCCCTCGTGGCCATGGTGCTGATCGACTGGCGGCTCACCCTCATCGCGATCGTGCTGATGCCGGGGCTCGTGTACGTCCAGCGGCGGGTGGGTCAGGTGCGCGCGCGCATCGCCGCAGAGACGCAGGAGTCGCTGTCGCAGCTGACCGCGATCACGCAGGAGACGCTGTCGGTCTCGGGCGTCCTGCTCGCGAAGGCCTTCAACCGGCAGCAGTCCGAGATCGGCCGCTATACGGGCGAGACCGGCACGCAGGTGGGGCTCCAGGTGCGCCTGGCGATGACCGGGCAGTGGTTCTTCGGCCTGGTCAACGTGATCATGTCATCCGTGCCCGCCGTGATCTATCTCGTATCGGGACTGCTGCTCACGGGCGGCTCGACCGACATCTCGGCGGGTGTGATCGTCGCCTTCACGACCGTGCAGGCGCGCCTGCTGTTCCCGCTCATGGCCCTGCTGCGCGTCTCGCTCGAGGTGCAGACGTCCAAGGCGCTGTTCGCGCGCATCTTCGAGTACCTCGACCTCACGCCGTCGATCGTCGATTCTCCCGGCGCGCACACGGTCGACGGTGCCCCCGGTCCCGTCGGTCGCATCGAGTTCGACGACGTGACCTTCCGCTACCCGGACGCGGGACCCGATGCGCGCCCGACCCTCGACGGGGTCTCGTTCGTCGCCGAGCCGGGCAGCCACGTCGCCTTCGTCGGTCCGAGCGGCGCGGGCAAGACCACCATCCTCTATCTCGCTCCGAGGCTGTACGAGGCGACCGGCGGCACCGTGCGCTTCAGCGGCAGCGATGTGCGTGAGCTGACGCAGCGCTCGATCATCGATCACATCGGCATCGTGTCGCAGGAGACCTATCTCTTCCACGCGTCCATCCGCGACAACCTGCTCTACGCCAAACCCGACGCCACCGACGCGGAGCTCGAGGCCGCGTGTCGCTCCGCGAACATCCATCACGTCATCGAGGGGTTCGCCGACGGGTACGACACGGTCGTCGGCGAGCGCGGCTACCGCCTCTCGGGCGGCGAGAAGCAGCGCGTCGCCATCGCCCGCGTGCTGCTGAAGGACCCGCCCGTGCTCCTGCTCGACGAGGCCACGAGCGCTCTCGACACCGTGTCGGAGCGCGTCGTGCAAGAAGCGCTGGATGCCGCCTCCCGAGGTCGTACGACGCTCTCGATCGCCCACCGGCTCTCGACCGTCGTGGGAGCCGACGTCATCCACGTCGTCGAGGCGGGCCGCATCGTCGAGTCGGGCACCCACGCGCAGCTGCTGGGCGCCGGGGGCCTCTACGCCGACCTGGCGACCAGGCAGGTCGAGGCATCCATCGATCTCTCCGCGCCCGCCTGACGCGCGCTCACCACAGCAGCGCGGCCGACACGGCGTGCTCGGATGCCGCACTCAACGCCCCCGCCGGCAGCGGTGCGCGCTCCCACAGCGCGCGGGCGAAGGCGCCCACCGCGCGCCGATAGGCGTCATCGGGGTGATGCTGCGCGATCCCCGCGAGGCGTGGCACATCCATGTCGAGCATCAGGCGCACGCGCGCCGCTGCCGCCCGCGGTGCCCCCGCCGCATCGAGCACCTCGAGCCCCTCGCTCATCGCGGCGAGGCAGTCCCTCAGCACGGGCAACGCCGACTCGCGCTGCGTGATCGAGCTGCCGTCGGCCCGGACGCGCCAGTGCATGACGACGTCGGGGATCGTGTCGAAGGCTCGCGCGCGGGTGTACATGCGCTGTGCCAGGGCCTGGTCCTCGTAGAGCCGGTCTTCGGGGAACCGCAGGCCGGCGCGATCCCAGAAATCCCGCCGGCTGATCTTGGACCACGCCACGACGTTGCCCGTGACGTCGGGATGCTGCGCCACGGTCGTCCCGAGACGTTCGGGGTCGGTGGCGGCCGAGACCCACGGCTGCACGGCGCCCGGCAGGTATGTGCCCCCGGCATCCGCCCGAAGCCGGACGTAGGCACCGACCGCGAAATCGCTGCCCGTGCGCTCGAGCGTGCCGGTCAGGCGCGCGAGGGCGCCCGGGGCGAGCACGTCGTCGGCGTCGAGGAAGCCGAGCAGGGGAGTGTCGACGAGATCGAGCCCGGTGTTGCGGGCGGCGCCGAGTCCCCGCTGCTCGTCGTGGGCGACGAAACGCAGGCGCGGGTCGGCGTCGGCGGCCGCGGCGAAGATCTGAGCGGTTGCATCGGTCGATCCGTCATCGATGAGGATGGCGCGCCAGTTCGTCATGTCCTGCATGCGCAACGAGGCGAGCGCGGCGTCCGCGTATTCCGCGACGTCGTGACCGGGCACGATGATCGTGACGAGGGGGGCGCTCACGCGGTCGATTGTACGGCCGCGACCGATGCCGCCAGAGCGTCCGCGACGTCATCGAGCGGTTCGTCGAGCGTGCGCGGAAACGTGAAGCGCACGGCGGTCTGCGCGAGCGCGGCGTGTACGCCGAGTGCGATCAGCACGTGCGAGGGCTCATCGCTGCCGGCAGCGCACGCCGAACCGCTCGAGGAGATCACCCCTCGGCGCTCGAGGTTCAGCAGCACGGCCTCGCCGCTCGTTCCCGAGAAGGTGAAGCTCGCGGTGCCGGGCAGCCGGTGCACGGGGTCGCCGGTGAGGCGCGCCTGCGGAATCAGGGTGAGCACGCGGGCGACGAAGGCATCGCGCAGGGCCGAGACGCGCGCCGCCGCCTCGACACGCTCGCGGTCTGCGAGCCCCAGGGCGGTGGCGAGGGCGACCGCACCCGCGACGCTCTCGGTGCCGCTGCGGCGACCACGCTCCTGACCGCCGCCGTGGAGGAGCGGTTCGACGGGCAGGCGGCCGCGCACGGCGAGGGCGCCCGTCCCCTGCGGGGCGCCGAGTTTGTGACCTGCGATCGATATCGCGTCGACACCGAGCTCGGCGGCCGACAGATCCAGCCACCCCGCGGCCTGCACCGCGTCGATGTGGACGGGCACGCGACGCTCGTGGGCCACCCGGGCGAGGACCCCGACATCCTGGATGGTGCCGACCTCGTTGTTGGCGTAGCCGATGCTGACCAGTGCGGTGTCTTCGCGGATGGCGTCGGCGAGGTCGTCGGGATCGACCCGACCGTGTGCGTCGACGGGCACGAACGTTGCGGAGAAGCCGTGCACCCGCTGCAGGTAAGCCACGGACTGCAGCACCGACTCATGCTCGATCGGCGTCGTCACCAGGTGCCCCGCGTCGCGACCGAGCTGCGCCGCGATCGCGATGCCCTTGATCGCGAGGTTGTTGGCCTCGGTGCCGCCCGAGGTGAACACGACGTCGGTGCGGCGCATGCCGAGAGTGCGCGCCACCGCCGCGCGCGCATCGGCCAGGGTCGCTGCGGCGCGCTCGCCGATGGTGTGGTGGCTCGAGGGATTGCCGAACTCGGTCGTGAGGTGGGGCAGCATCGCCTCGAGCACTTCGCGCCGCACCGGCGTCGTGGCCGCGTTGTCGAGGTAGAGCATCCTGTCCCTAGTCTGCGCCCTGCCGGCCCGCGGCTTCTACCGCGACGTCGAGTCCCAGATCGAGCGCGGCCGCCGAGTGAGTGAGGGCGCCCACGGAGATGACGTCGACGCCCGTCTCGGCGATCGCCTGCACGGTCTCGAGCGTGACGCCGCCGCTGGCTTCGACGATCGCGCGCCCGCCGATCTGCTCGACGCCGCGGCGCAGTTCGGCGAGCGAGAAGTTGTCGAGCATGATCGTGCCGATGCCGGCCGCGAGCACGGGCTCGATCTGGTCGAGGCGGTCGACCTCGACCTCGACGTGCGTCGTGTGCGGCAGGCGGGCGATCGCCCCCTGGAGTGCGGCGGTCACCGACACCCCTCGCTGCGCCAGCACGGCGAGGTGGTTGTCCTTGGCCATGACGGCGTCGGACAGCGAGTAGCGGTGATTGTGGCCCCCGCCGCACACGACGGCGTGGCGCTCGAACGCGCGCAGCAGAGGTGTCGTCTTGCGCGTGTCGGCGATGCGCGCGCCGGTGTGGGCGACGCGGGCGACGTAGCGCGAGGTCAGGGTCGCGATGCCCGACATGCGTTGGACGAAGTTCAGCCCGATCCGCTCGGCCTGGAGCACGGCCCGTGCCCTGCCCTCGACGACGGCGAGCCTCGCCCCGGGCGCGAACTCCTCGCCGTCGGAGGCGACGAGCGCCACCGCCGTGGCGGGATCCGTGAGGCGGAAGGCGGCGGCGAACACCTCACCGCCGCTGAACACCCCGGGCTCGCGGGCGATCAGCTCCGCACGCGCCGTCGCATCGGCCGGAATCAGCGTCTCGCTCGTGACATCGCCCCACGGCGCGTCCTCCTCGAGCGCGGCCGCAACGACGCGGTCGATCTTGGCGCGGGTCAGCATGCGGGGGCTCCTGCCAGGGTCAGCGAGGCGGCGGGTGCGACAGCATCCCGGGTCTGTGTCGGGTCGTCGCGGCGGTGGTGGGCACCCACCGACTGCCGGCGCGCGGCCGCAGCCTGGACCATGGCGGCGGCGACGGCGAGCAGGTTGTCGTCCTCGAACTCGCGTTCGGTACCCGGCACGCGCGGTTCGGCGCGCCAGGCTCGGATCATGGACGCTGCGCGGGCGAGTCCCTCGGCGTCGCGGACGAGCCCGACGTCGGCCCACATCAGGCGCTGCAGCGCCCCGCGGGAGAAGGGCTCGGTGCTCGTCTCGGCTCGTTCGCCTGTCACGATCTGCGGGTGTGCGGCGCCCGCATCCACGATTCGCGACAGGGGAGCGGCGACCGCGAGGTCTGCGGTGGGCCAGGAAGCGCCGACAGGCCAGGAAGCGCCGACGGGCCAGGAGGCGCCGACGGGTGCGGCAGCGAGCACGGCTGCCGCTCGCGCACCGAACACCGCTCCCTCGAGCAGCGAGTTCGACGCGAGCCGGTTGGCGCCGTGCACGCCGGTGCGTGCCACCTCGCCGACGGCGTACAGACCCGGCACCGAGGTGCGTCCGTCGAGATCGGTGACGACGCCGCCCATCAGGTAGTGCGCGGCGGGGGTCACGGGGATCGGCTCGCGCGCCCAATCCAGCCCGCGCTCGCGCACGGCGCGATCGATCGTCGGAAACCGGCGGGCGAGGAAGGCCGCGTCGTCCTCGCCGTGCACCGCTCCGAGGCCGCGGGCATCGAGCAGCGCCGGCCGACCGCCCTGCCGCTGCATGCAGCGCGCGATCGCGCGGGCGACGACGTCGCGGGGTGCGAGCTCGCCGTCGGGATGCGCGTCGAACGTGAAGCGGCGACCGTCATCGTCGACGAGGATCGCGCCCTCGCCGCGCACGGCCTCGGAGACGAGGAACGCCTCGCCCGCGGCGAGCACCGTCGGGTGGAACTGGAAGAACTCGAGATCGGCCACCGCCGCGCCCGCGCGCATCGCCGCGGCGATGCCGTCACCCGTAGCGACGACGGGGTTCGTGGTGTGTGCGTAGAGCTCACCGGCTCCGCCCGACGCGAGCACGACCGCGTCGGCGTCGATCCGCACCCGCCGGGCGTCGTCGACGAGCAGATCGATGCCGACGACGGCACCCGAGTCGACCACGAGGTCGACGAGGAAGCCGTGCTCGATGATCTCGACACCCGCCGCGCGCACCGCGGCCACGAGCGCCCGCTCGATCGCCGTGCCGGTGGCGTCGCCGCCGGCGTGCAGGATGCGCGGGTACGAGTGCGCCGCCTCCAGGCCCTTGACGAAGGCGCCCGCCCCGTCGCGGTCGAAGGCGACACCGAGCGCGATGAGCTCGCGGATGCGCGCGGGACCCTCCTCGACGAGCACCCGCACGGCGGCGGGGTCGGCGAGGCCGGCGCCGGCGGTGAGGGTGTCGCGCACGTGGTCGGCCACGCGATCGTCGTCGAACATCACCCCGGCGATCCCGCCCTGCGCATAGCGGGTGTTCGCGTGCTCGAGCACGTCCTTGGTGACGAGGGCGACGCGGATGCCGCTGTCGGCGGCGTGCAGCGCGACGGTCAGTCCCGCGATGCCGCTGCCCACGACGACCGCGCTGGTCACGGGGTCACCTGCGGGGAGGGCTTGGCCGCCAGCATCCGCTCGAGGGCGACGCGTGCCGGATCGGCGACGTCGGCCGGCACGGTGATGCGGTTGACGACGCTGCCGGCGACCAGGCTCTCGAGCACCCAGGCGAGGTACCCCGGGTGGATGCGGTACATCGTCGAGCACGGGCATACGACCGGGTCGAGACAGAAGATCTCGTGCTGCGGATGCTGGGCCGCCAGGCGCTGCACGAGGTTGATCTCGGTGCCGATCGCGAATGTCGTCGGCTCGGTCGCCGCGTCGATGGCCTTGCGGATGTAGTCGGTCGAGCCCGCCTCGTCGGCGGCGTCGACGACGGGCATGGGGCACTCCGGGTGCACGATGACGCGCACACCGGGGTGCTCGGTCCGCGCCTTCTCGATCTGGTCCACGGTGAAACGGCGGTGCACGCTGCAGAAGCCGTGCCAGAGGATCACTCGGGCATCCTCGAGCGCCCCTTCGTCGTTGCCGCCGAGGGGCCGATGCGGGTTCCACATCGGCATCTGCTCGAGCGGCACCCCCATCGCCTTCGCCGTATTGCGGCCGAGGTGCTGGTCGGGGAAGAACAGCACGCGGCGTCCCCGCGCGAACGCCCACTCCAGCACCGTGCGCGCGTTCGAGGACGTGCACACGATGCCGCCGTGCCGTCCGACGAAGCCCTTGATCGCCGCCGAGGAGTTCATGTAGGTCACGGGCACAACGGGCACCAGCCCGTCGGCGTCGACAGCATCCATCGGTCCGTAGACGTCCTCGAGCGCCTCCCAGCACTCCTCGACCTGATCGATGTCGGCCATGTCGGCCATCGAGCAGCCGGCGGCGAGGTTGGGCAGGATCACCGCCTGGTCGGGGCCGGAGAGCAGGTCGGCGGTCTCGGCCATGAAGTGCACGCCGCAGAAGACGATCGCCTCGGCCTCGGGGTGCGCCTTCGCGGCGTTGGCCAGCTGGAAGGAGTCGCCCACGTAGTCGGCGTGGCGCACGACCTCCTCGCGCTGATAGAAGTGCCCGAGGATCACGACCCGGTCGCCGAGCGACTGCTTCGCGGCGACGATGCGCGCGTGCAGGTCCTCCTCACCCGCCTCCCGGTACTCGCGGGGCAGCTCGCCCTGGCGCGGGGCGCCGGTGGGGATGACATCCCCCATCGACGATCCTGGGCCGTAGCCGGGCCGGCTGTCGAAGTTCCAGGGCCCCGCGGCGAGGTCGGTGTTGCAGGTCTCCGCGTCCGACGCACCCGCGACGATCGCCTGGATCTCATGGTCGACGGATGCGTCGAGGGGGCGCGGCTGCAGGGTGAGGGGTGTTGCGGACATGACTACCTCGATTCGAGGGATGCCGGTGCCGCGGCCGCGAGGGGTCCGCGGTCCGAGAGCTCGACATCCTGGTTGTAGCGGTACAGCCGCGCGGGACGGTGGCTGCCCGTGCGGAACGACTGGGTGGGGATGAGGGTGCCGGACCCCTCGACCTGCCGCCGGAAGTTGGCGGGGTCGAGACGGCGTCCGAGGATCGCCTCGTAGGCCTCGCGCAGGTCGGCGAGGGTGAACTCGTCGGGCAGCAGGCCGTGCGCGATGCGGCTGTAGCCGACCTTGTTGCGCAGGCGCCACAGCGCGTAGTCGACGATCTGGTTGTGGTCGAACGCGAGATGCGGGAGCGAGGCTGCGGCGAACCATTCGACGTTCTCGGGGGCCGTCAGGCCCGCGGCGTGTGCGGCGACCTGCGCATCGACCTCGTCGGCGCGCAGCAGAGCCCAGTAGACGATCGAGACGACGCGGCTCGGCGAGCGGCCGACGTCGCCGAACGCGTAGAGCTGCTCGAGGTAGCTGGGCGTGAGGCCGGTGGTCTCGGCGAGCGTGCGGGATGCCGCCGTGTCGAGACCCTCGGCGGCGTCCAGCCATCCGCCGGGCAGCGCCCACAGACCCTCGAACGGATCGCGCGTGCGGCGCACGAGGGGCAGGACGAGTGCGGGGCAGTCGGCGCCGGAAAGGCGCCGCAGCGTGAAGATGACGGTGGACACGGCGACGCGCGCTTCGTCGACCGCGGCCGGGGTGGCGGCCGCAGTGCGGGTTGCCTCTGGAACGGTTCGTGTCATAGTGACCATTACTCCTCGAGCGATCTTAGTGTCGACATGACATGAAGTGCAAGCGGCCAGCATCCCGCGCCTTCTCAGACATCCCGCCTAAGCTCGCCCTGCCGGATCGCGTGAGGGGAGAGCGAGTGCTCGTCGTCGACATCGTGCTGATCGTCGTTCTCGTCGTCGCGCTGATCATCGGCGTGCAGCGGGGACTGTTCGCCAGCCTCGGCACCCTCGTCGGCGTCGCGGGCGGCGGCATCGCCGCGTTCTGGCTCATCCCGATCGTCAACGACGCGGTGCCGTGGCCGCAGTGGCGCGGCCTCATCGTGCTGGCCGTCGCGGTGCTCGTCCTCGTGACGGGGGCGCTTCTGGGGTCGGCCCTCGGAATGGCGATCCGCCGCGGGGCCGACCGCATCAGACTCAAGGGCATCGAGCGACTGCTCGGCGGCGCCGTCAGCGTCATCGTCGCGGCGCTCGCCATCTCGCTCGTGGGCCAGAGCGTCGCCGCGACCGGCATGCCGATCGTGTCGCAGGCGCTCTCGTCGTCGCAGGTGCTCCGCACGATCGAGGAGATCACCCCCCGCCCCGTGCAGGCCACGCTCGCTCAGCTGCGCGGCGCCGTGCTCGACGAGGGGCTGCCGACGCTCGGCACCCTGCTCGATGGCGCGGTCTCACCCGGCGCACCCGAAGTAGCCCTCGACGACCCGGCGCTCGCCGCAGCCGCTCGATCGGTCGGTCGCGTCTCCGGCGTCGCGTACGCCTGCGGCACGAGCGCGACGGGAACAGGTTTCGTCATCGCCCCCGACCGGGTGGTGACGAACGCGCATGTCGTGGCCGGGGTCGAGACGCCGGTGGTCGAGCTTCCGGGCGTCGCCGCCCGCGAGGGGCGGATCGTCTACTTCGATCCCATCGACGACCTCGCCGTGATCGCCGTCGACGATCTCGGGGCGGATGTGCTGCCCGTCGTGCCGACCCTCGCCGCCGGCGCCGGCGCGGTGGTGCAGGGATACCCCTACGGAGGGCCATTCGAGATGGGGGGAGCCGAGGTGATCTCGGTGGGCCCCGCGCAGGTGCCCGACATCTACGACGACGCGACCGCCGAGCGCGAGGTCTACGCCCTCGCCGCGACGGTGCGTCCCGGCAATTCGGGGGGTCCGCTGCTCACGACCGCCGGCGAGGTGGCCGGTGTCGTCTTCGCCCGCGCGGAGAACGACGACAACCTCGGCTATGCGATGACGACCACCGAGCTCACGCCGGTGCTGGCGCAGGCCGAGGGCCTCGACGCCGCGGTCTCGTCCGGCCGCTGCGCGGGCTGACGGCCTGACCCGGGACCCTGTCGGCGGCCTGACCCGGGCCCTGTCGGCGGCCTGAACCGGTCCCCCCGATCGGCGGCCTGACCCGGTCCCCCCGATCGGCGGGGCTGACCCTGCCCCTGTCGCGGCCCAGCCCGGGACCCTGGCTGCGGCCTGACGGGGCCCCTATCGGCGGCCCAACCCGGACCCTGTCGGCGAACCCACATTTTTGCAGCGAGCCACCACGTGTCGTGTGGTGGCTCGCTGCAAAAGTGGTGGTTCGAGTGGATGCTGGAGCCTGCGCGGCGGGGCCCGCCCGGTCGCGCGGCGGGGGGACCCGGGCACCTGTCGGCGGCCCGTCGCGGCCCCTTGCCGGCAGCCCGACGCGGCCCATTGTCGGCGGCCCGACCCGGGACCTTGTCGGCGGCCTGACCCGGGACCTTGTCGGCGGCCTGACCCGGTCCCCCCGATCGGCGGGCTGACCCTGCCCCCGTCGGCGAACCCACATTTTTGCAGCGAGCCACCACGTGTCGTGTGGTGGCTCGCTGCAAAAGTGGTGGTTCGAGTGGATGCTGGAGCCTGCGCGGCACGCCCGGCCCGGTCTCGCGGCGGGCCGGGATCGTCGTCAGCAGACCGAGGTCAGGGCGCCGGGATCAGCAGACCGCTGTCGGCAGGCCGGGATCAGCAGACCGCCGTCGGCAGGCCGCCTTCAGCAGGCCGGGATCAGCGGCCGCCTTCAGCAGGCCGGGATCAGCAGGCCGGGATCAGGAGGCCGGGATCACGAGGCCCGCGTATGTCTCCTCGATGAACGCGGCGGTCTCGGCCGAGGTCAGCAGCTCGTAGAGCGCGACGACGCGGGGGTCGTCGACGAGCTCGGCGCGAGTGGCGAGGATGTTGAAGTAGGGGCTGTCGGTCGACTCGCTGAGGATCTGCAGGTCGCCCGAGAGGCCGGCCGCCGCGGCGAAGCTGAAGTTCACGATCGCGGCGTCCTGTTGGGCGAGGGCGGCGGGCAGGCTCGCCGCGTCGATCTCCGTGAAGACGAAGTCGTTCGGGTTGGCGGTGATGTCGGCGACCGTCGTCGGGTTCTCGGTGGTCTCGATCAGGCCCGCGTCGGCGAGCAAGAGCAGTGCGCGCGACTCGTTGCTCGCGTCGTTGGGCAGTGCGATCTCGGCGCCCTCGGGCAGATCCTCGATCGCATCGACGGTCTCGGAGTACAGCGCGAGCGGGGGCAGGTAGATCTCGCCGACCGAGACGAGGTCCTCGCCCGAGTCCTCGACGAACAGGTCGAGGAAGGGCCCGTGCTGGAAGAGGTTCACATCGGTCGCACCCTGCGCGAGCGCGGGGTTGGGGGTGTTGTAGTCGCTGAACTCGGTGATCTCGATCTCGAGTCCGGCGTCCTCGGCGAGGTTCTCCTGCACGAAGGTCAGGATCTCGCCCGCGGGCACAGCGGTCGCGCCCACGACGATCGTGCCCAGGCTCTCGCTGTCGGAGGCGGGCTCGCTGGATCCGTCTGCGCAGCCGGCGAGGGCCAGGGCGGCGGTGGTCAGAGCGGCGAGGCCGGCGGCGGGGCGCAGCAGACGGGGCATGGGAGTGTCCTTTCGAGGGGCGGTGCAGGGGATGCGGCGGCGTGTGTCCGCCGTGGATCTCAGGGCTTCTCGACCCGGGCGCGGCGGCGCGTGCGGGGACGCTCGTGGTCGAGTCGTCGCGCGAGCAGGCCGCCGGCGGACTGCAGCGCCTGGACGAGCACGAGCAGCACGATCACGACGGCGACGATGTACTCGGTGCTGTAGCGCTGGTAGCCGAAACGGATCGCCAGGTCGCCGAGGCCTCCGGCGCCGACGACGCCGGCGATGGCCGAGAAGTTGATGATCGAGACGACGGTCGTGGTGAAGCCCAGCACGATGGCGGGCATCGCCTCGGGCACGAGCACCTTCGACAGGATCTGCCAGCGCGTGGCTCCGAGCGCATCGGCGGCCTCGATCTTTCCGGCCGAGACCTCGCGCACGGCGATCTCGACGATGCGGGCGAAGAACGGGATCGCGGCGATGCTGAGCGGCACGATCGCGGCCGTCGAGCCGAACGACGTGCCGATGAGTACGTAGGTGAACGGGATGAGCGCGATCATGAGGATGACGAACGGCACCGACCGCGTGATGTTCACGACGACCGCGATCACGACGTTGACGATCCGTCCGAGCGCGCGGCTGCCGAACGGCGCCTGCAGGATGCCGCCGCGGTCGGTCGCGACGAGGAGGACGCCGATCACGAGACCCACGACGAAGGTGACGAGCATCGTCACGCCCACCATGTAGAGGGTCTCGAGGGTCGCCTCCCAGAGGTTCGCGGCCATGTCGGACCAGAAGTCCGGGTCATCGACGTCGATCACGCGGCCACCTCCTCGACGACGATGCCCTGAGCCGTCAGCGCGCGCACGACGGCCGTCGCGTCGGATCCCGGAGGAAGCTCGAGCCGGGTGCGCCCCGTCTGCACGCTGTCGATGGTCTCGATGGCCGCTCCGAGCAGCCCGATGTCGAGGCACTGCTCGCGGGCGAGGCGGGCGATGACGGGCTCGTGGGCGACGAGCTCGGTGAACGTCAGATCGAGCACCGTCGCACCCGGGCGCGCGGGGGTGTCGCCGAGTGGGAAGAGCTGACGCGCGATGACCGAGCCCGGCGTGCGCAGGATCGTCCGCAGTCGCCCGCTCTCGACGATGCGCCCCGACTGCATGAGCGCCGCGGACGAGCAGATCGCCTTGACGACATCCATCTCGTGCGTGATCAGCAGGATCGTCAGGCCGAGCTCGCGGTTGAGATCCCGCAGCAGCTCGAGGATGCTGCGGGTCGTCTCGGGGTCGAGGGCGCTCGTCGCCTCGTCGGAGAGCAGCACCCGCGGCCGGGACGCGAGGGCGCGCGCGATGCCCACGCGCTGTTTCTGCCCGCCCGAGAGCTCGGAGGGGTACGCGTCGGCCTTCGTCCCGAGCCCGACCAGGTCGAGGATCTCGCCGACGCGGCGTCGGCGATCGGCACGGGTCATGGCCTGCGCCTCGAGTGCGAGCGAGACGTTGCCCGCGACCGTTCGGCGCGAGAGCAGGTTGAAGTGCTGGAAGATCATCCCGATCCCGTGCCGCGCTTCGCGCAGCTCGCGTCCGGAGAGGCCCGTGATGCGGGTGCCGGCGACATCCACCGTCCCCGAGTCGGGGCGTTCGAGGCCGTTCACCGTGCGGATCAGCGTGCTCTTGCCGGCGCCGCTGGTTCCCACGACGCCGTAGATCTCGCCCTCCTCGACCTCGAGCGAGACGTCGTCGAGGGCGCGGACATCGCCGCGGAAGGTCTTGGTCAGGTGCTCTGTCGTGATCATGGCTGCATGCCGGGGCGCACCGTCCGACGATCGGCGGGGCACCGCCGTCGGTGTTCGGGAACGCTCCAGCTTCGCCTGTGCGACGTCGGGCCGCGGCATCCTGTTACGGCGTGTGACGGGCGCAGCGCAGACGAAGGCGGCAGAACGCGGCGGCGCGGCGGTGGCCAGGGCTGCGCGCGGCCGATAGGCTGGCGCGCACAATCGCATATCGGCCTCATCTCGAGCGGGAGAGCCCCGGACGCACAGCCCGGGCACCGAAGGAGCAAGCCTCCCCGCCAATCTCTCAGGTACCGCGTACCGCTCGAGCCGGCCACTCTGAAAAGCGATCCCGAGCCGCGCTCGACGATCCGCCGACGGTGAAAGCCTCCGCATCCACCCCCCTCGCACGGGGATGCGGCGGCGAAGCTCTCAGGCCCATGACAGAGGGGGAGTTCGACAGGCGCCGCCCGGTGCCTGCCCGCACGATCACGGGAGAACTCGATGTCAGAACCTGTCTTGCGCTCGACCCCGCTGCGCGGCGCGCACGAGCGCCGCGGTGCCTCGTTCACCGACTTCGGCGGCTGGTGGATGCCGGTGCGCTACACCTCCGACCTCGCCGAGCACCACGCGGTGCGCACGGCCGCGGGTCTGTTCGACGTCTCGCACATGGCGGAGTTCGTCGTCGAGGGACCGGGTGCCGGGGCGTTCCTCGACGCCGCGTTGGCGGGGCGGCTCTCCGTCGTGCCCGTGGGACGGGCGACCTATACGCTCCTGCTCGCCGAGACGGGCGGCATCGTCGACGACCTCATCGTGTATCGCCTCGCCGACCAGCGCTATCTGGTCGTCGCCAACGCCGGCAACCACGATGCCGTCGCGGCCGCGCTCGAGGAGCGGATGGCCGGCTTCGAGGCGAGCGTCGTCGATGCGAGCGACCAGTACGCCCTGATCGCGCTGCAGGGGCCGGCGGCGGCGGCGGTGATGGATGCTGTCGCCCTGACCGACCTCGGACGCCCGCTCGCCGAGCTGTCCGGCTACAGCGTCACGCAGGCCCGGTTCGAGGACGCCCCTCTGCTCGTCGCCCGCACGGGGTACACGGGCGAGGACGGGTTCGAGCTCTACATCGGCGCCGCACACGCCGAGGGCCTGTGGGAGGCGATGCTGGCCGCGGGTGCGCCGCTCGGTCTCGTGCCGGCGGGGCTCGCCGCGCGCGACACCCTGCGGCTCGAGGCCGGCATGCCCCTGTACGGGCATGAGCTCTCCCTCGATGTCCTGCCCGTGCAGGCGGGACTCGCCCGCGTGGTCGCGAGCGACAAGGACGCATTCGTCGGCGGCGCCGCGCTGGCCGCGATCGTCGACCCGGGTGCGCGCGTCCTCGTCGGCCTGAGCGCGGAGGGGCGTCGCGCGGCACGCGCAGGCTATGCCGTCCTGGCCCCGGGCGCCGACGCCGATCTTGTCGCCGTCGGCGAGGTCACCAGCGGCGCCCTCAGCCCCACCCTCGGCCATCCCATCGCGATGGCCTACGTCGATCCTCGCGTCAGCGCCCCCGGCACCACCCTGTTCGTGGATGTGCGGGGAACGCCGATTCCCGCCACCGTCACCCCCCTGCCCTTTTACCGGAGGAAGAAATGACCGATCTCGCCGCCCTCTCCTACACGACCGAGCACGAGTGGATCGCCCTCGACGGCGACGTCGCGACGGTCGGGATCACCGACTTCGCGGCCGACAAGCTCGGCGACGTCGTCTACGTCGACCTGCCCGCCGTCGACTCCGGTGTGACCGCCGGCGCGGTGTGCGGCGAGATCGAATCGACCAAGTCCGTCGGCGAGCTCTACGCCCCACTCACCGGCGTCATCGTCGCGGTGAACGAGGCCGTCGTCGACGATCCCGCGCTCGTGAACTCCTCGCCGTTCGAGGACGGCTGGCTCCTGAAGATCCGGGTCGACTCGTCGGCGACCGCCGACCTGCTCGACCGCGACGCGTACGCCGCGCTCACGGGGGAGGGCGCGTGAGCGGCGACGCATTCTCGGCGCGGCATATAGGGATCGACGCCGCCGCGCAACGCCGCATGCTCGACGCCGTGGGGCATGCCGACGTCGATTCCCTCGTCGATGCGGCGGTGCCCGCCGCTATCCATGCCCGCCCGCGGGCCACGAGCGACATCCCGCGGGCTGCGACCGAGGCCGAGGCGCTCGCCGAGCTGCGCGCGTTCGCCTCGGCGAACAGGGCCGCGCGGCCGATGATCGGCCTCGGCTACTACGACACGCTCACACCGGCGGTCATCACGAGGAACGTCCTCGAGAACCCGTCCTGGTACACCGCCTACACGCCCTACCAGCCCGAGATCTCCCAGGGGCGCCTCGAGGCGCTGATCAACTTCCAAACCATGGTGACCGATCTCACGGGGCTCGCGACCGCCGGCGCGTCGATGCTCGACGAGCCCACCGCCGTCGTCGAGGGGATGCTGGTGGCCCGGCGCTCGTCCAAGGCCGCCTCGAACGTGTTCGTGGTCGACGCCGACGCGCTGCCGCAGACGAAGGCCGTGCTGCGCGGGCGGGCCGAGGCGGTCGGCATCGACATCGTCGAAGTCGACCTCGCGCACGGGGGGATGCTGCCCGACGCGCTCTTCGGCGTGTTCGTGCAGTACCCGGGAGCGTCCGGCCGGGTGTGGGATCCGTCGGCCGTCATCGACGCCGCGCACCTCGCGGGCGGCCTCGCCGTCGTCGCCGCCGATCTGCTCGCGCTGACCCTGCTCGCCTCGCCCGCGTCGCTGGGCGCCGACATCGCCGCCGGCACGACACAGCGCTTCGGTGTGCCGCTGGGCTTCGGCGGCCCCCACGCCGGCTACCTCGCCGTGCGCCAGGGGCTCGAGCGGCAGCTGCCGGGCCGTCTCGTCGGCGTGTCGCAGGACGCCGCGGGTCACCCGGCGTACCGGCTGTCGCTGCAGACCCGCGAGCAGCACATCCGACGCGAGAAGGCGACCTCCAACATCTGCACGGCGCAGGTGCTGCTGGCCGTCATGGCGGCGATGTACGCCGTATACCACGGGCCCGACGGGCTGCACCGGATCGCGACATCCATCGCCCGCCGCGCGGACGCGCTGGCGCGCACCCTGCGCGCGTACGATCTGCCGCTCGTGGCGGAGTCGTTCTTCGACACGATCCGCGTGGTGGTGCCGAGCTCGGCCGACCGGGTGATCGAGCGGGCGCGCTCGCGGGGGTACCAGCTGCTGCGGGTCGACGACGCGATCGTCGGCGTCTCGATCGATGAGACGACCACCGACGAGGACCTCGCGCACGTCGCGTGGGCGTTCGGTCTGCCCGATGACCACGAGTTCTCCGTCGACGGGGCGCATGCGCTCTCGGGCGCACCGACGTCGATCCGCCGCACGGACTCCTATCTGCAGCATCCCGTGTTCAACACCCACCGCAGCGAGACGTCGATGATGCGCTACCTCAAGCAGCTCGCCGATCGGGACTACGCGCTGGACCGCGGGATGATCCCGCTCGGGTCGTGCACGATGAAGCTGAATGCGGCCACCGAGATGGCGGCGGTGTCGTGGCCGGAGTTCGCGCGGGTGCATCCCTTCGCTCCGGCGTCGGATGTCGTGGGGTACCTCGGGCTGATCGAGCAGCTCGAGACGTGGCTGGCCGAGGTGACCGGGTACGACGCGGTGTCGCTGCAGCCCAACGCCGGATCTCAGGGTGAGCTCGCGGGGTTGCTCGCGATCCGCGGCTGGCACCGGTCGCGAGGCGAGGAGGGGCGCGATGTCTGTCTGATCCCGTCTTCTGCGCACGGCACGAACGCCGCCTCGGCGGTGCTGGCGGGCATGCGCGTCGTCGTTGTCGCGTGCGACGAGGCCGGAAACGTCGATCTCGACGACCTGCGTGCCAAGATCTCGGCGCACGCCGAGACGCTCGCGGCGCTCATGATCACCTACCCCTCGACGCACGGCGTGTACGAGCACGACGTGCTCGAGATCACCCAGGCCGTCCACGACGCGGGCGGACAGGTCTACATCGACGGCGCCAACCTCAACGCCCTGCTGGGGTATGCGAGATTCGGCGATCTCGGCGGCGACGTGTCGCACCTGAACCTGCACAAGACCTTCGCGATCCCGCACGGCGGGGGCGGGCCGGGGGTCGGTCCCGTCGCGGCGAAGGCGCACCTGGCCCCGTTCCTGCCGGCCCACCCGTTCGCGCAGCGCGCCGACCACGCCGGCGGGTTCGTGTTCGAGGGCGCGCCGGTGGCGGGGGCGGGGTACGGTTCTGCCGGCATCCTGCCGATCTCGTGGGCGTACGTGCGCATGATGGGGGCGGACGGCCTCCGCGAGGCGACGGCCACCGCCGTGCTCTCGGCCAATTACATCGCGGTGCGGCTGCGCGACCACTTCCCGGTGCTGTACACGGGTGAGGGTGGGCTCGTCGCGCACGAGTGCATCCTCGATCTGCGTCCGCTGCGCGAGCGGACGGGCATCACGGTCGACGATGTCGCCAAGCGCCTGATCGACTACGGCTTCCACGCCCCGACGATGTCCTTCCCCGTCGCCGGCACGCTGATGGTCGAGCCGACCGAGTCGGAGGACCTCGCGGAGCTCGACCGCTTCTGCGACGCGATGATCGCGATCCACACCGAGGCGCTGAGGGTCGCGGCGGGGGAGTGGCCGGCCGATGACAACCCCCTGGTGAACGCGCCGCACACGGCCGAGACGATCGCGGCGGCCGAATGGCAGCATCCGTATTCGCGAGAGGAGGCCGTGTACCCGGTGCGCTCACTCGTGCGCACGAAGTACTGGCCGCCGGTGCGCCGCATCGACAACGCCTACGGCGACCGCAACCTCGTGTGCGCCTGCCCGCCGATCGAGGCCTTCGCCTGACGGGGTCGGCCCGCCGAACCCACATTTTTGCAGCGAGCCATCAGCCGACGCGTGGTGGTTCGCTGCAAACGTGTGGGTTCGCGCGTCGGCGGGCGGGGGCGGGTCAGCGAAGCGGGCGGATCGTCGCGAGCATGGCGCGGTCCCGGGGCATCACCTGCGGGAGCCCCGCGTGCCGCAGTTTCTTCTCCAGCAGTGTCACGCGGTGCGCGTCGCGCCAGTCCCACCGCGCGAATCCGTCCGACTGGCGTCGTAGGCGATCTTCGCGCACCTTCTCCCGCACGATCTTGCGCACCGCTTCTTCCGCGGTCTCGGCCCTGTACTTGCCGTAGCCGTCGGACTCGCCGATCGCGCGATAGGTCGGCCACCAGAAGTCGGACCGATCGTCGACGCCCTCCGCCGAGAAGACCTGCTGCAGCACAGGAACGGGGAACCCCAACCACGAGATCACCGCGCGGCTGACGGATTCGCCCGAGGATTCGGCGCGGCCGTCGGCAAACTCCCACGCCCACGCCAGCATCCGCTCATTGCGGCGGTCGGGGTCCGCCGCCGACCAGTCATGCAGATCCGTCGTGTTCATGCCACGGCGAAGGCTCGCGTCGATCACGGCGAGCGCGTAGGCGGGAGTGAGATACCGACTGGTGTCGACGACCGTCGAGACCAGGTCGGTGACCAGCCGTCCATCGAGCCGGATGACCTCGCGGTGCCCGGTGAGGGCGTGCACGACGACGTCGCCGAACGTGCGCGTGCTGCGGCGGCTCGGATCGAACAGGTGGATGAACGCGGGATCCCCGAAGATCGGGAGCCCGTGAAGGGCGGCGGCGGACTCGCGCATGAATGCTGAGCCGGGAAAGACGAGTGCGGCGGCTTTGACGCGCTCGACGTATCGCGCGTGCGGTTCCAGCCCTCGCCACCACGCCGTGGGGGCGTACACGCCGGGCCGCACACGGATGAGTTCGCGGGAGCGCACGCGACCGTACATTCCGATCGGCATCCGTCGCTCGTCTGCTGCGAGGAGGAAGGAGTCGGGTGCGGCCGCTGTCGGAGGAGTCATCGGGCCACCATGGCCCACGGTGCCCGCGCCGCGAGCGTCGCCGAGCGCTGTTGAAGCTCGTGGCCGCCGCCGCGCGCGATGTGGAGGAGCCGTGGCCGCTTCGCGAACCCACATTTTTGCAGCGAGCCGACATCGGACGATTGGTGGCTCGCTGCAAAAATGTGGGTTCGGCGGATGGCCCGGCCGGGACGGGCGCGGGCGCGGGCGCGGCGGGGGCGGCCGGGGGCGGGGTGGATGCCGGGGGCCGCGACCGCGCGGGACCGCAATGGTGCGGCGGCGGGTCAGGGTGCGGACGTCGTCGTCACCGCGGGCGTCGGCGTCGACGACGGCGCGGCGGGCGGCGCGAAGACATCGGGCCAGAGGGCCGCGGCGAGCGGATACCCGACGAAGGCGATCACATCGATCAGCGTGTGCGCGATGACGAGGGGCATCACGCGCCCCCAGCGCCGGTAGCACCAGCCGAAGACGATGCCCATCGCGAAGTTCCCGAGCATGGGGCCGAAGCCCTGGTAGGCGTGATAGCAGGCGCGCAGCGCCGCCGTCGCCAGGATGATCGGCCACCATCCCCAGCCCAGGCGCCGCAGTCGGTCGAAGAGGTATCCGAGCATGATGACCTCTTCGACCAGTCCCGCCCGCAGCGCCGAGAGCACGAGCAGCGGCACGGTCCACCAGGACGAATCCAGCGGCGATGCCGCCACCGCCACCGTCACTCCTAGCGAGCGCCCGACCGCGTAGAGCGCGAGCCCCGGCACTCCGATCACGACGATCAGCAGCATCCCGCGGGCGAGGTCGCCGCCGAAGCGCGAGAAGTCGAGCCCGATGCGCCGGAGGGCGTTCGAGCCCGGCTCCCACAGCAGGTACACGACGAGCGCGACGAGCGCGAGGTCGAAGAAGACCGACAGCACCTGGTAGACCGCGTCCCAGATGGCGAGGGCGTCGCGCGAAGGGTTCAGCTGCGTCTGCTGCTGGGACAGCGGGATGGATGCCGTCACCCGGCGCAGCAGCGTCAGCAGCGAGTAGAGGGCCGACTGCCCGATCGTGACGGCCAGGATGATACCGAGTTCCCACCGCAGACGTACTCGCTCCGGGTCGGTTCCCAGCGGTCTCGGATCGATCACCCCGTCAGATTGCCACATGAGGGCGCCGATGAGTAAAGGCTATGTAACGGTTATGCCAAAGATTTGGAGCAAACCCATCAGGATGCCTAGGGTTTCCGTATCCCGCGCAGTGTCACCCGTGTGACGCCTGCGCGAAAACACCTTTCCTGATGGAGGAACACGTGAAGCGCAACAAGATCGCCCTGTCGGGCATCGCGCTGCTGGGCGTCGGTGGGCTCACGCTCGCCGGCTGCGCCGGTGGCGGGTCGACCGACGACGGCACGGATGAGGGCGCCACCAGCGCCGCGATCATCACCACGAACGGCTCGGAGCCGGAGAACCCGCTGATCCCCACGGCGACCAACGAGGTCGGCGGCGGCAAGATCCTCGACGCGATCTTCGCGGGCCTGGTCTCGTACGAGGCCGACGGCACCCCGGTCAACGACATGGCCGAGGAGATCACGGTCGATGACCCGCAGAACCTCACGGTGAAGATCAAGGAAGGCCAGTACTTCACCGATGGTGAAGAGGTCACGGCCGACAACTTCATCAACGCCTGGAACTACGGCGCACTCGCCTCGAACGCCCAGTACAACAGCTACTTCTTCGAGGACATCGAGGGGTTCAGCTACGACGAGGACTCGGAGCTGACGGGCCTCGAGCAGGTCGATGACTACACGTTCACGATCGCGCTGAACAAGCCCGCCTCGGACTTCGCGCTGCGCCTGGGCTACTCGGCGTACTATCCGCTGCCCGACGCTGCGTTCGAGGACATGGCCGCGTTCGGTGAGAACCCGATCGGCAACGGCCCGTACATGCTCGACGGCGAAGGCGCGTGGCAGCACGACGTGCAGATCGACCTGGTCAAGAACGAGGACTACCAGGGCGCCGACCTGCTCGGCGGTACGGTCGACGTCATCGACGCGATCCCGCCGTCGGCGCTGGCCTCGTTCGAGTCCGACCTGGGCGAGCGGGCGGTCAACCAGCCCGCCGCGGTGTTCCAGTCGTTCACGATCGCGCAGAACCTGCCCCACTTCGAGGGTGAGGAAGGCCAGCTGCGCCGCGCCGCCATCTCGATGGCGATCAACCGCGACGAGATCACCGAGACGATCTTCCAGGGCACCCGCACCCCCGCGAGCGACTTCACCTCGCCCGTGATCGACGGCTGGTCGGACTCGCTCGAGGGTGCTGAGGTCCTGGAGTACAACCCCGAGCAGGCCGTGGAGCTCTGGGCTCAGGCCGATGCCATCTCGCCGTGGGAGGGCACCTTCCAGATCGCGTACAACGCCGACGGCGGCCACGACCAGTGGGTCGACGCGGTCTCGAACTCGATCAAGAACACGCTCGGCATCGAGGCCTCGGGTGCTCCGTACCCGACCTTCGCAGAGCTGCGCGAGCTCGTGAACTCCCGCACGATCACGACGGCGTTCCGCACCGGATGGCAGGCCGACTACCCCGGTCTGTACAACTTCCTGGGGCCCCTCTACGCGTCCAACGCGGGCTCCAACGACGGTGACTACTCGAACCCCGAGTTCGACGACCTCATCGCCGAGGGCATCTCCAGCACCGACCCGGCCGCGGCCAACGAGCTCTTCCAGCAGGCGCAGAGCGTCCTGCTGCAGGACCTCCCGGCCCTGCCGCTCTGGTACTCGAACGTCACCGGCGGCTACGCCGAGACGGTCGAGAACGTGGAGTTCGGCTGGAACTCGGTTCCGCTGTACCACCAGATCACCAAGGCCGAGTAAGGCCTGATCTCTGCTCGCGAGGCGGTGACGAACCACGTCACCGCCTCGCGACATGTTTCCCCTTGGGTATCGCGCCGGTCGCACCCGACGCGGCACGATGCTCTTAGCGGACGCGCCCGCGAACCCGCAGACGCGCCCGACGATCCCGGAGGGAGAAGAGGGTGGCCAGCTACATCCTCAGACGACTGCTGCAGGTGATCCCCGTGTTCTTCGGGGCCACCCTGCTGATCTACTTCATGGTGTTCGCCATGCCGGGCGATCCGATCCTCGCCCTCTTCGGCGACCGGACGCCCAACCCCGCCCTGCTCGAGCAGATCCGGGAGCAGTACCATCTGAACGACCCGTTCATCGTGCAGTACTTCTACTACATCATCGGGGTCTTCCAGGGTGACTTCGGCGTGAGCTTCTCGGGGCAGCCGGTGAGCGAGGTGCTCGCCCGCACCTTCCCCGTCACGCTGCGCCTGGCCGCGATGGCCATTGCCATCGAGCTCGTGCTCGCGATCGTCATCGGCACGATCTCGGGCATCCGCAAGGGCAAGATCTTCGACAACGCCTCGCTCGTCATCGCGCTCGTCTTCGTCGCGGTGCCGGTGTTCGTGCTCGCCTTCCTCGCCCAGTACTTCCTCGCCATCCAGCTCGGCTGGTTCCGTCCGACGGTGGGCGCCCAGAACGACTGGGGCGACCTGTGGCTGCCCGCGATCGTGCTGGGCCTGAGCCTCTACGCCACGAGCATGCGCCTGACGCGAGCCTCCGTGATCGACACGCTCAACCAGGACTGGGTGCGCACCGCCTACAGCAAGGGGCTGCCGCGCCGGCGCGTCGTGCCGGTGCATGTGCTGCGCAACTCGCTGCTGCCGGTCATCACCAACACCGCCACGAACTTCGGCGTGCTGATGGTGGGCGCCACGGTCACCGAGGGCATCTTCAACGTGCCCGGCGTCGGCAACACCCTCTATCAGGCGATCACGCGCCAGGAGGGCCCGACCGTGGTCTCCTTCGTGAGCGTCTTCGTCATCGTCTACGTGCTGGTCAACCTCGTGGTCGACCTGTTCTACGGCCTGCTCGACCCGAGGATCCGCTATGCCAAGTGATCAGCTCTCCCCGACGCACTTCGTCGCACCGGTCAAGGACGCCGAGGTCACCGTCGATGCGGTCCGCATCGACGCGAAGCCCCGAAACCTCTGGACGGACGCCTGGGCCGACATCCGCCGCCGCCCCACGTTCTGGATCACGAGCATCGTGGTCTTCATCGTGGTGCTGATGGCCTTCGCCCCGACGCTGTTCACCCAGGTGCCGCCGAACAACGACTGCTTCCTCAGCAACAGCAACGGCGGTCCCGCCCCCGGGCACCCGCTGGGCTTCACGTTCCAGGGCTGCGACATCTGGTCGCGCATCGTCTGGGGCGCGCGCACCTCGCTGCTCGTCGGCATCCTCGCCACCATCATCGGCACGGTCATCGGCGTCATCATGGGCGCGCTCGCCGGCTTCTACGGCGGGTGGCTCGACTCGGTGCTCTCGCGCGTGGGCGACATCTTCTTCGCGATCCCCTACATCCTCGCCGCGATCGTCGTCATGAGCGTGTTCTCGCAGAACCGCACCCCTCTGCTGCTCGCCTTCGCGATCGGCGGCTTCGCGTGGGCGTCCACGGCGCGGGTCATCCGCGCCGAGGTGCTGCGCGTTCGCCAGGCGGACTTCGTGACGGCATCCCGCGCCCTCGGCCTGTCCCGCTTCCGCACCCTGGTGAGCCACGTGCTGCCCAACGCCCTCGCACCCGTCATCGTGATCGCGACGATCACGCTGGGCGCGGCGATCTCGGCCGAGGCGACCCTGTCGTTCCTCGGCGTGGGACTCGGCAGCGACACCATGTCGTGGGGCCTCGACATCAGCCAGGCGCAGTCCTCGCTCCGGGTCGCCCCGATGGCACTGATCTATCCCTCGATCGCCCTGACCGTGACGGTGCTGGCGTTCATCATCCTGGGCGAGCTTCTGCGCGACGCCCTCGACCCGAAGGCGAGGGCCCGCCGATGACCGTGTTCACCGATGCACCTCTGCTGTCGATCCGGGACCTCACGGTCGACTTCGACGCCGGCAAGGTCTCGCGCGAAGTGCTGCACGGCGTGAGCATCGACATCCATCCCGGCGAGACCGTGGCGATCGTCGGCGAGTCGGGGTCGGGCAAGTCCACGACCGCGTCCGCGATCGTCAATCTGCTGCCCGGAACGGGACATGTCACGGGCGGCTCCATCACGCTCGAGGGCCGGGAGCTGACCGATCTCACTCCGTCGCAGATGGAGAGCGTGCGCGGCCGCGAGATCGGCTACGTCCCGCAGGATCCGATGTCCAACCTCAACCCGGTGTGGAGCATCGGCTTCCAGGTCAAGGAGGCGATCCGCGCCAACGGCATCGCCACCGGCCGCCAGGAGGTCGAACAGCGCGCGATCGAGGTCCTCAAACAGGCGGGGCTGGCGGACGCCGAGCGGCGCCTGCACCAGTTCCCGCACCAGTTCTCGGGCGGGATGCGCCAGCGCGCCCTGATCGGCATCGGCCTCGCCGCCGACCCGAAGCTGCTGATCGCCGACGAGCCCACCTCGGCCCTCGACGTCACGGTGCAGCGGGTCATCCTCGACCACATGGCGTCGCTGACGCGCGAGAAGGGCACCTCGGTGCTCCTCATCACGCACGACCTGGGGCTCGCGGCGGAGCGCGCCGACACGATCGTCGTGATGAACCAGGGTGAGATCGTCGAATCGGGGCCGAGCCGCGAGATCCTCGAGAACCCCCGGCATCCGTACACCCGGCGCCTCGTCTCCGCCGCGCCGAGCCTGGCGTCCCAGCGCATCCAGGCGCGCGCCGAGACCCGCGGCGCGCAGGACGGGGCGGATGCCGCATCCGCTGCCCCCGCGGTCGTCGTGACCGACCTGGTCAAGGAGTACAAAATCCGTCGCGGCGGGTTCCGCAGCGAGCCCTTCCGTGCGGTCGACGGGGTGTCGTTCCAGATCCCCCGCGGCAAGACGCTGGCGCTGGTGGGCGAGTCGGGATCGGGCAAGTCCACGATCGCGAAGATGGTGCTCAAGCTCGAGGAGCCCACCGAGGGCTCCATCGAGATCGACGGGCAGAACATCGAGAAGCTCTCGGGACGCGAGGCCTTCGCGCTGCGCCGCCGGATGCAGCCGGTGTTCCAGGACCCGTACGGCTCGCTCGATCCGATGCGCAACATCGGCGGCACGATCGCCGAGCCGCTCGATATCCATCGCGTGGGCGACCGCGCGTCGCGTCGCGCGCGCGTCGAGGAGCTGCTGGATCAGGTCTCGCTGCCGCGCGAGCTCGCCTCGCGGTACCCGAATGAGCTCTCGGGCGGTCAGCGCCAGCGTGTCGCGATCGCGCGCGCGCTGGCGCTCAAGCCCGACCTCGTGGTGCTCGATGAGGCGGTCTCGGCGCTCGACGTGCTCGTGCAGGACCAGATCCTCCAGCTGTTGGCGGAGCTGCAGTCCGAGCTCGGACTGACCTACCTGTTCATCACACACGACCTCGCCGTCGTGCGTGTGGTCGCCGACCTCGTCTGCGTCATGGAGCGGGGCAGGCTTGTGGAGCAGGGAACGGTCGACGAGATCTTCGCGAACCCGGCCGAGGGCTACACGCGTCGCCTGCTCGACGCGATCCCGGGCGCATCGATCCCGCTCGGCGGAGCCTGAGGGTGAGTGCCGGCCCCGGCGGAGGGCGCGGGATGCCGTCGGATCGCCGCGTCTTCCGCGCACCGTCGGCGATCGTCGCCCTCATCGCCTCGGCCGTCGTCGCGGTGCTGCTCCTCGGTGATGCGGCGCTGCGCGCCGGCGTCGCCGAGGCGCTGCTCCTCGCGCCCTGGGTCCTGCTGGCCCTCTGGGGCGTCTACGTCGCGGTCTACGTCTCGCACATCCGCATCGACGCCGATGGTGTCCGCGTGCACAACATGCTGCGCATCACCGACGCGGGCTGGGGCTCCGTCGACGAGATCGAGCTGCGCTGGCAGGTGATCTTCGACCTGGTCGGCGGTGGCGCGGTGAAGAGCTACGGCGGACCCGTCGCGGGCCGTCCCGCTCGGCCCGGCATGCGACCGGGGGCTGCCGAGAGGCGTCAGGCTCCGGCCGTACGCGACCTCGATCTGATTCGCGAGCAGTGGTACCAGGCGCGGGATGCCGGAGCCGCGCCCGCGGGGGTGCGCCGCTCCTGGGATGTTCCCGCGCTTGTCGCGCTCGGGGCCATCGCCGTCTGGGCAGTGAGCGCTGTGCTGATCACCCGGTGACCGTTCATCGATGGCACGATTGAAAGGCATGAGCCACCAGCACGTTCGCCGCAGTCGGATCGTCGCCATGACCGCGGCGGCGCTGATACTCACCGGGTGTACCGCGGACGTGGACCCACCGCCGCCGGACCCACCGATCCCGACCTCCCTCCGCGACGGGACCGCCTGGGATCGGGAAGAACGCCTCGGCGTGGGGGACGGCGGTGTCCTTTCGCTCGCCATCGAACGCATGCCATCGAATTTCAATCCCTTTCGACTTCTCGGCAACGAGTCCGACACCAACGACATCGTCGAGACGACCCTCGGCGGGCCGTTCACCATCGACGAATCCGGCGCCCCGGTCATCAACGAGAACTACGCCTCGTCGGCCGAAGTGACCACCGAAGACCCGCAGGTCGTCGAGATCATGCTCAACCCCGACGCTGTCTGGGAGGACGGCACGCCCGTCACCGTGGCCGACTACGCCGCGACCTGGCAGGCCAACAACGGCTCGAACGAGGCGTTCATCAACGTCTCGACCGCCGGCTGGGATCAGATCGAATCCGTCGAGCAGGGCGATGACGAGTACCACCTCGTCGTGACCTTCTCGTCGGTCTACGCCGACTGGCAGGGGCTGTTCCTCTCCGTGCTCAAGGAGAGCGTCGCGAGCGACCCCGCCGCCTTCAACGAGGGCTTCCTCACGACGGCGATGCCCTCGAACGGTCCCTTCACGATCACGAACGTCGACACGACCGGGCAGGTCATCACCGCCGAGCGCAACCCGCTCTGGTGGGGCGAGACCCCCAAGCTCGACCGCATCCTGTTCCAGGCCGTCAGCCAGGACCAGCAGGGCTCCTCGTTCGCGAACGGCGAGATCGACGCGCTGTACATCTCCTCCAACGCCGACCTGTACGAGACGGCGCAGACCGTCGAGGGCGCCGACATCCAGGCCACGAACGGCCTGACGTGGACGCACGTGACGATGAACGCCTCGGACGGACCTCTCGCCGACGTCAACGTGCGCAAGGCGGTCGCCTCGATCGTCAACCGCGAGCAGATCGCGGCCGCGGCCAACACGCCGGTGGGCGTGCCGCCGGTCACGCAGGGCGACTACATCTTCATGCCCGGTCAGGACGGGTACGTCGACGCGGGCCTGCCCTACGACACCGAGGCGGGCGCGGCGTTCCTCGAGGAGGCCGGCTACACGCAGGAGGGCGACGAGTGGGTCAAGGACGGCGAGGCCCTCGAGCTGACCGTCACGGTGCCCGCGGACACCGCGACCAACATCCAGCGCGCCGAGCAGGTGCAGGCCGACCTCGGCGAGTTCGGCATCCCCGTCGAGCTCGTCACCGTTCCGGTCGCCGGCTACTTCAGCGAGTACGTGATCCCGGGCGACTTCGAGATGGTCTCGTTCTCGTGGGTGGGCACGGCGTTCCCCATCTCGTCGACCGAGGCGCTGTTCTACCCGCTGGATTCCGAGCAGAACTTCACCGGCACCACCGATGAGACCCTCGGCGACCTGTGGGATCAGGCCAACACCGAGCTCGACCCCGAGGCGCGCATCGAGATCGCGAACGAGATCAACGAGACCATCTGGGGCTACGTCCCGATGTTCCCGATCGCTCCGCTGCCCGAGGTCTGGGCCGTCGCCGACGGACTGGTCAACTACGGTGCGACCCAGTTCGAGACGATCGACTGGACGCTCGTGGGCTGGGCCGCCGAGTAAGACCGCGGCACCGCTGCGGCGGGGCGGGATCCCTCGGGGTCCCGCCCCGCTTCGTGTTCGTGCGGGATGCTGTCGCCCCGCGACTGCGAACCACCATTTCTGCAGCGAACCACCACGCGACGGATGGTGTCTCGCTGCACGATGGTGGTCTCGCCCGGGGCGAGTGCCGCGACAGCATCCGTCGTCCTCTCAGCCGCCTGCGATAGGCTGGGGAGGTCTGGACCCATCGGCATCGGCCGTCACGCGCGATGCGCCGCGGGTCCGCCTCTCACACTTCCCTCTCACTGCAAGGACCTCTTCATGGCGCGCGCCTTCCGCTCCGACCTCCGCAACGTCGCGATCGTCGCGCACGTCGACCACGGCAAGACCACACTCGTCGACGCCATGCTGCGTCAGACCGGCTCCTTCGGCTCGCACGAGCACATGGAGGAGCGGGCGATGGACTCGAACGACCTCGAGCGTGAGAAGGGCATCACGATCCTCGCCAAGAACACGGCGATCACTTACTCGGGCGTCCACTCCGACGTGCCCGTCACCATCAACGTCATCGACACCCCGGGCCACGCCGACTTCGGCGGCGAGGTCGAGCGCGGCCTGTCGATGGTCGACGGCGTCGTGCTGCTCGTCGACGCGTCCGAGGGCCCGCTGCCGCAGACCCGCTTCGTGCTGCGCAAGGCGCTCGAGGCGAAGCTGCCCGTCATCCTGCTCGTGAACAAGACCGACCGCCCCGACGCGCGCATCGTCGAGGTCGAGGAGGAGAGCCACGACCTGCTGCTGGGTCTCGCGTCCGATCTCGTCGACGACGTTCCCGACCTCGATGTCGACGCGCTGCTCGACGTGCCGGTCGTCTACGCCTCCGGTCGCGCGGGCGCCGCCTCGCGCAACCGCCCCGACAACGGCGCGCTGCCCGACAACGACGACCTCGAGCCGCTCTTCGAGGCGATCCTGCAGCACGTGCCCGCCCCCGAGTACGACGACGAGGCGCCCCTGCAGGCGTGGGTCACCAACCTCGACTCGAGCCCCTTCCTCGGCCGCCTCGCGCTGCTACGCGTGTTCAACGGCACGCTGAAGAAGGGCCAGACCGTCGCCTGGGTGCGCGCGGACGGCTCGACCAGCAACGCCCGCATCACCGAGCTGCTGAAGACCCGCGCGCTCGAGCGCTACCCGGCCGACGACGCCGGCCCCGGCGACATCGTCGCGATCGCGGGCTTCGAGGACATCACGATCGGCGAGACGATCGCCGACCCCGACGACGTCCGGCCGCTGCCCGCCATCACGGTCGACGACCCCGCGATCTCGATGACGATCGGCACGAACACCTCGCCGCTTGTCGGCAAGGTGAAGGGTCACAAGCTCACCGCGCGCATGGTCAAGGACCGCCTCGACCGCGAACTGATCGGCAACGTCTCGCTCAAGGTCGTCGACATCGGACGCCCGGACGCCTGGGAGGTGCAGGGGCGTGGAGAGCTCGCCCTCGCCATCCTCGTCGAGAAC
>NZ_QFPF01000034.1 GCF_003248605.1 Microbacterium sp.
ATGCCTAGGCTGGGACCATGCCGCATCCGCTCGTCGTGACCGTGCCCACCGAACAGCTCGCCGAGGACCTCGCTCCCCTGCCCGACGGCGTCGACGTCCTGGTGTGGTCGATGGACGGGCCCGCTCCGCGCAGCCACCTCGACATCGTCGTGCCGCCGTACATCTCGGCCGATCGTGTGCTGCCCATGCTCGCCGAGATCGATGTCACCCTCGTGCAGGGCCAGTCCATCGGCTGGGAGCACATCGGGCAGCACCTGCCGACGGGGCTCACCTTCGCCAATGCCTCGAGCGTGCACGAGACCTCGACCGCCGAGCTCGCGGTGGCCCTCACCCTGGCCGCCCAGCGCCAGATCCCCGACTTCGTCCGCGCCCAGATCAGTGAGCGCTGGACCACCGCGTTCGCCCCGAGTCTCGCCGACCGCCGCGTGCTCCTTCTCGGCTACGGCGGCATCGGCAAAGCTGTCGCCGCGCGCCTGGCGGGCTTCGAGGTCGAGCTCGTGCCGGTCGCCTCCCGCGCGAGAGAGGAAGACGGCATCCACGTGCACGGCGTGGAGGAGCTGAAAGAGCTCCTCCCAACCGTCGACATCGTGATCCTGACACTGCCGGGGGGCGCGTCGACGCGCCATATTCTCGACGACGACGCCCTCGCCGCCCTGCCCGACGGGGCTCTCGTGGTCAACGTCGGCAGAGGCGAACTCATCGACACCGACGCCCTCGTCGCGCATGTCGAGCGTGGGCGCATCCGCGCGGCGCTCGATGTCACCGACCCCGAGCCGCTCACGCCGGGTCACCCGCTCTGGACATCGCCCGGCGTGCTCATCTCCCCGCACGTCGGCGGGGCATCGAGCGCGATGGGTCCGCGGATCGCGCGCCTCGTACGTACGCAGATCGAGCGGATGCTGCGCGGCGAGCCCCCGATCAACGTCGTCATCGACGGGGCTCGCTGACTCGCGCCCGGCGCGACGCGAGGACGATTCGCGCGACACGAGGACTTCGGCGCGCGAATCGTCCTCACCTCGTGCCGGAGTCCTCGCCACGGGGACGCACGTCGATGTCGGCGCCCGACCACAGGTCGCCGCACTCCACGGTGGCCGCGCCATGCCGCGCGAGGTACGCTCCTGCGCCACGATCCTCGGTCAGTCCTGAAATCAGCGCCGGGAAGTGATCGCGGCCGATGAGCGCGGGGTGACCGGGCGCGCCGCCGTACGTCGCCTGCACGAGGGCCGTCCGCGGCTCCTCGCGCGCCCCGGCGATGATGCGGCGGACGGCGCGGGGGTCGGCATCGGGCGTGTCCACGGGCATGACGACGACGGCATCCACCCTCACGGCGCCCAGGCCCGCACGCAGCGTCGCGGACAGACCCCGCGCCCAGTCCTCGACGAGGACGACGACCGCGTCAGGGGGCACCAGGGGAGCCGCTTCGTCGGCACCGGCGCCGAGTGCGACGAGGACGGGATCGCACCCTCCGCCGCGCAGCAGATCGACGGCGATCGCAAGCCAGGGCGTGCCATCGGCTCTCCGCGCGAGGGCTTTGGGTCCGCCGAAGCGCGCCCCGGCGCCGGCCGCCAGCACGAGGCCGGCGAGGGGAGGGCGCGATGTCACGATGTCGCCAGCGTAGCGCGCGCGTAACACGGCCGGGTTAGCGTGAACGCATGCTCGAACTGGCCGCCGATCTGCTGCCGCGCCTGCGCGCGGGCGAGCCTGTCGCGCTCGTCACGGTCACCCGCGTCGCCCGCAGTGCCCCCCGTGGAGCAGGGGCGTCAATGGCGGTGACGGCACGCGGCGAGGTGATCGGCTCGATCTCCGGCGGATGCGTCGAGAGCGATGCGGTGGTGCTCGCGCACGCCGTCCTCGCCGACGGCGTCGCGCGCGCCGCGCGCTTCGGATTCAGCGACGAGACCGCACACGCGGCGGGACTCGCCTGCGGGGGCACCGTTGACGTGCTCGCCTACCGCCTTGCGCCCGAGGACACGATCTCGCGCACAGCCCTCGACGCATCCCTCGCCGACGACCGCGTCTCGATCGCCATCGCCACCCGCGGTGAGCGGCAGGGCATGATCCTGGATGTCGAGGCGCTCACCGCGTTCGCCCCCGAGGTCGCCGCCGAGATGGATGCTGCCGCCGTGCTGGCCGAGACACGACCCATCGCCGACGGATCCTGGCTCGTCCTCTCCCGCGCGCCGCGGGCTCGGCTCATCATCGCGGGGGCGGGCGAGCACGCGGCGGCCCTGTGCCGGATCGGTGCGGCGGCAGGTTTCGCCGTCACGATCTGCGATCCGTGGCCCCTGCTCGCCACGCGGGAACGCTTTCCCGATGCCGCCGAGATCGTCATCGACACCCCCGCGGAGCATCTGGCCACCCTCGCGCCGGATGCCGTCGACGCACGCACCGCCGTGTGCGTGCTCACCCACGATGAGCGACTCGACATCCCCGCGCTTCATGCCGCTTTGGGCATGAACGTCGGGTTCGTGGGAGCGATGGGTGCGCGGAGCACGGTCGCGCACCGGCTGAACGCCCTACGGGAGCGCGGCGTGGACGAGGGCGACCTCGCCCGGCTGCACTCTCCGCTCGGGCTCGATCTCGGGGGTGCGTCGCCCGAGGAGGCCGCCGTCGCCGCGATCGCCGAGATCCTCGCCGCCCGCCACGGCGCGACCGGTCGGCCGCTGCGCGACCTCGCGGGCCCCATCCACGCGCGCACGCCCGCCGACATCGCGTGCGCCCTGCCCGCCACGCCCGCCACCCCCGCGAGTGCATGACACATCGCCGAGTGCACGACATGACCGCCGCGGCCGGCTCGTGCACTCGGCGACACGTCGCGCACTCGGCGCAGATCCAAGGAGACCCGCATGTCCACAGCCGTCGACAAATCCCAGGCCGGAATCGACGCCCGCCAGTACCACATCGGCATCGCCCCGGGTGAGGTCTCCTCGGTGGCGCTGCTTCCCGGCGACCCGTTCCGGGTGCCGTTCGTCGCGGAGTTCCTGACCGATGTGCGGGAGGTGGCGCACAACCGCGAACACCGCACGATGACCGGCTGGTACAAGGGACGCCACATCACGGCGACATCCACCGGCATGGGCTGCCCGTCCACCGCCATCGCGGTCGAGGAACTCGCCCGCGTCGGCGTGACGAGCTTCATCCGCGTCGGAAGCTCGGCCGGCGTGCAGCCCGGCATCCTTCCCGGCGACCTGCTCGTGAGCGAGGGCAGCTTCCGCAACGACGGAACGACCGACGCGTACCTGCCCAAGGGGTTTCCCGCGGTTCCCGATCTCGAACTCACCCTCGCACTGAACCGTCACGCCGAGCGCATCGCGACAGCATCCGGGGTTCATGCCTACAGCGGCATCAGCGTGAGCGACGACGCGTTCTACGCCGAGACTCCCGAGTGGATCGGCGAGCTGAACCGGATGGGCATCCTGAACGTCGAGATGGAGGCGTCCGCGCTGTACATCGTCGCGCGGCTGCGTGGCCTGCGGGCCGGAATGGTGTGCGCGTGCTCGAGCAACCTCGTCGACGGGGCCTCGCTCTACGACGACAACAAGACGGCACTCAAGGACGGTTGGATGCGGTCGATCGAGGCCGCGCTCGAGACCGCCGTCGAGCTCGAGCTCTGATCCGGCGCGTCATCGCTGGAGGAGCAGTCCGGTCACGGTGCCCACGACGGCCAGGAGGGGGAAGAATCCCTGCACGAGCGCGGCGCGGCGCTTGCGGCGCGCGCTGAGCGCCAGAACGAGCGCGGCGGCCAGCATCGAGCCGGTGCCGGCGAGGACGAGCGCGGCGCCCGCGGGCTGCGCCCCGGCGAGCAGCAGAACGATGCCGAGGGACGCCACGACGGCGAGAAACAGGTTGTAGAAGCCCTGGTTGAAGGCCAGCGCCCGCGTGTGCTCCACCTCGGCGTCGGAGCGGAGCCCGAAGATGCGACGACTGCGGGGTCCGGCCCACACGATCGATTCAAGCCAGAAGATGTAGACGTGCACGATCGCCGAAAGCCCCGCGCAGACGATTCCTACGATCAGCATGCGACCTCCTCGACCCGCCCAGCCTGGCACAGACCGCGGCGCGGTAACACAGCCGAAATCCGCGCCTGATTCACTCGCATTGTTCACCTGATCAACAGACCCACACCGCCGGGAGGACCCCGTGGACCTCAACACCGTGACGAGCTTCCGTCGCGCACGCACGCGCGCGGACCTCGTGCTCGAACCCGGTGAGATCCTGCTCGGCGGCGGCACGTGGCTCTATGGCGAGCCGCAGCCCGAGGCGACGGGCCTGGTCGATCTGACGACGATGGGCTGGCCCGACCTCGACGTGACCGCCGAGGGGCTGACCATCGGCGCAACCTGCACGATCGCGACGCTGGTCGCCTTCGCGCAGGGGCGTCATCGGATCAGCCCGCCCGCCGACTGGACGGCGACGACCACGTTCCCGGTGGCCGCGAACGCGCTGCTGGCCTCGTTCAAGATCTGGAACACCGCGACGGTCGGCGGCAACATCTGCCGCTCGTTCGCCGCCGGCGCCATGGTCTCCCTGGCGGCCGGGCTCGACGGGGTCGCTCTGATCTGGACGCCGGACGGCGGCGAACGTCGTGTGGCGGTCGCCGACCTCGTCACCGGCAACGGCGAGAACGACCTCGCACACGGCGAGGTGCTGCGCGCGGTCGAACTGCCGGCATCCGCCCTGACATCCCGACTGATCCTGCACAAGATCGCTCTCGCCGAGCTCGGTCGCTCCGGTGCGGTCGTCACGGGCCGACTCGACGACGACGGTGGAGCGGTCTTCGGCATCACGGCCGCAACCCTCCGCCCGACGATCCTTCGTTACGCCGCGATGCCCACCGCCGAGCGGCTGGCCGGGCACGTCGGCGCCGCGACCGGCTTCTACACCGATCCGCTCGGCAGCGCGGACTGGCGCCGCGGGGTCGCGATCGTGTTGGCGGAGCGCGCCCGGCGCGAGCTCGCCGCGGCACCCGAGACGGAAGGCGGGCAGACCCGATGAGATTCGAGATCGACGGCGCATCCCTCGAGGCGGAGCCCCGGCCCGGCCAGTGCCTGCGCACGCTGCTGCGCGAGCACGGGCGCACCGAGGTCAAGAAGGGCTGCGACGCGGGCGACTGCGGCGCGTGCGCCGTGCTGCTCGACGGTGAGCCGGTGCACTCCTGCATCGTCCCCGCCCCGAGGGTCGAGGGCCGACGGGTGACCACCGCCGCGGGTCTCGCTCCGGGCGACGAACTCCATCCCGTGCAAGAGGCCCTGATCGAGCACTTCGGCTTCCAGTGCGGCTTCTGCACCCCCGGCATGAGCGTGACCGCGTCCGCGCTGGGCCCGGACGACCTGCCCGATCTCGACCGCCGCATGAAGGGCAGCCTCTGCCGCTGCACGGGCTACCGCCCGATCCGCGAGGCGATCATGGGCGCGGTCCGCGAGACGACCAAGCGGGATGCCGAGGCTCCGGTATCCGCGCGCGCCCCCGGCGTATGCGATCACGGCGCCGCATATTCGGGCGTGGGCGCATCCGTCTCGCCCGAGCCCGCGCGCCGTGTCGTGCAGGGGCAGGAGCCGTTCACGTTCGATGTCGCGCAGCCCGGAACGCTGGTGCTGCGCGTGGTCGGATCACCGCATGCGCACGCGCGCATACGTTCGATCGACACCACCGCCGCGCGCGCCGTCGCCGGCGTGGTGGCCGTCTTCACGCACGAGGACGCGCCCGCGACGCGCTACTCCACGGGCAGGCACGAACACCGCACGGACGACCCCGACGACACCCGGCTGCTCGATGACGTCGTCCGACACGTCGGCCAGCGGGTCGCCGCCGTCGTCGCCGAGACGGCCGCCGCTGCCGAGGAGGCCTGCCGCCTCATCACGATCGACTACGAGGTGCGTCCCGCGGTCTTCGAGCCCGAGGCGGCACGCAGCCCCGGCGCACCGCTGCTGCATCCCGATCGCACCCCGGCCGACCGGGTGGCGGACGCCGGCCGCAACGTCGTCGCGGCTCTGCACGCCGGGTACGGGGGCGACGTCGATGCCGCGCTGGCCGCCAGCGCCGTCACCGTGTCGGGAACGTGGCAGACCGCGCGCGTCTCGCACGCCCAGCTCGAGACGCACGGCGCCGTCGGCTGGATGGACGACGAGGGCCGCCTCGTCATCCGCTCGAGCACGCAGGTGCCCTTCCTCACTCGCGACGAGCTGTGCCACGTCTTCGACCTGCCGCGGGAGAAGGTCCGCGTCTACGCGCCGCGGGTGGGCGGCGGCTTCGGCGGCAAGCAGGAGATCTTCACCGAGGACCTCGTGGCCCTCGCCGTACTGCGCACCGGACGTCCGGTCGCGTACGAGTTCTCGCGCACCGACCAGTTCCAGCGCGCTGCGGTGCGGCATCCCATGCGCGTCACGGTCACCCTGGGCGCCACGCGCGAGGGGGAGCTCACCGCGATCAAGCTCGAGGTGCTCAGCGACACCGGCGCATACGGCAACCACGCGATCGGCGTGATGTTCCATTCCTGCTCCGAGTCGATCAGCCTCTACCGCGCGCCCGTCAAGCGCGTCGACGCAGAGGCGGTCTACACCAACAACGTGCCCTCGGGCGCGTTCCGCGGCTACGGCCTCGGGCAGGTGCAGCTGGGTGTCGAGTCCGCGATGGACGAGCTCGCCCTGCGGCTGGGCATCGACCCCTTCGATCTGCGGCGCATCAATGCGGTGCGCGAGGGCGAGGCGCCCCTGGCGTGGCACGACGAGCCCGAGCACGATGTCATCTGGGGCAGCTACGGCCTCGACCAGTGTCTCGATCTCGCGCAGGATGCGCTGCGGCGCGGCAACGGCTCGGTCGCTCCCGAGGGCTGGCTCGTGGGCGAGGGCATGGCCTCGACCATGATCGCCACGATGGCCCCCCGCGGACACATCGCGCACACGACGGCGACCCTCCGCCCCGACGGCACCTACGCGGTGCGCACCGGCACGGCCGAGTTCGGCAACGGCACGACGACGGTCCAGCGCCAGATCGCAGCATCCGTCTTCGGCGTGGGCGGCGAGCGCATCACGCTCGCGCACGCCGACACCGACGTGGTCGCCCACGACACGGGGGCGTTCGCCTCGGCCGGCACGACCGTGGCGGGCAAGGCCCTGTACGCCGCGTGCCTCGCGCTTCGGGAGCGGATGCTGCAGCTCGCCGCCGCTCGTCGTGACGTCTCCGCGGCGGACTGCGCCCTCGTCGACGACGGCGTGCAGACCCCCGCGGGGATCGTGACCTTCGCCGAGATCGTCGCCGCGGCATCGGCCGACGAACGTGCATCCGATGGGCTCGTCGCGCGCGGCGAGGAGTTCGGCGACGTGCGCTCGCTCGCCTTCAACGTGCACGCGGTGCGCGTTGCCGTCGACCCCGAGACCGGCAGCGTGCGGATCCTGCAGCAGATCCAGGCGGCCGATGCGGGGTTCGTGATGAATCCCGCGCAGTGCATCGGTCAGATCGAGGGCGGCGTCGCACAGGGCGTGGGCAGCGCGCTGTACGAAGAGGTGATGGTCGATGAGCGGGGCGCGGTCGAGAACCCGATGTTCCGGCTCTACCGGGTGCCGCAGATGGCCGACATCCCCGACACCGAGGTGTACTTCGCCGACACCGACGACGATCTGGGTCCCTTCGGCGCCAAGTCGATGAGCGAGTCGCCGTACAACCCGGTGGCCCCCGCGATCGGCAACGCGATCGCCCGGGCCCTCGGCTCGCGGCCGTACGAGCAGCCCTTCTCGCGCGATCGCGTCTGGCGGCTCGCCCAGCAGCGCTGACCCGCGGCGCCGGGTGGCAGCATCCCGTCGCCCGCGCCGCGCCCGCTCTCCTGCGTTGGGGCGTCGAAATCACGGTGGGGCGCGCTGCTCCACGCCCCAGCGTTGGCCTGACGCCCCAACGCCCCCTGCCGAGCACCAAGCGCCTCCAGGGGCGACGCGCGGTGATTGCCCGCGGCAATGCATGATCGATCGCACCTATCGAAAACGCCGCCGTTTCGCCGCCCGGATCGCTAGGGTGGATCGGTGCCCGCACCCTCATCACCCGACACCGCACGCACCTCGGCGAACCCGGACGCGCTGATCGGTGCACCGCTGGGCCGGGCGATCCGCGAGGCGCGCACCCAGAAGAAGCTCTCGATGCGCGCCCTGGCCTCGGCCGCCGAGATCAGCCAGCCATTCCTCAGCCAGATCGAGAGCGGCGCGGCGATGCCCTCGCTGATCACGCTCTACCGCATCGCGAAAGTACTCGGCCTCTCCCCGTCGGCGCTGCTTCCGGCCGAGCCCGAGCTCGAACCCATCCACGTCTCGCGGCGCGATCAGGCGCACTGGGTGCCGATCGCCGAGGTCGAGAACGCCGGCACGACCCGGGTCGTGCACTCCGGCGTCGCCTCGATGCAGGAGTACCTGATCGAGCCCGGTCAGTACATGGGTGACTGGTATGAGTCCGACGGCGAGGTCACCGTGTACGTCGTCGACGGCGAGATGAGGGTGGATGTCGAGGGCCGCGGCTCGTGGGATCTCGGTCCGGGAGACGCCCTGACCTACCCCGGCGCGCTGCGCAACCGCTGGACGGCGCGTGGCGACCAGACGGTGCGGATCATCCTCGCGTACACGACGGACACCTGATCCGCCTGCCCGGGAACACGGGAAACATCCATGAAACATGATTGCCACGTGCAATCAATGATAAGTCTCTACTATCGGTGAGCACCCGAGAGAAAGAGTCCTGTCATGCCCTTCGCCCCCCTCCGGCGCACGCGCGGCCTCGCCGTCGGTGCCGCCCTGGTCGCCGCCTCGCTGGGCCTCGCCGCCTGCGCCGGCGACGCCGCGTCCACCGAAACCTCACCCGCCGAGTCCGCTGACCTCGGCGACCTGTCCGTCCAGCTCAGCTGGATCCTCAACGAGGAGTGGTCGGGCGAGCTCATCGCCGACACCGAGGGCTACTACGTGGACGCCGGATTCTCCTCCGTCAACCTCATCCCCGGACCCTCGAGCGGCATCGCCGAACTGCTCTCGGACACCGCCGACGTCTCGTTCACCGACGCTCTCTCCGTCGGCGCCGCCGTCGCCAACGAGAGCGCGCCGCTCAAGGTCATCGGCGCCACCTTCCAGAAGAACCCCTTCACGATCGCGTCCCTCGCAGACGGGGCCGACATCACGACCCCCGAGCAGATGATCGGCAAGAGGATCGGTGTGCAGGATTCCAACCGCCCCGTCTTCGACGCCTTCCTCGCCGCCAACGACATCGACGCGTCCGAGGTCGAGATCGTGCCCGTGCAGTACGACCCGGCGCCGCTGGTCAACGGCGAGGTCGACGGCCTCATCGCCTTCGTGACGAGCCAGTCCGTCACCCTCGAGGTGCAGGGCATCGAGGTGACCGATCTGCTGTTCGCCGACAACGGCCTACCCTTCGTCGGGCACGTCGTCGCCGTGACGGACGAGAGCATCGCGTCCGACCGCGAGCGCCTCAAGGCCTTCCTCGTCGCCGAGATCCAGGGCTGGACCGACGCCGTGGCCGACCCGGCCGCGGGCGCCGAACTCGCCGTCGAGGAGTACGGCGCGGATCTTGGCCTCGAGCTCGAAACCTCGATCGCGAGCGCCACGGCGCAGGCCGAGCTCCTGGTCGTCTCGGACGAGACCGCCGAGAACGGCCTGTTCACGATCTCCGACGATCTCCAGCAGCAGACGGTCGCGAGCCTGATCAACTCGGGCTTCGACGTCGCCGCCGCCGACATCTTCGATCTGAGCCTGCTCGACGAGGTCTACGCCGAGCATCCCGAGCTCATCGCCTACGAGCGCTGAGCCGTCTGCGGCGGGGCGACCCCCCGCGCCCCGCCGCAGCACCCACCCGCAACGAGAGATTCCCATGAGCACCACCCGCCTGCTGACCGCCCCTATCGTCGTCCCGATGGACGACGCCCGTTCCGTGCTGACCGACGCCGCGGTGCTCGTCACGGGCGACACCATCACGGCCGTGGGCGACGCGGTCGAGCTCGCGGCGCAGCATCCCGACGCCGAGCGCATCGATCTGCCGGATCACGTGCTCATGCCCGGCCTCATCAACGCCCACCACCATTCCGGCATGCTGCGCGGCACCGCCGAGCACCTGCCCGTCTGGGAGTGGCTGCGGCTGCACATCGATCCGATGCACCGCGTCCTGCGCCCGGATGAGGCCGAGGCGGCGGCCTGGCTCTGCTACGCCGAGGGGCTTCTGTCGGGAACGACCACCGTCGTCGACATGTGGCGCTTCATGGACGGGGCTGCACGCGCCGCCGAGACCCTGGGCAACCGGCTCGTGAGCGTGAACTACGTGGGCGAGCATCCCGACTTCGATTACTTCGACACCCTCGACGACAACGAGCGGATGCTGTCGCAGTGGGCCGGCGCGGCGAACGGCCGCATCATGCCCTGGGTGGGGCTGGAGCACCCGTTCTACGCCGACGAGACGGGGCAGCGCCGCGCCGTGAACCTCGCGAGGCACTACGACACCGGCATCTACACCCACTGCAGCGAGGCCGAGATCGAGGTCGCCGATTTCGTGGCCCGCTACGGCACCCGTCCGATGTTCGCGCTCGAGAAGCTCGGCTTCTTCGACACCCCGCGCGCCATGATCGCGCACGCCGTCTGGCTCGATCAGGCCGAGGTCGAACTCATCGCCGCGCGGGCGGTCGGCGTCTCGCACAACCCGGTCTCGAACATGAAGCTCGCCAGCGGCATGGCCCCGGTCGCCGAGATGCTCGCGGCGGGCGTCAACGTCGGCCTCGGCACCGACGGCGAGAAGGAGAACAACAACCTCGACATGTTCGAGGAGATGAAGGTCGCCTCGCTGCTCGGCAAGCTGCGCACGATGGATGCTGCAGCCATGGACTCCTGGGACGTGCTGCACATGGCGACCCGAGGGGGAGCCGCGGCCATCGGCCGCGCGGGCGCGCTCGGCGCGCTGATGCCCGGACACAAGGCCGACATCGTCGCGGTGCGCACGGACACGCCCCGGATGACCCCGCTCCTGCCCTCCGGCGGCTACGCGAACATCCACCACAACCTGGTGCATGCGGTCCGCGGGTCCGACGTCGACCTGACCATGGTCGACGGAGACGTCGTCGTGCGGGACGGCCGACTCGTGAACGCCGATCTGGCCGAGCTGATCGATCGGGTGCGCGCGCTCGTGCCGGATCTGTTCGCGCGGCGCTCGGCGTGGCTCGACGCACAGGACGATCTGTCGGGCCTGTTCGCCGGGCGTTGAGCGAGCGACGCGCGCCGAAACGCCTATCCTCGACCGCACACCCGAGAGCACCACGGAGAACCGAATGAGTATCACCGTCACCCACTCCCCCCTGCGCGAGCGGGTATCGGCGTTCCTCGCCGACGACCCCGGCCGGCTGCTCATCGGAGGGCGCTGGATCGAGGCCATCGCCGGGGAACGGTTCGCGAGCATCGACCCCGCGACGGGCGACACACTCGCGCAGATCGCCCGCGGGCACGCCGTCGACGCCGATCGCGCCGTGGCCGCAGCCACGGCCGCCGCTCCCGCGTGGGCGGCGATGCGGCCCGCCGACCGCGGCGCGCTGCTCTGGCGCGTCGCCGACCTGATGGAGCAGCACCTCGACGACCTCGCCGAGCTCGAGACCCTCGATCAGGGCAAGAGCCTGCGCACCTCTCGGTTCGGCGAGGTGCCGGCGGCGATCAACCAATTCCGCTACTACGCGGGCTGGCCCACGAAGATCCTCGGCCAGACGATCCCCACCTCCCTCTCCCGCACACCGGCGGGCAAGGAGGTCTTCGCCTACACGCGGCGCGAGCCCGTCGGCGTCGTCGCCGCGATCGTGCCGTGGAACTCACCGCTCATCATGACGGCGATGAAGCTCGCCCCCGCCCTCGCGGCGGGCTGCACGATCGTGCTCAAGCCGGCCGAGAACACCTCGCTCACGGCGCTCTATCTCGCTCGCCTGCTGCAGGAGGCGGGTCTGCCCGACGGCGTCGTCAACGTGCTCACCGGCTTCGGTGCCGAAGCGGGGCAGGCCCTGGCCGAGCACCGCGGGGTCGCGAAAGTGGCCTTCACGGGATCGACCGCCGTCGGCAAGAAGCTCGTGGCGACAGCATCCGATCGCCTCGCCCGACTGACCCTGGAACTCGGCGGCAAATCGCCCTCGATCGTCATGCCCGACGCCGATCTGCCCGCCGCCATCGAGGGCGTCTCGCGCGGCATCTTCGACAACGGCGGTCAGGTGTGCGTCGCGAGCGCGCGCGTCTACGCGCACCGCGATGTGTACGACGAGGTGGTGGCGGGGATGGCGCGCGCGGGCGAGGACCTGCGGCTGGGGCACGGCCTCGCGGAGGGCACGGATCTCGGTCCGCTCGTGAGCGTCGCCCAGGCCGACCGGGTCGCCTCGTTCATCGACGAGGGGCGCGCGCAGGGTGTGCGCGTCGTCACGGGCGGCGAGCGCGACGGCGCACAGGGCACCTTCTACCGACCGACCGTCCTCACCGACGTGCGCGCCGACGCCCGTCTCATGCGCGAGGAGATCTTCGGACCGGTCGCCGTCGTCACCCCCTTCGACGACCTCGACGAGGTGGTCGGGTGGGCCAATGACAGCGACTACGGCCTCGCCGCGAGCGTGTGGACCGAGGGCCTGAGCAACGGGCACCGCATCGCCGCGCGCCTGCAGGCCGGCACCGTGTGGGTCAACTGCCACTCGTTCCTCGGCCCAGAGCTGCCCAAGGGCGGCTACAAGGAGTCGGGCTGGGGCACCGAGAACGGCCCCCAGGGACTGGAGAACTACCTCGAGACCAAGTCGGTGGTGATGGTCGTATGACCAGGCGCATCGTGCTCGGGGTCTTCGAGATGATGAACCCCAGCAACGGAATGCCCACCTGGACCGACCCGCGCGGGCGCGGCGATGACTGGGACCGCCTGGAGTACTGGGTCGACCTCGCACGCGAGCTCGACGCTGCCGGATTCGACTTCCTCTTCTTCGCCGACACCTACGGCTACGCGACCCTCGACGGCGTCATGCCCGCGCAGGTCGCGGCCCACGGCATCCAGTTTCCGGCGCTGGATCCGATGCTCGCGATCGCGGCGCTCGCCCGCGAGACCCGCGACCTCGGCTTCGTGGTGACCTCGCCCACGACCGTCGAGCGCCCCTACGCGACGGCCCGGCGCTTCGCGACGCTCGACCGGCTGACCGGCGGCCGCATCGGCTGGAACATCGTCACCGGCAGCTCGCAGTCGACGACCGACGAGCTGTTCGGCGTGACGGCCGAGCTCACCCACGACGAGCGGTACGACGCGGCCGACGAGTTCCTCGACACCTGCCTGCGCTACTGGGAGCACAGCTGGGACCACGACGCCGAGGTGCGCGACCGCGCCGCCGGCGTCTACGCCGATCCCGCGAAGCTGCACCGCGTCGAGGTCGACGGGCGCTTCCAGCGCTCGCGCGGCGTCTTCGCCGTGCCGCCGACCCCGCAGCGCACCCCCGTGCTGTTCCAGGCGGGCACCTCCGACCGCGGACGCGCCTACGCCGCACGCAACGCCGAGGCCGTGTTCATCCAGGGGCAGACGATCGCCTCCGCCGCGGCGCACGTGACCGACATCCGTGCGCAGGCCGAGCTCGGCGGCCGGGCGGGGACGGATGTCGCGGTCGTCACCGGCATGACCGTCACGGTCGCCGCGACCTCGCCCGAGGCGCACGCCCTGCGCGCCGAATACGAGGCGCTGCTGCAGCACGACGACGCCGCGGTGATGTTCGCGGGGATCACGGGGCTGGATCTGACCGGGATCGACCCCGCGATGCGGGTCGTCGATCTGCGCACCGACCTCGGGCAGACGCTCGTGCAGCGCTACGCGCGGCAGAATCCCGAGATGCGCGTGGGCGAGATCCTCGATCAGTTCCGTACCCGGGCGATCCGCGGCTTCCAGATCACCGGATCCCCCACCGAGGTCGCCGACGAGATCGAGGCGATCGTCGACGGCTCGGGCATCGACGGCATCATGCTCGAGCCCACCTTCGGCGGGCCGGACGCGTACCGTGCCTTCATCGAGCTCGTCGTGCCGCTGCTGCGCGAGCGCGGACGCCTCGACACGCCCGTGGATGCTGTGGCCACAGCATCCCGCACCGCCGTGGCCGGCGTCGGCGGAACAGGAAACGTGGCGGATACAGGACGATCGGCCCCGGATTCTCCTGTGCCGGGCACATCTCCTGTCGCGGGCACGGGCGCACCTCCTGCCGCGGGCGCCGCCCCGCGCACGCTGCGGGAGCGCGTGCACCCCGGCCGCGGCCCGCGCCTGCCACCGACCCACCGAGCGCACGGACTCACCGCGCGCTCCGGCGACAGCATCCCCCCGCCCTCGCCCCAGCCCTCGACCCAGCCCTAGCCCTCGCTCCCCTGTCGCCACCTGCGGGTGCCCGCCCGACGCACCCGCGAATCGCGACAGGCGAGAGCCCGATTCGCCCGATCCACACCCACGAAAGTGAGCACCATCGAATGAAAGCCGAAGCCGTCGAGGCGGTCATCCGCGGTCTGAAGAGAGCCGGGGTGAGCGTGGCGACCTACCTGCCCGACTCGCTGCTCAAAGAGCTCTACCCGGCGCTCGACGCCGACCCCGAGATCCGCACGATCCCCGTCACCAACGAGGGCGAGGGCGCCGCGATCGCCGGCGGGGTCTTCCTCTCGGGCAAACGCGCCGTGCTCGTGATGGAGAACTCGGGGCTGCGCGCCGCGACCGAGCACCTCGCCCGCATGGGCCTGGGCGCCGGCATCCCCGTCGTGATGATCATGAGCTATCGCGGCGAGATGGGCGAGAACAACTGGTGGGCGATCCCGCACGGCATCACGATGGAGCCGCTGCTGCAGACCCTGCGCACGCCCTACACGATCGTCCGCGAGGTCGACGAGATCGAGCAGGCCGTCGTCAACGCCTATGAAACCGCCTACGCGTCGTACCACCACGCCGCCATCGTCCTCGGAGGAGGTCTGGTCCGATGAGCTACAGCCGATTCGAAGCCATGAAGCTGCTAGGCGCGCGCCTGGCGGATGAACTCGTCATCCTCTCCCTCGGCGGCGCCGTCGATGAGTGGTACAACGCCGCACCGCACATGCGCGAGGCGAGCCTGTTCCAGCAGCAGTTGGGCTGCGTCACGCCCGAAGCATTCGGCCTGGCCGTCGGCCTGCCGCACCGTCGCATCGTGTCGCTCGACACCGACGGGGGGCTGCTGTTCAACCTCGGCATCCTCGCGACCCTCGGCAACGAGCAGCCCGACAACCTCTTCGTCGTCGTGTGGGACAACGAGCAGTACCAGTCGATCGGCGGACCCGCGACGCACACCGCGAAGGGACGCGTCGACCTCGCCGCGATCGCCCGGGGCGCGGGGGTCGAACACGCGTACACGGCCGCAACACTCGAGGAATTCGACGCGCACTGCGCCGCGGGCCTGGCCTCGACGACGCCGTACATCGTCGTGGCGAAGACCGACGGCATCCTCGAGCCCGGCATCAAGCGCAAGCACTCCGACGGCCGCGAGGACAAGTACATCTTCGTGCGGCACGTCGAAGCGACCGAGGGCATCACCATCATGGGTCCGAGCGAGCACAACTGATGCCCCTCGTGCAGACCCCGGCCCCCGCCTACGACGTCATCGTCGTCGGCGGGGGCGCCGCGGGCTGCGTGCTGGCGGCGCGGCTTTCGGAGGATCCGGCGCGCCGCGTGCTGCTCGTCGAGGCCGGTCCCGACCACAGGGGGGTGCGCGAGATCCTCGACGCCGCCCGCTGGGACGCCATGATCGGCGGACCCTTCGACTACGGCTACCGCGCACGGCCGACCGACCATGTGCTCGGCCGGGCAGTCGCGATGCCGCGTGGGCGCGTGCTCGGCGGATCCTCGAGCACCAACGCGATGCTCTGGTACCGCGGCCACCGTGCCGACTACGATGCGTGGGCGGATGCCGGGGCCACCGGCTGGTCGTACGACGAGCTCCTGCCCTTCTTCCGCCGCAGCGAGTCACGCCCCGGCGGCGATCCGACCTATCGCGGACAGGGCGGTCCCGTCCGGGTCGCTCCGCTGCGCGAGGTGCATCCCATCGCGCACGCCCTCATGGACGCCGCGGGCGAGCGAGGGCTGCCCGTGATCGACGATGCCAATGCCGCCTCGAACGAGGGTGCGGTCTATGCCGATTACAACGCGATCCAGGATGCTGCCACCGGCGCCTTCGAACGCTTCAGCACCGCGCGCGCCTACCTCGAGCCCGCGCTCCCGCGTCCGAACCTCGACGTGCTGGTGGACAGTCCCGTGCACGCGGTGCAGCTGGCGGGCGATGCCGTGATCGGCATTCATCACGTCGTCGGCGGGGCGCTCGTCACGACGCGGGCGAGCGAGATCGTGCTCGCGGCGGGAGCCATCGATACGCCGCTGCTGCTGCAGCGTTCGGGCATCGGCGACGCGAAGCGACTGGGCGCGGCCGGGATCGATGTGCGCCACCATCTGCCCGGTGTGGGCGAGAACTTCCAGGATCATCCGCTGATCCTGGGCATGAACTTCCGCGCGCGGGCCAGTCTCGGGCCCGTGATCGGCAACGGCGGAGGCACGATGCTCAACTGGCGCAGCTCGCTCGCCGGCGCGGGTCCCGACCTGCACGCCGTGATCGCGCACGGATCGCGCGGCGACGAGGCCCTGCACGCGGCCCACGATCTGTCGGGTGATCGCGTGTTCGCTCTCGTGCCGGGGCTCTACGGGTCGCGGTCGACGGGGTGGGTGCGCGCACGCTCGTCCGCGGTCGATGCGGCAGCCGACATCCACCCCAACTATCTGGGCGATGCGCGCGACGTGCAGGCGATGGTCGAGGCATTGGATGCTGTGCACGACCTCGTGGCGACGTCGGCGTATGCCGACCTGGCTGAGGGGCCGATCACGCCCCCGCACGGCCTGTCGGCCGCGGACAAAGTGCGGTTCGTACGCGAGAACATCGGCAGCTTCTTCCACTGCGCCGGCAGCGCGCGGATGGGCGTGGACGATGGCGCCGTGGTCGATCCGGCGCTGCGGGTGCGGGGACTGTCGGGTCTGCGGATCGCCGACGCATCGGTCATGCCCGTCATCCCGACCGCGAACACGCAGGCCCCGACGGTCGCGATCGCCGAGCGCGCGGCCGAGCTCGTCGCCGCGGGCTGACGCGCGCGCGGCGCGGCCTGCATGGGCTTGCGCCGCCTCCCGCGGTGCCCTGCGACCTCAGCCGGCGCCGTGCACGACCGGGCGGATCGGAGCATGCCCGCGCGTGATGGCCTTGCGCGCGATCGCGTCGCGCTTCAGGCTGGGCGGGACGGAGAGGCAGATCCGATGAGCGCTGACACGCCCGGTTGGTCGGCCGACGGGCCCACCGGCGCCGAGTTCACCGATGTGCGCGCGATTCAGGCTGAGTTGCGCGCACGAGGCATCGAACCACTCGAGCCCGTCGATGAATCGGGCACGGGGCCCGCGAGTCTGATGATCGAGGATCCCGACGGCAATCCGATCCTCATCGACCAGCACGTCCCGCGACCCGACGCGCCGGCGTAACTCCGCCCGGTGCCGGGCGGGCGGGGTTGCGACCGCCGCGGGATCCCGCGAACCCACATTTTTGCAGCGAGCCACCACGCGTCGGCAGGTGGTTCGCTGCAAAAGTGTGGGTTCGACGCACGGGGGGATGCCGCGGGCCGGGCCCCGCGGACGAACGGAGGATGCCGCGCGTCAGCGTCCCCCGCGCGGGCCCTGCTTGACGACGATCAGACGATAGGGCGCACCATCGGTCGACCACCAGCGGTGGCGCACTCCACCCGGGTAGTAGGCCGAGTCGCCGACGCGGAGCGGGCTCGCCTCACCGTCGAGCTCGATCTGGATCGAACCTTCGACCACGTAGAGGAACTCGTCTTCGGCGTGCGTGAAGCACTCGCCCGGCACGGATCGGTCATCGGTGACCTCGAGCGGATGCAGGGGCCGGCCGCCGCGCGCGAGCATACGTGCCGACCCGTCCGCGAAGCCCTCCGCGACCCCGCCCTCGCCGCGCCGGTGCACCTCGATCATCGGGTGCGGCTCCGCCTCGGCGTCCGCGGCGGCGATCAGCTCGATGGGACTCGTCTCGAGCGCCACCGCGATGCGCCGCAGCGACGACAGACTCGGCTGTGCCAGCCCCCGCTCGAGCTGGCTGAGGAACGGGTGCGAGAGACCGGTCGCCTCGGCCAGGCGCACGAGCGTGAGACCGCGGGCATGCCGCAGGCGACGGATGCCGGCGCCCAGCCGTTCGTTGGCGGCCTCTTCATCGACGGCCTGGTCCGAGACGATCGTCGTCATGCGCTCAGTATCCCGCTACGCCGGCAGCGCCACTCCGTGTGCGGCGGCGTACTTCTCGACCAGGTCGATGTAGGCCGCCCGCCGCGCCGGCGTCAGCCAGGACGCCGCGAACGAGTTGATCGCCAGCTGCACGAGGTCGGTGTGCGACAGGTCCGCGTACTCCGCGAGAGCGACGTAGTTGTCACCGACGTAGGCGCCGAAGTATGCCGGGTCGTCGGAGTTGATCGTCACACGCACACCCTCACGCATGAGACCCACGATCTCCTCGGCCTTCATCTGCTCGGTCACGAACGAGTTCGACACGGGGCAGCAGGTGAAGCCGATTCCGCGCGCCTTGGCGAGCGCGACGAGGTCGGGATCCTCGACGATGTTGGTGCCGTGATCGATGCGATCGACGCCGACCTCGGTCAGCACCGCACGGATGTTCTCTACCGAGCCGACCTGATCGATGTCGCAGTGCATCGTCAGCAGGAAACCTTCAGCGCGAGCGCGGGCGAAGACGGCCGAGAAGGTGCCCGGCGGGTTGTCGCGCTCGTCCGAGTCGAGCCCCACTCCCGCGATCCACCCCTTGTACGGCAGCGCCTCCATGAGGGTCGCCATCGCGTACTCCGCCGAGAAGTCCCGCAGAAAGCAGAGGATCAGCTCGCCCGAGACGCCCAGCTCGCGCTCAGCGCGCACGATCGCTCGTCGATATCCGCCGATCACGGTTTCGAAGGGAACACCGCGGCCCGTGTGCGCCTGCGGATCGAAGAACATCTCGGCGTGCACGACGCCCTGTTCCTTGGCGCGAAGCAGGTACGCCCAGGCCAGGTCCTCGAAGTCCTCGGCCGTCTGCAGCACCTGCATGGCGGGGTAGTACACGGCCAGGAAGCTCGTCAGGTCGGTGAAGTTGTACGTCGCCTTCACCTCTTCGACGGTCTTCTCGGCCAATTCGACGCCGTTGCGCGCGGCCAGCGCGAACTTCAGTTCCGGCTCGAGCGTGCCCTCGAGGTGAAGATGCAGTTCGGCCTTGGGCAGGCCGTGGGCGAACGCGGCGAGCGCGATGGATTCGGTCATGGTGTCCTCCGAAAGATGTAACGAACGATGGATGCCGGCGCCCGGCATCCATCCGTGGTGTCAGACCCGGTCCGCCATGCCCACGCGGGCGAGCACGACCGACTCGATGATCTGCACCAGGTTGTAGAGCACGAGGGCGGTACCGGTGACGAGGACGACCGCGGTCCACACGGCGTTGAACTGGGCACCGGAGATGTAGCCGCCGACGGACCCGCCGATGCCGCCGCCCACCGCGAGCCATTCGGCCAGCAGCGCGCCCGTGATCGCGCCCGGCACCGAGATGCGGACGGCGGCGAAGAACTCCGGGAGAGAACTCGGCAGCGCCACCTTGCGCAGGCGCGTCCACGCCGTGCCGCCGTAGACGGTGACGAGGTCGTTCATCTGTGGCGAGGCGGACTTGAGCCCGAAAACGATGTTCACCAGTGCGGGGAAGAGGACGACGATGCCGCCGATGACGGCGACCGACGCGAAGTCGCGGCCGAAGATCAGGATGATGACGGGCGCCATCGCGACCAGGGGCACCGACCGCAGCAGCATGGCCATCGGCATCAGCGCGTGCTCGATCCCCTTGCTCAGCTGGAAGATCATCGCCACCAGCAGCGCGACGACGAGGCCCGCGGCGAACCCGACGACCGAGTGCCCGAGGGTCACCCACAGCTGGCCGAAGAGCTGATCGCGGTTCTCGGCGGCGTTCGGCACGGTGAAGAGGAAGTTGTAGACGTCGATCGGGCCCTTGCCGACGTACGGCGAGATCTGGAAGACCCAGAGCGAGCCCACCCAGATCACGAGGACGGCCACGATCGTGAGTACAAAGGTCAGCACGCTGCGGCCGAGAGCACGCAGGGTCGCGCGGCGCGTCTCGCGTCGGATCTCGGCGTTCAACTGCGTGGTCTGCGGGCTGGCGGCCACCGTCGCCGCCGGCGGCTGTTCGGTCATGAGCGTGCTCACTTAGCCGTTCCCTTCGACCAGGGCGCGATGGCCCGCGACAGCAGTCCGAGCAAGCCGTACCCGGCCAGCGCGACGGCACCGGAGACGAGCGCGATGTCCCAGACCCGGGCGGAGTTCAGAGCCTGCTGCGCCGCGATCATGGCGGGCCCGACGCCCACTGTCACACGGCCGAAGAACTCGCCGAGAACGGCACCGAGGAAGGCGGCGGGGACGGCGATCTGCAGAGCGTTGAGGATCGCGGGCAGGGCGGCGATGAGGCGCACCTTGCGCAGCTGAGTCAGCCGTGATCCCCCATAGACGGTGATGAGGTCGAGGCTGGCCTTGTCGGCCGCCTTCAGCCCCAGAAGTGCCCCCACGACGGTCGTGAAGAAGCAGCTGAGCGCCGCGAGGAAGATCGCCGTGGGCGAGGGTTCCCCCGCCGCCGGCACCGGCACGATGACGACGACGAGCAGACCGATCGCGACGATCGGCACGCAATACGTGATAATCGCGATCTGCATGACCACGCCTTCCAGGCGCGGCACGATGAGGACGAGCGCCGACAGCAGCAGGGCCAGCCCGTTGCCCCACGCGTAGCCGATGCCCGCCTCGGCGAGGGTCACGCTGAAGTTGCGGAGGTAGAACTCCCAGCCCGTGTCGAAGAACTCGATGAGCACCTGCGGCGGGGTGGGAACGGCCTGCACCCGCCCGGGACCGACGTTCGATCCGACGGTCGCGGCCAGGATCCACCACAGCGCGATGATGCCCACGACCCCGATGAGGCCGGTGAGCCAGGCGGGGAGCTTGATGTCCTCCCACTGGATGGCGCGCGGCTTGGTGGCGTCAGTGGTCATCGGCCGCGGCGCCTCCGACGCCGAAGAGCAGTTCGGACGCCTGGTCGACGTAGGCGTGGAACTCGGGCGTGCGCATCATCTCGGGCGTACGCG
>NZ_QFPF01000035.1 GCF_003248605.1 Microbacterium sp.
CCGCAGGTGCACTGGGTGCACACGCCGATCGCCGGCAAACGCAACGCGGTACGCGTGGGTGTCGAGATGTCGACGTACGACATCTCGATCCTCGTCGACTCCGACACGGTCTGGATGCCCGGCACCCTCGAGGAGCTCATCAAGCCCTTCGCCGACAGCCGCGTGGGCGGAGTGACGACGCGGCAGCGGATCCTCGAGCCCGAGCGTTCGTGGATCACCCGCTGGGCGGACTGGCTCGAGAACTCGCGCTCGCTGTACGCGATGCCCGCGCAGAGCGTGCTCGGCCAGGTGGGCTGCCTTCCGGGGCGCACCATCGCGTTCCGGCGCAGCATCCTGATGCGGGTCATGGAGAAGTTCATGACCGAGAAGTTCATGGGGGTGTTCCTCGAGATCTCCGACGACCGCACCCTGACCAATCTGACCCTGAAAGAGGGCTACCGCACCGTCTACCAGCACACGAGCCTCGTCTACACCGACGCGCCCCTGAAGGTGAAGAAGCTGTTCAAGCAGCAGCTGCGCTGGGCTCGCGGCAGCCAGTACAACACCCTGCGGATGATGCCGTGGATGCTGGGACACGCTCCCATGCTCGCGGTGTTCATGGCGATGGACATCGTGCTGCCGTTCCTGCTCGCCGGTGTCATCGGGGGATGGATCTACCGCGCCGCGATCGGCGAGGGATACAACTTCTACGAGGCGATCCTCGAGGAGTTCGGCTTCGGATCGGGCCTGGTCTGGGTCATCGTCCTCATCGTCGTCTCGTCGGTGCTGAGCATGGCGATCCGCCAGCTGCGCCACCTCGCCGAGAAGCCCAGCGACTTCCTCCGGCTGCCGGTCTTCATCATCGTCTCCACCGCCTTCCTGATGCCGATCCGCCTGATCGGGTTCTTCCGCATGGGGCACGCCGCGGGCTGGGGCACGCGAGCCGGTGCGTACGCCGGCGGCGACGCTCCGGTCACCGAGGCGGGCGCCGGTGGGACAGACCCCGAGAGTGAGCGTCTGCACCGGGAGCTCGACGGGTTCGATTCTCCGGCGCGCGCCGGCGCGGCGGAGGACGGCGTGGACGAGCTCTTCGGACCTCTGGCGGACGACCGCGTCGCGGGTCCCACGACCGGCACGACCCTGCTCACCCGCAGCTCGACCCGCACGATGACCCGCAAGGCGGAGGCGGCGCCGACCGCCGCCCCGCGCCGTCGCCTCAACCCGAAGGCGGCCTGGCCCTACGTCATCGGCTTCACCATCTTCGCTCTGGAGGCGTTCCTCATTGTCTAAGTCACACAAGAACTGGTGGGCGGACACGCCCGCCGCAGGAAAGAGAGCGGCGCTCGGCGGAGGCCTGCTGGTCGTCGCCCTCGTCGTCACCGGCGCTGCGGTCTGGGCCAGCCCCGGTGCGGCCGATCCCTTCGTGACGGTCGACGAGCAGCTCGCCGCCAGCGTCGCCGAGAACGAGGCGCTGCGTGAGGAGCTCGCCGCCGCGGAGGCGAGCGCGGAGCGCGCCCGGTCCGCGGCGAAGAAGGCCGCCGCATCCCCGAGCCCGACCCCCACGCCCACGCCGACCCCCACGCCCACGCCCACGCCAGAGCCGGTGCCCGACGACGGAGGCGAGGTGTCGGGTCCCGACACGGTCGTGGTCTACCGCGACTCGCCGGCCCAGCCGCGCCCCGCGGCGCCCTCGACGCCGGCACCCGCCCCGGCTCCGGCGGCGGTGACAGCGCCCGCGATCGAGACCCTCATCAGTCCGAATCAGCGCTACTTCGGCATGTACACCACGCAGGCACCGTTCAACTTCGCGACGTTCGACGACGCCGCGATGAAGGCCGGCAGCCGCCAGGGCATGGTGGGGTACTTCGGCGGGTGGGACGAGCCCTTCCGAGGCGACGCCGTGACGCGCTCCTGGGAACGGGGCCTCGTGCCCATGCTGACCTGGGAATCGCGGCCGATCGCCGCCCAGAACGACGTCGTCGTCGAGCCCGACTACTCGCTCCCGCGCATCATCGGAGACCCCGAGAACGGGGTCGCCGGAGCCTTCGACGACTACCTCCGGCAGTACGCGCGCGACATCGTCACCACGGGGCTGCCGTTGGCGATCCGCCTCGACCACGAGATGAACGGCACCTGGTACCCCTGGGCCGAGACCAAGGGCGACGGCACCTCCCTCAACGGCAACAGCCCGGGCGATTTCGTCGCCATGTGGCGTCACGTGCACGACATCTTCGAAGCCGAAGGCGCCAACCAGTTCGTCATCTGGACCTGGTCGCCGAACATCGTCAACAACCTGCCTGCCCGCAACAAGTCGGTCGAGTTCCTGGCAGCGCTCTACCCCGGCGACGAATTCGTCGACTGGGTGGGTGTCTCCGGGTATCTGCGCCCGAGGTTCGACAAGGCCTCGCAGACCTGGTCGTACGACGAAGGGCAGACGTGGACGTTCGACTACACCTTCGGTCGCACACTCGAGCAGCTGCGCCAGATCAGCGACAAGCCGATCATCCTCACCGAGATCGGCGCGTCCGAGATCGGTGCGCACAAGGTCGAGTGGGTCACCGACCTCTTCGATGCCTTCACCCGGACCGAGAACGCCGACATCATCGGCTTCTCCTGGTTCAACCTGGCCGTCACGACGATCAGCAACGGTGAGCGCGTCACCAACGACTGGCGCATCGACTCCCGGGCCGACACGCGCCAGGCGTTCCAGGACGGACTCGCCGATCCCGCCGGAAACTTCGCCCTGATCCCGTATTGAGCCTCCGACGGCCGACACCGACACCGACACCGACAGCACCCCACCTCGTAAGGAGCATCCCGTGAAGAACTCCCGCCCCGCTCTCCAGCCCGCCCCGCCGCTGCCCGAAGACGGCGCCGATCAGCCGCTGCGCGTCAGCGTCGTCGGCACCGGATACCTCGGTGCCACCCACGCCGCCGCGATGGCCGAGATGGGGTTCGACGTCATCGGCATCGACACCGACCCCGCCAAGGTCGCCGCCCTCGAGCGCGGCGAGGTGCCCTTCTTCGAACCGGGGCTTCCCGAACTCATCGCCACACACGTCGCGACGGGCCGCCTGCGCTTCACCACCGACCTGCCCTCGGCGATCGCGGTCAGCGATGTGCACTTCATCTGCGTCGGCACCCCGCAGAAGGCGTCGAGCCATGCCGCCGATCTGCGATTCGTGGATGCCGCCACGCGGGCGGTCGCCGAGAACCTCACGCACGACGCCCTGATCGTCGGAAAGTCGACCGTGCCCGTCGGCACCGGTGAGCGGCTGCGCGGCATCATCGCCGAGGCGGCGCCCGCCTCGGTGCACGCCGAGCTGGTGTGGAACCCCGAGTTCCTGCGCGAGGGACTCGCCGTCGAAGACACCCTGCGTCCGGACCGCATCGTCATCGGGGGCGCCGGCCCCTGGGCCGAGGAGCGCCTGCGCCGTCTCTACGCCCCCGCGATCGCGCACGGCGCACCGGTCGTGACGTGCGACCTGCCCACGGCGGAGCTCGTCAAGGTCAGCGCCAATGCGTTCCTCGCCACGAAGATCTCGTTCATCAACGCGATCGCGGGTCTGTGCGAGAAGGCGGGCGCGGATGTCGGGGTGCTGGCGGACGCGATCGGCTACGACGCCCGCATCGGGCGCAAGTTCCTCAACGCCGGACTGGGCTTCGGCGGGGGATGCCTGCCCAAGGACATCCGTGCCCTCATGCACCGCGCGGGGGAGCTGGGTGCCTACTCGGCCGTCGGGCTCATGCAGCAGGTCGACGAGATCAACATGGAACAGCGCCAGCGGGTCATCGACCTCGCGACCGAGGGCGCCGGGGGATCCGTGCTGAACGCGCGGATCGCGGTGCTCGGCGCGGCCTTCAAACCCGACACCGACGACGTGCGCGACTCTCCCGCGCTCAACGTCGCCGCCGCGCTGCACCTGCGCGGCGCGCACGTGAGCGTCTACGACCCCGAGGCCGGCGCCACGGCCAAGAAGCTGTTCCCGACCCTGTCGTACGCAGGCTCGACGGCCGACGCGGTCAGGGACGCCGACGTCGTGCTGGTGCTGACGGAGTGGAACGAGTTCCGCACCGCCGACCCCGTGGAGATCGCGGCGCTCGTCTCGCGCCCCGTCGTGATCGACGCGCGCAACTGCCTGCCCGCCGATGCCTGGCGCGCGGCCGGCTGGGACTATCGCGGGCTCGGTCGCGCGGCGGCCGGAAAGACGGCCGAGGTCGCGGGAGCGGCGCGCGTCGCGGCATAGGCCGCAGCATCCCGTCTCTCGCGCAGCGCCGTCGGTGCCGGCGGTGCCCAGAACAGGACATGCGCCGGGGATAGGAGGATCGGACGCCGATCTGCCTGTTCTCGGCGCATCTCCTGTTGTGGCGACCGAAGGAGGCCGGTCAGGGAGTGGGCAGCACGATGACGAGCAGCCCCTCCTTGGTGTCGGAGACCGTGACCCATCCCTCGCCGAACTGCAGCGTCATGCCGTAGCCCTGCGCGTCGGTCGACACGGTGGTGTCGGGATTCTCGGTGATGAAGACGACCGCGTCCTCCTCCTCGCGCACCCAGCCGTCCGAGACCAGCGCCGACTGGGTCTCTGCGGCGGTCTCCTCGTCGATGGGCGCCCACCCGTAGATCTGCACGTTGTCGCTGGCCGCGCCGGCGAAATCTCCCCACGTGCACCAGTGCCCGCTCTCGAGCTCGATGTCGGCCACGCGGAACGGGTCGTCGCGCACCGTCCATCCCGCGGCGGTGAAGGTGTCGATGAGGTCGGCGGGAATCAGCGACTCGCAGGTCACGGCCGCCGCATCGACGGTGGGTGCGGGGCTGGGGGAGGCCGGGGCGGCGGTGGCCGTCGCGCTCGGCTCGGGAGCGGTGGATGCCGAGGGCGGCGTCGATTCGCCGGCACAGGCCGCGAGGGTGAGCGCGAGCGCGCCCACGGCGAGGCCCGACACGGCGCGCCGCCGCGGGGAGCGGGAGGGCCAGGACAGACGGGGCATCAGGCGGTGGCCGGCGTCGGGGCGGAATGCAGCAGATCGAGGAACGCCTCGTGCAGCACGCCGTTCGTGGCGAGCGAGGAGCGGGCGGCGAGCGTGTCGTCGCCGTCGAACGAGGTGAATCGTCCGCCCGCCTCGGTGACGATGGGCACCACGGCGGCGATGTCGTACTCCTTCACGTCGAACTCGGCGACGAACTCGAGCCGCCCTTCGGCGAGCAGCATGTAGGGCCAGACATCGCCGTAGCCGCGGTCGCGGCGCACCGCGCGGGTCAGAGCGATCAGGGCGTCGAGCCGCCCCGCGTCATCCCACTGGCCGATGCTCTGAAAACTCGCGCTGGCCTCGGCGATGTCGTCGACATCCGACACCCGCAGGCGGCGTTCGCCGCCGTCGGGGGTGTTCGTGAACGCGCCGAGACCCTCGGCCGCCCACCAGCGTCGCCCGATGCCCGGAACCCCGACGACGCCCACGACAGGGCGACCCTCGACCGCCAGCGCGATGAGGTTGCCCCACATCGGGATGCCGCGCATGTAGTTCGCGGTGCCGTCGATCGGGTCGATGATCCACTGCCGGGCGGCATCTCCGGTCGTGCCGAACTCCTCGCCGAAGACGCCGTCGCCGGGCCGTTCCAGGGACAGGATGTCTCGGATCGCGCGCTCGGTGGCGAGATCGGCCTCGGTCACGGGCGACGAATCGGCCTTGGTGCGGATGTCGAGGTCGGCGGCGTCGAAACGGGCCATCGATGCTGCGGCGGCAGCATCCGCCAGTCGCAGGGCGAGGGCGAGATCGTCGGCGCGCGACGTCGACGCCGAGGCGATGACGGCCGGGGACTCGGACGCGAGCGGGGGAGTCGAACCGGCGGGGAAGGTCACACGGTAAAGGATACCGGCGACCCCTGTCTCGATTGGCGGTGAGCGTCATCATGATGGTAACGTTGAACCTCGGTTCGCCCGGCTCCACCCGGGCGTTCCCTTTGCACCTCTAGCTCAATCGGCAGAGCAACTGACTCTTAATCAGTGGGTTCTCGGTTCAAGTCCGAGGGGGTGCACCAGGAAGGCCTTGGAACTCTCGCCAGTTCCAGGGCCTTTCGTCGTTCGCGGCCTGTTGACACGTCCGCGCCCCGCGATCTACGCTTTCGCCATAACCTGAATCGGGTTTCAGGTACCTGCACCTCTCAATGGCGAAAGGCACGCACATGCGCGTTACGAAGAAGTTGCTCTGGGGATCGGCGGCGGCAGCCGCGGCCCTCTTCCTGTCGGCGTGCGCGCCGCAGGCCGGCACCGACGGCGGCGAGGGAACGGACGGCGAAGCCGCCGAATCGGTCACCGTCGGCGTCATCACGAGCGAGACGGGGCCGCTGGCGGGCTACGGGGAGCAGTACCTCGAGGGATTCCGAGCGGGCTTGGACTACGCGACCGACGGCACCGGCGAGGTCGACGGGACGACCATCGAGGTCGACTACCGCGACGACGCCGGCAACCCCGACACCGCGGTGACGATCGCGAAGGAGCTCATCGGCGAGGGCGTGCAGATCCTCGCCGGCAGCGCCTCGTCGGGTGTCGCCCTCGCGGTGGCCGAGCAGGCCGCGCAGAACCAGGTGCTCTTCATCTCGGGCCCGGCCGCTGCCGACGCCCTCACGGGCATCAACGAGTACACGTTCCGCTCCGGACGCCAGAGCGCGCAGGACGTCGCCACGGCGGGTACGTTCCTCGACGACATCGAGGGGCGCAAGATCACGGTCTTCGCACAGAACAACGCCTTCGGTCAGGGCAACCAGGCCGCCGTCGAGGCGATCCTCGGCGCTCAGGGCGCCACGGTCGATGCGGTGCTCGTCGCCGAGGACGTCACGGAGTTCACGCCGTTCGCGCAGCAGGTCGTCGCGGGCGAACCGGACCTCGTGTTCGTGGCATGGGCGGGAGCGACGTCCGGCGCCATGTGGCAGGCGATGAGCCAGCAGGGCGTCCTCGACGCGGTGCCCGTCGTCACGGGCCTGGGCGATGCCGCGACCTTCGGCGCATACGGTGAGGCGTCCGAGCAGATCAGCTTCCTCAACCACTACTTCGCGGGCGCGAACGACTCCGAGGTCAACACCGCGATGATCGAGGCCGTCGAAGAGGCGGGCGGCACACCCGACCTGTTCACCCCCGATGGATTCACCGCCGCGCTGATGATCGTGCAGGCGATCCGCGAGGGCGAGGGCACCGTCGACGGCATGATCGAAGCCCTCGAGGGCTACGAGTTCGAGGGCCCGAAGGGCACCACGACGGTGCGGGTCGGCGACCACGCCCTCATCCAGGAGATGTACCAGGTGCGCCTCGTCGCCGACGGTGGCTCGTTCGTGCCCGAACTGGTCGACACCGCCGACGCCGAAGCGGTCGCCCCGGCAGAGGCGGAGTGATCGGGCGATGACGACCCCAGCCCCGCCCGCGCTCGAGATCTCGGGCCTGGGCCTGCAGATCGGCGGCGCGAGAATCCTCGAGGACGTCGACCTCGTGATCGCCCCGGGTTCGCTCGTCGGCGTGATCGGGCCCAACGGAGCCGGAAAGACCACACTGTTCAACGTGATCTCCGGCCTCGTTCGGCCGACGGCGGGCCGCATCCTCATGGACGGTGCCGACATCACGACGCTGTCGGTACCCCGCCGGGCGCGGGCGGGGCTCGGGCGCACCTTCCAGACATCCAGCCTGTTCCCCCGATTGAGCGTGCTCGAGAACGTGCGGCTCGCCGCGCAGGCGAAGCAGGGCGGCAACTACTCCCTGTTGACCTTTCCCCGGCCGACGGATGCTGCCACCCGTACGGCTCGGCAGACCCTCGATCGTGTCGGCCTCTCGCACAAGGCCGACGCCGCGGCGGGCGACATCTCGCACGGTGACAAGCGCAAGCTCGAGATCGCCGTGCTGCTGGTCGCGGGCGCGCGCACCGTGCTGCTGGACGAGCCGATGGCCGGGGTCGCCTCCGGTGACGTCGCGGGCCTCGTCGAGAACATCCGCGACATGCAGCGCGAGTCGGGAGCGACGGTCGTCATGGTCGAGCACCACATCGATGTGCTGATGGGGCTCGTCGACCGCGTCGCGGTGATGTACTCCGGCAGCATCCTCGCCTTCGACACTCCGCAGAAGGTCATGGCCGACCCGCTCGTGCAGAGCGCCTATCTGGGGACGGCGGCATGAGCGCGGCGCACCCGGCTGCTGCCGGCACCGCGGCGGCGACACTGCCCGAGCCGATCCTCACCGTCACCCATCTGAAGGCCACGATCGCGGGTCAGCAGGTCGTGGAGGACGTCTCGTTCGCCGTCGCGGCGACCGGGATCACGGCCGTGCTCGGTCGCAACGGCGTCGGCAAGACCTCCACGCTGCGCGCGATCCTGGGGCTCATCCACCGTCGCGGCGAGGTGCGACTGGCGGGGGAGCGGATCGACGCCCTTCCGACACATCGCATCGTGCAGCGGGGCGTCGGCTACGTGCCCGAGGACCGCGAGGTGTTCGCGGGACTCACCGTGGCCGAGAACCTCGCCCTCGCCGAGCGCCGTTCGCGGCGCGGCGCGGCGGATGCCGACCGGCTCGAAGAGCGGCGCGAACTGGTCGCACAGCTCTTTCCCGACCTCGTCACGCGACGGGGCCAGGCGGCCGGCACGCTCTCGGGAGGGCAGCAGCAGATGGTCTCGGTGGCACGGGCGCTGCTCAACGACAACCGGCTCCTGCTCGTCGACGAGCCCACCAAGGGCCTCGCGCCGCGGATCGTGGGCGAGGTCGCCGATGCGCTCCGCGAGGCCTCTCGCCTCGTGCCGATCCTGCTCGTCGAGCAGAACCTCGAGGTCGTCCGCGCCCTGGCGGGAGATGCGATCGTCATCGAGAGTGGACGTGTCGTGCACACGGGCTCGGCCACCGGCATCCTCGACGACGAGGAGCTCACCCGGCGGCTGCTCGGCGTGCACGCGGAGGCGGCCGCATGAGTGCCCTCGTCCTCGTGCTGCTGACCGGCATCGGCCTCGGCGCCCTGTACTTCCTGATCGCGTCCGGCCTCAGCCTGATCTACGGGCTCATGCACGTGCTCAACTTCGCGCACGGCGCATTCCTCACCCTCAGCGCGTTCCTCGGCTGGGAGGTCGCACGGCGTCTGGACACCGCGTCGTGGGGAGGGTTCCTCCTCTCGGTGCTGGTGGGCGCCGCGATCGGTGCGATCTTCGCGACCGTGACCGAACTGGCCCTCATCCGCCCGCTCTACGAAAGACACATCGAACAGGTGCTCGTCACCGTGGGGCTCTCGTTCGCCGCGGTCGCCCTGTTCGAGGGCATCTGGGGCACCGATCCGATCTACATCGCGGGCCCGTCGTGGCTGCGCGACACGACCGAGGTGCTCGGCGCCCGCATCCCGAACACCTACTGGGTGCTGATCGCCGCCGCGATCCTCGTGCTCGCCGCCCTCGTGATCTTCCTGCGCCGCACCCGCTACGGCATGATCATCCGCGCGGGCGTCGAGAACCGCTCGATGGTCACCGCGCTCGGCATCGACGTGCGCCGCTCCTTCACCCTCGTGTTCGCGATCGGGGGCGCCGCCGCCGGAATCGGGGGTGTGCTCGCCGCCCACTACACGGGCTACGTCTCGGCGCACCTCGGGCAGACCCTGCTGATCTTCGCGTTCATCGTCACGGTCATCGGCGGTCTCGGCTCCCTCATCGGGGCCGCGATCGCCTCGGTCCTCGTGGCGGTGCTGCAGCAGTTCGCCAACTTCTATCTCGGCGGCACGGGCGATTTCATCGTCGTGGCGCTGCTCGCGGTCGTGCTGCTCGTGCGCCCGCGCGGACTCCTCGGGAGGAAGGCATGAGCGTCACCCGCACCCCGCGATGGGCCCTGCGTCCCCTGCTGCCGATCGCCGCGGGCGTGGCCGGGATCGTCGTCCTGGCGATCCTGCCGCTGCTGAACCTCAGCATCCCGGGCGTCCTTCCGGGGCCCACGTACACACCGGGCAGCCTCGCCCTGCTCTCGCTCTGCATGGTCTTCGCGGCCCTCGCGCTCTCGTACAACCTGCTGCTGGGCACGTCCGGGATGCTGTCTTTCGGTCATGCCCTCTACTTCGGTGCCGGCGCGTACGGTCTCGGCATCGTGCTCGAGCAGACGGGCATGGCGCTCTGGCCCGGGATCCTCGTCGCCCTGATCGGCGGACTCGTGATCGCGCTGGTGACCGGCGCGGTGAGCATGCGTGTCTCCGGCATCCCGTTCGCGATGGTCACCCTCGCCTTCGCTCAGGCGGGGTCCGTGCTCGTGCGCCGCAACCAGCAGCTCACGGGCGGCGAGGAGGGCCTCGGGCTCGAGACCGACTCGGTGCCCGGCTTTCTCGTCGGCGTCATCAACGCGCGCAACCTCTACTGGCTGAGCCTTGTCGTGCTGGTGCTCGTGTACCTCGTGGTGCTGTGGGTCGATCGATCACGCCTGGGCCACCTCACCCGCGCCGTGCGGGAGAACGAGGTGCGCGTGCGGGTGCTCGGACTCTCGCCCTACGCGGCCAAGCTCACCGTCTTCGTCGTTGCGGCCGGTTGCGCGTCGCTCGCGGGCGTCGCGTACATGCTGCTGCAGTCCGGCACGGCGCCGCGTTCGGTGTCGGCCGATCTCACGATCACAGTGCTCGTGATGGTGGTGCTCGGCGGTGTCGGGTTCCGGTGGGGGGCGATCGTCGGCGGGGTGCTCTACACGCTGCTGGATCAGCGTCTGACGGTTCTCGCGGGCTCCGAGGCGGTCGCGGGTCTTCCCGACGTGCTGCGGGTGCCTCTGTCGGAGCCGCTGTTCATCCTCGGCGTGCTCTTCATCCTCGTCGTGATGTTCCTGCCGGGCGGAATCGCCGGAACGGTCGACACCTGGGCGCGGCGGCGACGCGGTGGGCGTCGCGCGACGGCGCTCGGACGCCTGGACGCCGACGACGCGCAGGCCGAAGAGCCCGTGGAGGTGAAGGCGTGATCGCGGCGCCGGGATCCGAGGCCGACACGCGCGCGCAGGACGAGCCGCACACGATCGGGCGCTGGCTCACCGATCGCGCGGCTCACGCCCCGGACCGGGTCGCGATCGACGATCGCGGCGTCACGATCGGCTACGGCAGGCTGGCCGCGCGCGCGAGGCAGCTCTCCGCGCGCCTGCGTACGGCCGGGTACGGGCCCGGCGCGCGCATCGCGACGATCTCGGGCAATTCGATCGACCACGTCGTGGCGTTCTTCGCCTGCGCGCTCGCGGGCGTGGCGTTCGTTCCGCTGTCGTGGCGGCTGACACCCGGCGAGATCGCCGACCTTCTGCGTCGCAGCGATCCCGCGCTCGTCCTGGTCGACGACGAGTACGACGCGCTCGCCGCGGCCGCGCTGCGCGCGGAAGCGGGCGATGCGGGGCCGATCCGCGCCGTGCGGCAGCTGGGCACCACGGGTGCGGAGATCTCCGTGCCGCCGTTCGCGCGGGCGAGCGCGGCGGGCGACGCGCCCGTGCGCGACGACGATCCGCTGCTGGTGATCTTCACCTCCGGCAGCGAGGCGGCACCGAAGGGCGTGGTGCTCACCCACGCCAACTGCTTCTGGAACAATCTCGCCCTCTCGGGGGCGCTGCCCGTGCGCGAAGACGACGTGGTGCTGGCCATGCTGCCCCAGCATCACGTCGCGGCCTGGAACGTGCAGCCGCTGCTGGCGTGGTGGGTGGGGGCGACGGTCGTGCTCGAGCGGTCGTTCCAGCCGCGCCGCGTGCTGCAGCTGATCCGTGAGCGGGGCGTGACCTGCATGATGGGCGTCCCCACGCAGTACCGGATGCTGGCGGACGACGACTCCTTCCGCGCCGCCGATCTGCACTCCGTGCGTCTGGCTCTGGTCGGGGGCGCGACGATGCCCCCCGACCTGCACGAGGAGTGGGCCACGCATGGAGTCGCCCTGACCCAGGGCTACGGCCTGACCGAGGCCGCCCCGAACGTGCTGCACCTGCCCGCGGACGAGGTCGCCGCCCGGCCCGGCGCTGTCGGCCGGCCCTATCCGCACGTGGACGTGCGGATCACCGACCCGCGCTCAGGGCTGGAGCTCGCAGGGATCGCGACCGGCGAGCTGCAGGTTCGCGGTCCCAGCGTCTTCGCCGGATACCTGGGTGATGCCACCGCAACCGCGCGTGCCCTCGCGGACGGCTGGCTGCGCACCGGCGACCTGGTGCATCGCGACGCCGACGGGGTGTACGCGGTGGTGGACAGGCTGAAGGACATCTACATCTCGGGCGGTGAGAACGTCGCGCCCGCCGAGGTGGAGCGGGTGCTCGCGCGTCATCCGCTGGTCGGCGAGGTGGCGGTGGTCGGCGCGCCCGATCGGGTATGGGGCGAGCGGGGTGTCGCGTTCGTCGTGCCGAGACCCGGCGCCACACTGTCGGAGGACGAACTGCTCACGCACGCCCGACGCCATCTTGCGGCGTTCAAGGTGCCGGTCCACGCGGTCCTCGTTGCGGAACTGCCGCGATCGGGGATCGACAAGATCGCCCGCGCGAGGCTGCGGGAGCGGGCCGCTCGGCTCATGGAGGAGGAGACGCATGATCCTGCATGACCACCACATCGAGGAGGCGCCCGAGCCGGTGTCGCAGGCGACGGGCCGGCCGCTGACGAAGCGGGGCGAGGCCACGCGCGCACGGCTGCTGGAGGCCGCCGAGCACGTCTTCGCCGACGCCGGCTACCACGAGGCCTCCATCGTGCGGATCACGGAGCGGGCGGGCATCGGGCTCGGCACCTTCTACCTCTACTTCGACAGCAAGCAGTCCATCTTCGAGGCACTCGTGCTCGATCTGAACCGCCGCGTACGCCACTCGATGGCCGAGGCGATGCAGGGCGCGTCGTCCCGCCTCGAGGCCGAGCGGGCGGGATTTGCCGGCTTCTTCCGGTTCACGGCCGCGCACCCGGCGCTGTACCGCGTGGTGCGTGAGGCGGAGTTCGTCTCTCCCGAGACGCTGCGGCTGCACTACACGCGCATCGTCGAGGGGTACGAGGCGGGGCTCCGCGCGGCGCAGGGCGCGGGCGATGTCGATCCCGGCCTCGATCCGCAGGTCACGGCCTGGTCGCTGATGGGCATCGGCGAGCTGATCGGGATGCGATTCCTGCTGTGGGAGCGAGACGCGGCGGGGGATCCGCCGCGTCAGCTGCAGCCGGAGATCTTCGACGCGATGATGCGCGTCATCGACAACGCCCTCGCGCCCGGGCACAGGAAGGAGCTCTCATGAGCGAGCAGAACCTCGAAGGACGGCGCGCGATCGTCACGGGCGCGGCGAGCGGTATCGGCCGCGCGTGCGCGCGACTGCTCTCGGCGCGCGGTGCCCATGTCATCGTGGCCGATGTCGACGGCGAGGCCGCCGAGGATGCGGCCCGCGAGATCGGCGGCGAGGCGTGGCAGATCGACCTCTCGGCGACGACGTCGTGGCAGGACGTCCCGCTCGAGGCCGACATCCTCGTCAACAACGCGGGCATCCAGCGGGTGGCGCCGCTGCACGAGTTCGCGCCCGAGGACTTCCGGCTCATGCAGCGACTCATGGTCGAGGCGCCGTTCCTGCTGATCCGCGCCGTCCTGCCGGGCATGTACCGCCGAGGCTGGGGACGCGTCGTCAACATCTCGAGCGTGCACGGGCTGCGCGCGAGCCCCTTCAAATCGGCGTACGTCGCGTCCAAACACGCACTCGAGGGTCTCTCCAAGGTCACCGCGCTCGAGGGTGGAGCGCACGGCGTCACCAGCAACTGCATCAATCCCGGCTACGTCCGCACGCCTCTGGTCGAGAAGCAGATCGCCGACCAGGCGCGCATGCACGGCATCGACGAGTCCGAGGTGGTCGCGCGGGTGATGCTCGCCGAGAGCGCGATCAAGCGCCTCGTCGAACCCGACGAGGTCGCCGATCTCGCCGGGTGGCTCGTGTCGGACGCGGCGGGTATGGTCACCGGCGCGTCGTACACGATGGACGGCGGATGGAGCGCCCGGTGACCGCGGGCGGCGACACGGCGACGGGGGCCGCCGCGGCGGACGCGGGGGCGCGGGCGGGTGCTGCGGCGGGGGCGTCGCGGCACCCGTACCGCACGATGGACGTGCCCGTGGCCGGTGGCGCGCTGCGGGTCGGCATCTGGGATGCCGTCGGCCCGCACACCGCCGACGTGCTGCTCGTGCACGGGATCACCTCGTCGCACCTCGCCTGGCCCTTTGTCGTGGACGCCCTCCCCGACGGTGTTCGCGCGATCGCACCGGACCTGCGCGGACGCGGCGCCAGCCGCGACGTGCAGGGCCCCGCGGGGATGGCCGCCCACGCGGACGACCTCGCCGCCGTGCTCGACGCCCTCGGCATCGGCAGCTCCGTCGTGGTCGGACACTCCATGGGGGCGTTCGTGAGTGTCGTGCTCGCCGCCCGGCACCCCGCGCGTGTCTCGCGCCTCCTGCTCGTGGACGGTGGACTGCCGCTGGACGTACCCCCGGGGCTCACCCCCGACGAGGTCGTGCAGAGCGTTCTGGGGGCGACCGCCGATCGCCTGCACATGAGGTTCGCCGACGTCGCGGAGTACCTCGCATTCTGGCGGGCGCATCCCGCGTTCGCGGCCGATTGGTCGGAGCCGCTGGAGCGCTACCTGGCGTACGATCTCGTGCCCGAGGATGGTGCGCTGCGCCCGGCGACGTCGTACGCCACGACGGTCGAAGACACGATCGATCTCAACACGGGCACCGCGATAGGCGATGCGCTGGCGCGACTGGCCCACCCGGCGGTGCTGTTGACGGCGCCGAGGGGGCTGCGCGACGAGCAGCCGGGGCTGTACGAGGAGGGTCATCTCGCGGGGCTGCTCGCCCAGCATCCCGAGATCCGCCACGAGCGGGTGCCGGACGTGAACCACTACACGATCGTGCTCGCGCCCGAGGGGGCCTCCCGCGTCGCCGCGCTCGCCGCCGGCTGAGCGGCGATGCTCACCGCGGCAGCGGGCGGGTCAGGCGCGTCGTGAGCTGGTGGGCGTGCGCCAGCAGCGTGCGCCCGAGCGTCGGGAGGCGGTCGGGATCGAAGCGGAACTGCACGCCGGTGAGGCTGAGGGCCCATTCGGGCCGCCCCGCCCGGTCGAACACCGCCGCGCCGATGCCCCAGCTGCCCGCCACGATCAGGCCGGGATTGACGGCGTAGCCGCGGTCGCGCGTCTCTGCCACGCGGGTGCGCAGCCGCGCCACATCGTGGGATGCACCCCAGCGCTCTGCGAGCTCGGGGTGACGCTGGAGGTAGGCGTCGATCTCGTCGGGCGGGAGGAAGGCGAGGATCGCGAGCCCCGCCGAGGCGACGCCGAGCGGAAAGCGCACCCCCTCGCTCAGGACGAACGAGCGGATCGGGAACGAGCCCTCCTCGCGCAGCAGACACACGGTCTCATCCCCGCGGCGCACCGAGAGGAAGGCGCTCTCCTCCGTGCGCACCGCGAGCGAACGCACGATGTCGCCCGCCTGGGCGGTGATGTCGTACCGGGATGCCGCCACCTGGCCCATCAGGAAGAGCTCGGGCCCCGGCATCCATCGCGCCTTCGCCTCGTCGTGATCCACCAGGCCCTCGGCGCGCAACGCGGTGAGCAGACGGTAGGCGGTGGATCGGGTCAGGCCGGCGGTGCGGGCGAGGTCCTGCACCGCGGCACCCTCCTCGCCCGCCGCGGTCACGAGCCGCAGCAGCGCCGCGGCGCGGGCGATCGCCTGCGCGCCCGGCACGACTCCAGCCTGTCCCACGATATGGACACTAGGCGTGCATGCGACCACATCGCAAGCGCACGGTTGGCGCAACGGCACCGACAGGAGCACGCTGGATGAACCGCACACGAAGGAGTGACGAGTGATCGACAAGCAGGTTGCCACCGCCGACGAGGCCGTCGCCGACATCCCGGACGGCGCGACGCTGGCGGTGGGGGGATTCGGGCTCTCGGGCAACCCCATCGCCCTCATCGAGGCCCTGCTCGCGCAGGGCACCACCGACCTCAGCATCGTCAGCAACAACTGCGGCGTCGACGACTGGGGCCTCGGCGTGCTGCTGGGTGCCCGGCGGATCCGCAAGATGACGTCGTCGTACGTGGGGGAGAACAAGGAGTTCGAGCGCCAGTTCCTCTCCGGCGAGCTCGAGGTCGAGTTGACGCCGCAGGGCACGCTCGCCGAGAAGCTGCGCGCCGGCGGGTCGGGCATCGCCGCGTTCTACACCCAGACCGGCGTCGGCACGCAGGTCGCCGAGGGCGGGCTGCCGCAGCGCTACGACGGCGCGGGAGGTGTCGCGCTCGCCTCGCCGCCCAAGCACGTCCGCACCTTCGAGCGGGACGGTCGCTCCCGCGAATTCGTGCTGGAGGAGAGCATCACCACCGACTTCGCGCTTGTCCACGCCGTGCGGGGCGACCGTCACGGCAACCTCGTCTTCAACAAGGCCGCGCGCAATTTCAACCCCCTCGCCGCGATGGCGGGGCGCGTGTGCATCGCCCAGGTCGAAGAACTCGTGGAGCCGGGCGAACTCGATGCCGACGGCATCCACCTGCCGGGGATCTTCGTGCACCGCGTCGTCGAGGTCGGCACCGGCATCGAGAAGCGGATCGAGCGACGCACCGTGTCGCCGTCGCGACAGGCCTCGCCCGGTTCGGGAACAGGAGAATGACCATGGCACTCACCCGCGATGAGATGGCCGCGCGCGCGGCCGCCGAGCTCTCGGACGGCTCGTACGTCAACCTCGGCATCGGCCTGCCGACGCTCGTGCCCAACCACGTGCCCGAGGGGATCACCGTGGTCCTGCAGTCCGAGAACGGCATCCTCGGCGTGGGTCCGTACCCGACCGAGGACGCCGTCGATCCCGACCTGATCAACGCCGGCAAAGAGACCGTCACGACCCTGCCCGGGGCCTCCTACTTCGACTCGGCCACGAGCTTCGGGATGATCCGCGGCGGCAAGATCGACGCGGCCATCCTCGGCGCGATGCAGGTCTCGCGCGGGGGAGACCTCGCCAACTGGATGATCCCCGGAAAGATGGTCAAGGGGCCGGGCGGCGCGATGGATCTCGTGCACGGCGCGGCGAGTGTCATCGTGCTGATGGAACACGTCGCGAAGGACGGGTCGGCCAAGATCGTCGACGAATGCTCGCTGCCGCTCACGGGGCGCGGCGTCGTCGACCGCATCATCACGGATCTCGCCGTCATCGACGTCACGGACGAGGGGCTCGTGCTCGTCGAAACGGCCCCGGGCGTCACCGTCGACGAGGTCATCGCGGCGACCGAGCCGCGGCTGACGATCTCGCCGGCGCTGCGGGCGGTGACGGTATGAACACCGCCGACACCGTCATCGTCGCGGCCGCGCGCACACCGCAGGGGCGTCTGAAGGGCCTACTCGCGCCGTTCACCGCCGTCCAGCTCGGCTCGCTCGCGATCCGAGGCGCCCTCGAGCGCGGGGGAGTTCCGGCGGATGCGGTCGACGCCGTCATCGTCGGCCAGGTGCTGCAGGCGGGGGCCGGTCAGAATCCGGCGCGGCAGGCGGCGATCGGCGCGGGGTTGGGCTGGGACGTGCACGCCGTCGCGGTGAACAAGGTGTGCCTGTCGGGCCTCACGGCCGTCATCGACGCGGCGCGCATGATCGCGACCGGCGACGCGACGGTCGTGGTCGCTGCGGGCACGGAGTCCATGACGCGTGCCCCGCATCTGCTGATGGATTCCCGCGAGGGCTGGGCGTACGGCAGCGTCGAGGTGCTCGACCACATGGCGCACGACGGTCTCACCGACGCCTACGACCGCGACAGCATGGGAGCGTCGACCGAGAGGCACAACCCGCGTTTCGAGATCACGCGCGAAGAGCAGGATGCCATCGCCGCCCGCTCGCATCAGCGTGCGGCCGCCGCTCGTGATGCAGGAATCTTCGACGCCGAGATCGTGCCCGTCGAAGTGCCGCAGCGCCGGGGCGAGCCCCTCGTGCTGACGGCCGATGAGGGCATCCGCGACGACACCACGGCGGACACGCTCGCGCGGCTGCGTCCCGCGTTCGCCGAGGGCGGTTCGATCACGGCTGGCAACGCGTCGCAGATCTCCGACGGGGCGGCGGCCGTCGTCGTCACGACGCGCGCGCACGCCGACGACAACGGCTGGCGGGTGCTGGCGGCGGTGGGCGCCTCCGGTCAGGTCGCCGGACCCGACAACTCGCTGCAGGCGCAGCCCGCTCGGGCCATCGAGCGCGCGTGCGCGAAGCAGGGCCTCGACCCGCGAGATCTCGACCTGGTCGAGATCAACGAGGCGTTCGGTGCCGTGGTGGCAGCATCCCAGCGCCATCTGGGCCTGGACGACGACGTCGTGAACATCCACGGCGGCGGCATCGCGCTCGGTCACCCCATCGGTGCGTCGGGTGCGCGGCTCGTCGTGCACGCCGTGCACGAGCTGGTCCGCCGTGGGACCGGCACGGCGGCGGTGGGCCTGTGCGGCGGGGGCGGGCAGGGCGAGGCGCTGATTCTCACGCGCTGAGCACGGCGTGAGGCGGCCCGCTCAGGAGCGCAGGCGCTTCTTCAGCAGCTTCTGCTCCTTGCCGTGCACGGGGGAGTCGTCGGCGATCGGGCGGCCGCGGGTCGCGCGCCGGGTGTCGACGATCGAGCCGATCGCGAGTGAGAGCGAGATACCCCAGCTGAGCCACGCCAGGGCGGTGCGCCAGGTGAACTCGCCCTCGCGCGCGGAGCGCAGCAGGGTGATCCCGCCCGTGAAGGCCGTGATGATGCCGGTGCCGAAGAGGTACTTGCGCATGGCCCCACGCTACTGCGTCACCCGCGGGCTGCAGCAGCCTTGACAATCGCCGGCCGGGGGCGCAAGTCCCCTCGGGTCCTCGGCGGCTCCGGGTAGCCTGGAAAGGCCCCATCGCCCGACCCGACGCCCCGTGAGAGGCCCCCGTGAGCACCGACAGTCTTCCCGATCGCGCCGAATTCGTCGTCGTGGCCAACCGGCTCCCCGTCGATCGCGCCGAAGGGGACGGCGAGTGGCGCCGGTCGCCCGGGGGTCTGGTGACCGCCCTCGAGCCGGTGATGAAGCGCGCCGACGGCGCCTGGGTCGGGTGGGCAGGAAAGCCCGATCTCGAACTGGAGCCCTTCGATTTCGAGGGCACGCACCTCGTGCCGATCACGCTCACCGCCGACGACGTCGAGCTCTACTACGAGGGCTTCTCGAACGACACGATCTGGCCGCTCTACCACGACGTCATCGCCGCCCCGCGCTATCGCCGCGTGTGGTGGGAGGCGTACGTCAGCGTCAATCAGCGCTTCGCCGAGGCCGCGGCCGCGGTGGTCGCCGAGGGCGGCACCGTCTGGGTGCAGGACTACCAGCTGCAGCTCGTGCCCAAGATGGTGCGCGAGCTGCGCCCCGATGTGACGATCGGCTACTTCCACCACATTCCCTTTCCGGCATACGGTCTGTACTCGCAGCTGCCCTGGCGGCGGCAAGTGCTCGAGGGACTGCTCGGCGCCGACGTCATCGGATTCCAGCGGGTGGCGGATGCCGGAAACTTCGCCCGCGCGGTGCGCCGCCAGCTGCGCTACGACACCAAGGCGTCGGGCATCACCGTGCCCGTGCCCGGCGGCGGTACCCGCACGGCGCTCGCGAAGGCATTCCCCATCTCGATCGACGCCGAGTCCTACGCCGAGATCGCCCGTCGACCGGAGGTGCAGGCGCGAGCGCGGGAGATCCGCGAGGGGCTCGGCAATCCTCGCAAGATCCTTCTGGGCGTCGACCGGCTCGACTACACCAAGGGCATCCGCCACCGCATGAAGGCGTTCGGCGAGCTGCTCGAGGACGGCCGCCTCGACGTCAGCGACGTCACCCTCGTGCAGGTCGCGAGCCCGAGCCGCGAGCGCGTCGAGGCCTATGCGCAGCTGCGTGACGAGATCGAGCTGACGGTCGGCCGCATCAACGGCACGTTCGACAGCGTCGGGCACACGGCGATCCGATACCTCCACCACGGCTATCCGCGCGAGGAGATGGTCGCCCTGTTCCTCGCCGCCGACGTCATGCTCGTCACCGCCCTGCGCGATGGCATGAACCTCGTCGCCAAGGAGTATCTGGCTGCGCGCCTGGACAACCGCGGCGTGCTCGTCCTCAGCGAGTTCGCGGGTGCCGCCGATGAGCTCGGCAGCGCGCTGCTGATCAACCCGCACGACATCGGCGGGCTCAAGGACACGATCATGCGGGCGATCGAGATGCCCGGTGCCGAGCAGGGCAGACGCATGCGATCCCTGCGCCGCCGGGTGTTCGAGCACGACGTGGACGCCTGGTCGCGCAGCTTCCTCGCCGCCCTCGATCAGGCGCGCACCCGGGCGGAGGCGACCGCGTGAGCCACGACCACGCCTCCTTGCCCGATGACATCGCGGTCGCCCTCGAGAAGGTCGCCGGCGCGGAGCGGCTGCTCATCGCCCTCGACTTCGACGGCACGCTCGCGCCCCTGACCGACGAGCCGATGTCGGCGCGCGCGCTTCCCGAGTCCGCGACCGCCGTCCGCGAGCTCGCCGCGGCTCCCGACACCGTGGTCGCCTTCGTCTCCGGGCGCACCCTCGCCGACCTCGCGGTGATCGCGGAGTACGAGCCGGGGTCGCCCGTGCACCTCGCGGGATCCCACGGCGCGGAGTTCCGGCATCCCGAGGGTTTCGACGCCGACGCGGCGGGGTCCCAGGCGAGGACTTCGGCGCGGCACGAGGTCTCCGGGACGGCCGAGGCCCTCGCGTCGAGCGAGAATCCTCACGCCGGGGACTCCGAGGCGCTGCGCGCGGCGGCCGAGCGCGCCGTCGAGCACATCGAGGGCGCGTGGATCGAGCACAAGGCCTTCGGCTTCGGGCTGCACACCCGATTGTGTTCCCCGACGGATGCCGCCGCCGCGGCCGCCGCGGTCGACGACATCGTCGCGCGGCATGCACCGGACTGGCGGCGCCGCTCGGGTCGCGACATCCTCGAATTCGCGTGGCGGCACGAGGGCAAGGACTCCGCAGTCGCGCAGCTGCGCGAGCAGACGGGGGCCACGGCGGTCGTCTTCGCGGGGGACGACGTCACGGACGAGGACGCTCTGGCGAGCCTCGGTGACGCGGACCTCGGCATCCGAGTGGGCGAGGGTGAGACGGCGGCGACTCTCCGCGTGGCCGACGCCAAAGAACTCGCCGGTGTGTTGTCCGCACTCGCGCGGTTGCGCATCGCCGCTCGGTCATAGACTCGGGGCATGGCCAGCACCGACCCGTCATCCAG
>NZ_QFPF01000128.1 GCF_003248605.1 Microbacterium sp.
GACGCGACAAGAGATCTCTGACGAGGTGTGGGCTGTGCTGGAGCCGTTGATGCCGACGGTGACGGGCCGGTCTCGGCCGTGGACGGATCACCGTCTCGCGGGTGTGTCCGATAAACGGTGGATCTGGTTTGGCGTTCATTAGTTGATTCGGCCTTCGAATGCGATCGCGAACGCGTTCAGCGCCGGCTTCCATCTCGTCGCCCAGCGTGCCCTGCCGCGCCCGGTCGGGTCAAGCGATCTGGTCACGAGGTAGAGGCATTTCAGCGCGGCGGCGTCGTTCGGGAAGTGCCCGCGTGCGCGGACTGCTCTGCGGTACCGGGCGTTGAGTGACTCGATCGCGTTCGTGCTGCAGATGATCCGTCGGATTTCCACGTCCCAGTCCAGGAACGGCACGAACTCACTCCAGGCGTTCTGCCAGAGCTTGCTGATCGCCGGATACTGTTGACCCCATTTCGCGTCGAACTCCACGAATCGCTCACGAGCGGCCGCTTCGGTCGGCGCCGTGTAGACAGGACGCAGGTCCTTGCCCATCTCTTCCCAGTAATGGCGAGACGCGAACCGGAACGTGTTGCGGATCAGATGGATGATGCAGGTCTGCACCGTCGCGAGCGGCCAGGCGGTGTTGATCGATTCCGGCAGACCCTTCAGCCCGTCACAGACGACGATGCAGACATCCTCGGCGCCACGGTTCTTGATCTCCGTCAACACGCCGAGCCAGAACTTCGCCCCCTCCCCGCCATCGCCGGCCCAGATCCCGAGGATCTCGCGCTCCCCGTTCACGGTAACGCCCACGGCGATATAGAACGGCTTGTTCCGCACCTGCCCGTCTCGGACCTTCACCACCAGAGCATCGATGAACACCACCGGGTAGACGCGATCCAGCGGACGGTTCTGCCATTCGGTCATCTCCTCGATGACCTTGTCGGTGATCCTCGAGATCGTGTCCTTCGACACCGACGCCCCGTAGACATCGTCGAAGTGCGCCGCCACCTCGCCGGTCGTCAGCCCCCGCGCGGTCAACGACAGCACGATCTCATCGACGCCGGTCAGGCGCCGCTGCCGCTTCTTCACGATCTTCGGCTCGAACGACCCCTCACGGTCTCTGGGAACGTCGATCTCGACGGGACCGACCTCGGTCAGCACCGTCTTCGAACGGATCCCGTTGCGAGCGTTCTCGGCGATCGTGTTGCCGTGCTTCTCGTAGCCAAGATGCTCGGTCATCTCCGCCTCGAGCGCTGTCTCCAGCACCCGCTTGGTGAGCCCGTTCAGCACCCCGTCGGGGCCGACGAGGTCGACACCCTGTTCCTTCGCCTGCTTCAGCAGCTGCTCCGCGAGCTGCTGCTCATCGATGATCTCTCCCGTCACAGGATCGATCATCTCGATGACATCGGTCATCGCCCTTCCTTTCAGTCAGGCCAGACCAGATCCACCGTTAATCAGACAGTCCCAGGATGACGAACACCTGGCGGAGCAAGCCGAGTGGGTCAACGCCAAGATCCCGTACTCTTGGGTAACGCTCGGCGATTGGACACTCCGTCGCCGCTACTAGCCGTGACGCTGACCGCCGCCCCCTGTGCAATAGCTCACTCTCTGTTGTTCCTCACCGCGTGGAGAAGCGGCGAGCCTGCGAGCGCGTCGGTCGGATGGTGCATCACGTGTGACGCGACTACACGATCACCGGACAGACGCCTCAATCAAATGGGTTCTTGGGTGAGTGCCTGCTGGCTGCGCCGTCACGCTGAAGATGTGGCGAATGGGCAGATGGGCGCGTATGCGACATCGCTTCTCGCCGCCGTGCTCGCGCGTTCGTGCTCGAGGCGGATGAAAACGTTGCCTTGGGGAGGCTGTCGCGTGAATGTGTGGCGGGGTGGTGTGGTCAGTGGGGCGTCGGTCCCGACGCTCGAGCGGGCGGCGGTCTCGAGGGGCTGATGAGCGTCGTGCGCGCTGGTTGAGGACGCGTGTTGGACGCGGTCAGCTCGTTGGCTCCGCCGCGTTGGCCGGTCAGATCGCAGTGATCGGGGCGGCGGCTGTGGCGAGCAGGTGGCGGTGGAGCTTGCGGAGGTTGTGGGTCGCGGCGATGAGCTTCCACTCGGCTGTCGCGGCGTGGAAGCCGCGGCGGGTGAAAGAGCGGATTCCTCTGCCGGTCTTGATCTGACCGAAGACAGGCTCGATGATCCACTTGCGTTTGTCGTAGTGGACCCGTCCGGCCTTGCGGGACACCTTCCGGTCCATCTTGTCCATCAGCGTCGCGCCCGCGGGCAGGCGTCCGCGGGATCCGACGCGGGGCTTCCCGTGACGCATGTTGCGTGCGGCGAGGTAGGAGTCCGGCCCGTCGTCGGGCAGGCCGGCGAGGACGGCTTCGGTGCAGTATCCGGCGTCGCCGAGCACGACCCCGATGGGCTCGGTGACACCGGCTGCGTCTAGCTCTCGGTTAGCGGCGGCGATCATCGGGGTGAGCTGGGCGGTGTCGCCGGTGTCCTGGGTGACATCGCACGCGATGATGATCTGCGACTCGGTCGCGACCGCTTGCGCGTTGTAGCCCTGCACCCACCCGTTCCGGATCGGCATCATCCGTGACTCTGGGTCGGTCGTGTTCACTTTCGGCGGGTTCGTCTTCGGTGCCTTCTCCGCCGGGGGCTTGGGTTTGCGTCCCCGCAGCTTCTTCCCCGCCGCCTGCTCCTTCGCCGCGCGCTCGGCGAGGTGTGCGTCGTACTCGGCTTGGCGGGCCGCGTCGACCGCGTCAAGTCGCGCTTTCGACGGCATTAGGCATCGACTCGCACACCCTTCCACGCATCGAAGAGCAGGCCTTCAACCTGCGCTTGCGAGAAGTTCGATGCTGCGCCGGGATGTTCCGACATTCGCCGCAGCACATCTGGTGCCACTCCCACGACATCGTCACGCGCCGCACCGAGCGATTCCAGGGAGATCGGAGCACCCACGCCCGCGAGTATCGACTGCAAGCGCTGGCCCGGCATCCGCGTGTCGAACGCTTGGCCCAGCAGTTCGACGCCAAGGGGCGTGATCGTGCACGTCAGAGCAAGCGAGTGAGGGAGCACGATCGAGTGTGTCGCGGCGTGCGGCAGGGAGAGCGACCCCCCGAGGGCGTGGCACACCGCATGGTGCAGCCCCATCGTCGTCGCGTCCAGGCACATGCCGGCGAGCATCGCGCCAACCAGGAGAGGGTCGCTTGCGCGGACGTTCGCCTCGCCGAGGGATCGCAGACCGGCGGCCAACGAGTGCGCCGCCTCACGTGCGACGGCGCGCACGACGGGCGATGAGTCTGGCGCATACGCCGACTCGGCCACGTGGGCGAGCGCGTTGACCGCTGACTGCGCAGCGAGCGAGACGGGAAGATCGTCCACGAGGTCTGGGTCGTACACCACCTCACGGGCCCGCACCTCGGCGTCTCGGCCCGTCGCCTTTCGCTGTCCGTCCGTCTCACCCCAGATGGAAGTCATCTCCGAGCCGGCGAGCGTGGTGGGGACGGCTACGTACGGCAGGTTGTGGCGGCGCGCGAGCGCCTTCGCGAGACCCACGGAGGACCCCCCGCCCAGCGCGATGGCACCGTCTGCGCCGGATCGTTCGGCAATCGACCATGCCTCGGCGACCGCCTCGACCGGAACGTGTTCCCGCGATCCGTCGAAGACCCCGACCACGCCGTGAAGGTCGACAGACCGCTGGACGTTGCTGAACACTCCGGCCCCCCGTGAGGTTGTGAGGACGACGACGCGCTCGATCCCCACACGCGCAAGGATCTCTCCGATTCTGCCCACGCTGCCGCGGCCGAAGGTGACGGGGGTCTGCAGTCCCCTGAAGGAGAATCCCGTCACGGTGTCGTCATTCATGGCGCCGCCTCCGCATGGAGTCGACTGGCCCGCCGAGGGTGCCGGTCAGGTGCTCCCGTAACAGCCAAGCCGTCTCTACGGGATCCTCGAACGGAGGTTGGTGGGCGACGTGCTGCATCCGAATCGCCGTGCCGCGAGGTACTCCATTCGCGACCTCGCGGGCAACCATCTCGGGTGCGACTGTGTCGTGCGCACCCCAGATGACCACCGTCGGAGCAAGGATGCGGGTCAACTCGCTTCGCACGTCGTAGTCGGCGAGGGCGAGACAACACTGCGCATAGCTCTCGGGGTCGGTCTCGCGAAGACCCTCGAGCAGCGCTTCGCGCGGCTTCCGGCCGCGCCTCGGAGTCGTGGGAGCGAACCAGCGCGCATCCGATCTCGCCACGACGGCGGAGACGCCTCGCTCCCGCACCAGTTGTGCCCGCTCGCGCCACTCCTGCGGGCTACCCAGGTTCCCACCTGATGCGATTACGGCGAGAGAGAGGACGTCATCGGGATGCCGGAGCGCGAGGCACAGCCCGACGGCCCCACCGAAGGACACTCCCGCGTATGCGTATCGGTGGACTCCGTGCTCCTGTGCCGCTTGATGCACGGCGTCGGCGATGTCAGCCACGTGGAAGGACGCGATGGCCGCGGGCGCGTGGGCGTGGCCCGGGAGGTCCCACGTCATCACCCGGTACTGGTGGCGCAGCTCCGAGGCGACCTCGCCCCACAACACTTCCGCCGCGGTGCCGAGAGATGGTCCGAGCACGAGAACGGGAGCGTCGCCGCGTCCACTGAGTGTGTTCAGGCGGAGGCGAGGCGGACTCAAGACGGATCCCTCGACCAGGAGTACGACGCCACGACGGGCGGGGCGGTCTCGGCTCCCGCCCGCCGTGCGATCATTGCGGGTCGAGCACGAAGTCGTAGACCACCTCGTACCCATCTCCGTTTGCGCGCGGACTCGGGTCGAGGATCAGTTCGGGCTTAACGGCACCCGCGATGTCGTCATCGTTGTGCGGGTCACCGGGGAAGTAGAGCTGCGTCGTCAGCAACTCGTACCCTTCATGTGAGACCTTGAGGTGCAGGTGGGCAGGCCTCCACGCATGCCAGCCAGCGGCGGCGATCAATTGCCCGCACGCACCGTCGGTGGGAATCTGATAGGGCGCGGGTTCGATGGTGTGGATTTCGAACCGCCCGTCGTCGTCCGCGATGAAGGTGCCACGCAGGTTCCATTCGGGCAGACCCGGTGCGAACTGCGAGTAGAACCCGAGGTTGTCCGCGTGCCAGAGTTCGATCTTGGCGGAAGGCAGTGGGGTTCCGTCCACGCTGCGGACCTGTCCCTGGAACAGCAGGGGCCGCCCGGGCTCGTCGTCGCGCATAGGAACCGTGCCGTTCCACGGCAGCGTGGGTGCGTCCTCGACGTAGTACGGCCCCTCGATCGTTCCTTTGCTTCCGGCACGGTGGTCGTTGGCGACCTCCTCGACGGAGTGCTCGACCCACACGTCGAGGAAAAGCGGCCATTCGCCATCCTCGCCGACCTTGATCAACCACGCTTTGAGCGCGTTGTACTCGTCATAGGTCACACGTTCATCGATGACGGTGTCGTTGATCGCCTTGATGACGCGAGACGCAAGTCGGCTCACGCGTTCACGGTCGGCCGTCGCGCCTTCGATGCTGCGCTCCCGGAACCGGGCAGTGGCGCTCTGGCCGGATGCGGCGGCACGCGCGGCGGTCTCCTCGACATAACTTGTGTCGGTCATGGCAACTCCTTCGTTGGTGGGTGGGGCGGATGGGGTTCAGGTGTCCCGGTCGTCGGCGATGCGGGAAGGATGGACTGTCAACGGCGTCACGGCGACAGACATGTAGGGGAAGAGCGGAAGGGTGCTCAGTAGTTCGTGGAGCTCGTCGTTCCCGGACACGTCGAAGATCGAGATGTTCGCGTATTCGCCCACGATCCGCCACAGCTCACGCCATCGCCCGTCGCGCTGCAGCTGCTGGGAATAGTGCCGTTCGCGTTCTTTGAGCTTCGCGGCGACCGTTGGGTCCATTTCGGCGGGGAGCTGAACGTCCATCCGCACGTGAAAGAGCACGTCAGGCCACCCTTTGGTCCAGCCGATACCGAGCGAGCTTCTCCTCGTCGATGTCGACGCCGACGCCCGGGGTCGAAGGGGCGACCATCCTCCCCCGCTCAATGCGCAGCGGAGTCGCCGCGAGATCGTCGGACATCTCGAGAAAGTTGGACAGCTCTGCGGCCCTCCTGGAGGAATGCTCGAACGCTGCGCCGAACACGACGCTCGCCGTGCTTCCCACACGAGAGTCGATCTGATTGCCCATGATCACTTCGATGCCCAAGCCCTCCGCGAGGCCGAGTAGCTTGGCGGACTGTGTGAAGCCGGTGCGAGCCGTCTTCACACTCAAGGCGCTGGCTCCACCCGTCGTCAGTTCCCGGGCGGCGTCTCCCAATGTCGAGGCGCTCTCGTCCGCGACGATCGGAATTCGCGAATGAGCGACGAGCCTTCGCCGCCCCAGGATTTCGGCCGCATCGCAGGGCTCCTCGAAGAAGGTGAGGCCCAGATCATGGGTAGCCTCGAGCACCTCCATCGCCTCGACTGCCGTCCAGCCGCGGTTGGCGTCGATGTAGAGCTCCACGTCGGGGCCGAGCGCCTCGCGCAGTGCTCTGCAGGCGTCCACGTCGAGTCGAAGCGGGCGCCGGCCGACCTTGACCTTGAAAACTTCGACACCGTACAACTCGTTGTACTCTAGCGCCTCGGCGACCATTTGGGGCCCGGAGGCGAACCCGACCATGTGGGAGACGCGGAGCGAGTCGGTGAATCCACCGAGGAGCCGATGCACTGAGACGCCGAGAGATTTGCCGAGGATGTCCCAGAGTGCGATGTCTACGCCGGCTTTGGCGGTGACATTGCCAACGGTACGGTGCAATCGGGCGTGGACGCGCGCGCGGTCGAGTGGATCCGCGCCGACGAGGATGGGCGCGAAGACCTTCTCGATCACCGCAACCACCGACGGCTGCGTCTCGCCGTACGTGTACGGACGCGGCGGGATATCGGCGACGCCGACGATGCCGTCGGTGGTACCGACCCGCAGGAGGACGTGCCCCATCTCGTGCACCTCGCCGCTGGCGAAATGCAGGGGCTTGCGCATCGGAATCGTGTAGGGGATCGCCTCCACGCGGTCGATGATCATCTCGAACCACCCCGATAGGCGGAGACGACATCTCCGATAAACGGGATGAACCTTTGAACGACCGGCGAGGTATCGCCGTCTCGCCAGGCGATCGCGAGTTCGACGGAGGGGGCGTCGAGGATCTCGCGGAACGCGCTGCCTCCGATACTCAACGCCGTGGCGGATTCAGGGATGACCGCAGCACCGACCCCAGCTGCCACGAGCGAAAGGAGGGTCGAAGTCTCGGTGACCCGCTGGCGGTACTTGAGCGCTATCCCCTGGCGAAGGCATTCGGCTCCGACGGCTTGGGAAACGGATGAACCGTCCGGATATCCCACCAGGGCGTGCCCGACGAGGTCAGCCAGTGAGATCGCTCCCCGGTCCGCGAGGCGGGAATGCGCCGGCAGAGCGGCAACGAGCCGCTCACGGGCGACGATCGACACTTGGATGTCGGTGCTCGCGACGGGTGGACGGAGCAACGCGATGTCGATCCGATGATCGAGCAATTCTTGGACCAGCGACGGGGTGAGCAGTTCGCCCTGCACCTCGAGCGACATGCCTTCGAACGCCCTCGATGCCTCGCGGACGACGCGGGGCATGATCCCGTAGGTCGCCGAACCGGTGAAGCCGATCCGCAGCGTTCCGCGGAGCCCCTGGCCCATGCGGCGCACGTCACCCTCGAGCGACTGGAGATCTTCGAGTATCCGCCGCCCTCGCACGAGAAGCGCTTCTCCTGCCGCTGTCATCTCCACGCTCCTCGTCGTGCGATTGAAAAGTCTCGTTCCAAGCGACTTCTCCAGTCGCCTGATCTGCTGTGAGAGAGGCGGTTGAGCGATCCTCAACCTGTCGGCCGCTCGCCCGAAATGCCGTTCCTCTGCCACAGCGACGAAGTACCTCAGGTTCCGTGTGTCCAGCACGAGGCTCGTTGACCTGCGGGACTCTGGGAACGCTACTTCGGCGTTGCTCGCAGCGGAAATACTCAATTCCTCCTCATTCATATCGTGAAGATATCACTAGTCGCCCTAGCCCCGTTTGGTGGCGTCGTCATCGTCCACGGATCATATGATTCGTGGATTTTCGTCTCGATCAGAACGAAGAAGATATGGATGCATCGGTCGAGCTGGAAGTATGTGTGGCAACCTCGGTCCCACGGAGAAGGCCGCGTCCGCGGTACGAGGAAGTGCTCCCGCAATGCGCATCGATGATGAAACCCGCCCGGCGTCCCGCGACTGGGACGAGGCGTCGCATGCCGTGTCCTCGGCATACTTCGCCCACCGCCTTCGGCCGGCAGCGCACACAGATGCCTCGCACATGACCGTGAGCGGCGTGCAGTTCGACGGGGTCCGAATCGCCCGGATCGGGTGGGGCGCGCTCGTCGACGTTGAGACCGAGCATCGTGGCGGCGTAGCGGTCAACGTCCCTCTAAGCGGCAGCCTGCACTCGGTCATCGGCCGCGAGGATCTCCTCTCGACTCCGCATTCAGCCACCGTCTATCCCGCCGACACGCCAGTGCTGATCCGCCAATGGTCGCCGACCTGCAACATCCTCGGCGTCAGGTTCGACCGCGATTTCCTGGTGCGGCAAGTCGCACGCGTTGCGGGCGGCTCGCGCAAGCTGCCCAATAGGATTCATCTCGACACGCCCGCGGGCAAGGCCTGGTTCCAGCTGGTGGCCGCGCTTCACCGCCAACCCGCCCTGCCTGCCAGCGCGCAGACGCAGCTGGCGGGCGCGATCGCCGACTCCTTCGTCCTTGCGCTGCTTCCCGACGAATCTCCCACGCCAGCCGCACCGGGAATCGTGCGTCGCGTCGTCGATCGGATCGAAGCAGCCCCCGAACTGCCTTGGACCGCCGGCGACATGGCTGCGATGGCAGGAGTGTCGGTACGCAGGCTGCAGGAGGGTTTTCGCTCATATCTTGGCGAATCGCCGCGTGAGCACCTCGTACGCGTTCGACTCTCGCGCGCCCATGCAGACTTGCTCGATGCTCGCGGCACCGTTGCCGAAGTGGCCGCGGCATGGGGTTTCGGCCATCTGGGACGATTCGCATCCGACTACCGGCGCGCGTACGGCGAGAAGCCCTCCGACACGCTGCGTGGTTCCTGAGATCGTCCTTGCCGAACCCCGTGCGGTTTCCGCGCGATCCGACCACTCAGCAACATCTTCGGGCAGTTCGCCAGCGGAGTGACCGTGGTGACCTGCAGCGACCTGGAAGGCAATCCGCACGGTGCGACAGTAACGGCGTACACGGCCGTGTCGCTCGAGCCGCGCCTGTGCCAAGTCACCGTTACTCGCCGCTCTCGAGCGGCGCAGTATCTTGACGGGTCGCCGTTCGCGGTCAATATCCTCGCGGCGGATCAGGTGGACGTCGCTCTGCACTTCGCAGGCAGGCCGCGTATCGATGAGCCTGCGTGGGAGAACGGTCCGGTCGCCCCGATCATCCCCGGTTGCGCCGCCACTCTCTCCTGCATGCCGTGGCGTCAATATGACGGGGGCGACCACCTCATCGTCGTCGGCGAGATCATCGACGCCGTCGTGAACGACGTGCGTCCGCTCGTCTTCTATCGCAGCACCTTCCACGAACTCGGATTCCCGTCCGGCACAGCCTTGTGGAACGGCTCCTTCGACGACCCCGCCGCAGGTTGGTTCGACGCCGCCACACGCTTCATCCCCATTCACGCGCACTCCGCCTGACCCGTTACGCACACGAAAGGAACACCCATGACAATTTCCGAACCGGCGACACCGTCGACGACCCAGAACTTCGCGACGCGTCCGATGACGGGCGACGAGTACATCGAATCGCTGAGGGATGGTCGCGAGATCTACCTCCACGGCGAGCGCGTCGGCGACGTGACGACGCATCCCGCGTTCCGCAACTCGGTCCGCATGGTCGCCCGCATGTACGACTCGATGCACACCGGACCGCTCGTCGACACAGTCACCGCACCGACCGACACCGGCAACGGGGGTGTGACCATGCCCTTCTTCAAGACGCCGAAGAACTCCGACGACCTCCTTCGCGAACGCGACGCGATCGCCGCGTGGGCACGCATCAGCTACGGGTGGATGGGCCGCAGCCCCGACTACAAGGCCAGCTTCCTCGGAACGCTCCACGCGAACCGGGAGCTCTACGCGCCCTTCCAGGACAACGCAGAACGCTGGTACCGCGAGTCCCAGGAGAAGGTCTTGTACTGGAACCACGCGATCATCAACCCGCCGGTCGATCGTCAACTGCCTCCCGACCAGGTCGGCGACGTCTACATGAAGGTGGAGAAGGAGACCGATGCCGGCTTGATCGTCTCCGGGGCAAAGGTCGTCGCGACCGGCTCGGCGATCACAAACTACAACTTCATCGCGCACTACGGCCTGCCGATCAAGAAGAAGGAGTTCGCGCTCATCTGCACGGTGCCGATGGACGCGCCCGGCATCAAACTGATCTCTCGCACGTCCTACGCACAGAACGCGGCCGTCGTCGGCACCCCGTTCGACTACCCGCTTTCGAGCCGGATGGACGAGAACGACGCGATCTTCATCTTCGATAAGGTGCTGGTGCCCTGGGAGAACGTGTTCATGTACGGCGACGTCGACCGCATCAACGCCTTCTTCCCGCAATCCGGATTCCTCCCCCGCTTCACCTTCCAGGGGTGTACTCGCCTCGCAGTGAAGCTCGACTTCATCGCCGGGCTGCTGCTCAAGGCCCTGGACTCGACCGGATCGGGCGGGTTCCGCGGCGTGCAGACACGCGTCGGCGAGGTCATCGGCTGGCGCAACCTGTTCTGGGGACTGAGCGAAGTGATGGCGCGCGACCCCGAGCCTTGGCTGGGCGACGCCGTCATCCCGAAGCTCGAGTACGGCCTCACCTACCGGCAGTTCATGATCTCCGGATACCCGCGTGTGAAGGAGATCATCGAGCAGGATGTCGCGTCCGGCTTGATCTATCTGCCTTCCTCCGCCGCCGATTTCCAGAATCCCGAGGTGCGCCCGTACCTCGACAAGTACGTGCGAGGATCGGACGGCATTGAAGCCGTCGATCGAGTCAAAGTCATGAAGGCGCTGTGGGATGCCGTTGGCTCCGAGTTCGGCGGTCGCCACGAGCTCTACGAGCGCAACTACTCCGGCAACCACGAGAATGTCAAGGCTGAGGTCCTGTTCGCGGCACAGGGCCGAGGCGATGCCGACAAGATGCGCGGTCTCGCCGAGCAGTTCCTCGGCGAATATGATCTCGACGGGTGGACCGTGCCCGACCTCATCGGCAACGACGACGTCCGGGTTTACGGCCGGTCCTGACTGACCCACACCCCAACACCGCGCCGATCTCCGGGTCGGCGCGGTGTTGCACTCAGGGCGGCCGCACCGTCTTTCAGGGTAGACCGCCGCGCCCCGGTTATCGCGCCACCTCCATCCCTGCAGGAATCCGGTCCGCGCCCCGCGGTGCAGGGTGACGAGGGTGTCGACGCCGCTCCCGGCTGCCGTGAAGGTAGGCAGCCGGGAGGGAGGGCCGTCAGACGAGGGCCAGGAAGCCCACGATCGCTGCGACGACGGAAAGAAGGCCGAGCACTAGGCCGCGTTGATCAAGATGTTTCGGCGTCTCGTGGGCGAGTCTTGACGGGTGACGCGACAAGAGATCTCTGACGAGGTGTGGGCTGTGCTGGAGCCGTTGATGCCGCCGTGGACGGATCACCGTCTCGCCGTTGAGGGGATGGCGTGGAAGTTCCGCACCGGCGCGCCGTGGCGGGACGTGCCCGAGCGGTTCGGGAAGTGGAACTCGATCTACAAGCGTTTCAACCGGTGGGCCGAGGACGGCACATGGGAGAAGCTGCTGGCCGAGGTGCAGAAGCAGGCGGACGCTGCCGGGAAGATCGACTGGGTGGTCTCGATTGACTCCACGATCGCGCGCGTGCATCAGCACGGTGCGACCCTCCCTCGGGACACAGGGGGCTCCACCGAATCACAAGAATCCGCGGGTCGAGCCGCCTGATCACGCGATCGGGCGCTCCCGCGGCGGGCTGACAACGAAGGTGCATCTGGTCGCCGATGGGCGCGGCAGGCCGTTGGGCATGGTGCTCACCGGCGGCAACACCGCCGACACCACGATGCTCGCGGCCACGCTCGATGACATCTGCGTGCCCCGCGCGTCACGAGGGCGCCCGCGCACGCGACCTGATCGGGTACTCGCTGACAAGGGATACCCATCGAAGGCGAACCGGGCCTGGCTACGCGCGCACGGCATCGCGACGACCATCCCCGAACGCGACGATCAGATCGCGCACCGCCGGAAGAAGCCGGGCCGGCCGATCGACTTCGGCACCGATCAGAGAGAACGCTACAAAGGCCGCAACGTCGTCGAACGATGCTTCAACCGCCTCAAGCAGTGGCGCGGCATCGCAATGCGATCAGACAAACTCGCCCGAAACTACCGCGCTGCCATCTGCCTCTCCTCGACCCTCATCTGGATCAAGACCGACTTAATCAACACGCCCTAGGCGATCGGTGGTCAGGAGCCGCTCGCCTGTGGCCAGAGCGATCGCGCGAGCAGCCTTTGACTTTCCGCTGCCGTTGCGGCCAACGAAATACTGAACAGGATGCGACCAGTCCGAGACCTCGATGAAGTCGCGCTCCGAGCCATCCGAGTCGATCCCAAACACGCCGGCACGTCTGATGGTGACCGAGTCAGGGAACGCGCCTCCGTCACTCGGCATCCGCGAGATGGACGTTACCTGGAGCGGAGGCTCCCAGGTGTGGTTGGCGAGGAACTGCTCTGCAGCTTGCGTCTCACTGGCAGCTTCAACCTGCTGACGGTCGATACTGCTGCCATTCGGCGCAACCGCCGATACGAGGAATCGGGTCATCGATCCGGTCCAGACTCTGGTCAGTTTTCGAAGCCGGAGCTCGGGTCGAACTTGAGTACGCGCGCGTTCTCGGAGATCGTGCGCACCTCGCCCTCGTCGAAGCCGTCGCTCTTGCTGGCCTGGATGTCGATCGTGATCTCGAGTCTCGCGCCAGCGCCCGCGAGTCGATCGATGATCTCGCGGGTCACGTTTCCGATGTCCCTCGAGTACCGATCCGGGTCGACCTTCACAGAGCCGAAGTAGCGGCTCGGGCGTCGCGGTGCAACGACGTCTTCGTTCGTCGTCGACTCGTCCGCTTCTTCATCGACAAGGACGATGTCGATCGGGCCAACCTCCGCGGCACCCTCCTCAGCCGCGCGCGCAGCAGCCTCACGAGCCGCGGCGATGCGATCGGCGGACGCTTGCTCGTCAGCCTTGTTCCAGTCCACGAGGAGCGTGCTGTCGGTCACCTGGATCGCGGTGTTGTGCGCTGGAGGCACGATCAGCCCCCGGTAGCGACCGGCTTCGGTGTCCTTCGCCGTTGCGATCGCGAACTTCTCGCCGTCGACGAGGACGGAGTTGAGCGAACGTTCGATCGCGGAGTCGAGAGTCTCCCGGCGAACGAGTCGCGGCAAGTACACGTACCGGGTGAAGTAGCCCCACAGCTCGCCGACGCTGATCTCGCCCTTGTCGCGCCACAGCTGTCCGAGCTCCTGATGCAGTGTGGCACCGAGGATCGGCGCACCGAGCTCCGTCACGAGCTGATCGTCGCGGGACAGCTTCGCGGCGACACGCTCCGCGAGAGAGCGGCCGCTCGAGTCGGGCACCTTATCCGTGATCAGCTCGAAGGGTTTGGTGGCGTCGAACTGCTCAGGGTAGACCGCCCACACGAAGGTGTCGCGGATCCGGTCTGACACCGTCCGGTCGAGGCGCGTGACCCAGTCGTCGGTCTGCTTGCGCTGCTGCACCGACAGGTTGAGGCTCTCGCTGGTCGCCTGCACACGCTTCCACGCGAGGTAGCTGCGCGCGGCGGCCTCCAGGCTCTCCAGCTCGCCTTTGTCGGCGACGAGGAAGACGAGGGTGTTGCGATGCACGCGCTGGCTGGCGCCCTTGGTCTCGATCGCGTCGCGCACCCACTGGTGGGCGGACGAGTCGGCGCCGTCCGACTTCCGCCGCGAGTGGCGCGGGTGAACAATCACCAGTCGCGCATCCTCGAGGTCGGGGACGTCGGCGCTGGATGCCGGGGCGACGTGTACACGATCGAACACACCGCGCGCGCGTTCCTCGCCGCGGAGGCGATCGGTGATCTCGTTCCACACCGTCTCGACGTCTTCACGGAGCCGCTCGGCATAGTCGTTAGCGGTCTTTGTCACCGATGGCTGGGTATCGAACCAGTAGTGGCCCTGCTCTTCGTAGAAGTACGTCGAGCGCTGAGCAAGTAGCTCGATCGCACTGCCGAAGTTGCCGAGGGTGTCACCGGGTGCTGCGGTTCCGAGCCAGACGTACTGCTTGTCGAGACCCTTTCGCGACGCCTTGATCCTGGGCGCGGCGCCCATGAAAATCGTTCGCGCGATCCGCTGCGTCACGAACCTCTGCCCCAGGTTGGGGCGGTCCAGGTCGATCTGCTGCGCCATCGATCCTGGGCCGTCGATGTCGGAATCGATGATCGGCTTCCACTGATCCTCGAGGTACTGGGTGAGGTCGGTGTTGACTGTCGTCGCCTCCAGCGGCACGTTGCCGGGGAGGATCAGCGGGGACGTGTCGTTGGATGCCCACAACTCGTGCACGATCGACGACACGAGCTTGAGCACGCCACGGGTGCGCTGGAAGCGCTCTAGCGTGGACCAGTCCTCGTATAGGCGGTCCAGCAATTCGGGGTGCAGCGGATACGAAGCTCGGATGCGCTGTTCGTAGTCGTCGCTCGGAGCCGCGGCATCCCGAGGGAACAGCGCCGTATTGCTCCGGTACAAGGTGACGAAGCTTCGAGCTACCGCCGAGATCGTGGTGAGGCCCTCAGCGTTGGGCGCCTGAAAGAGTCGGCGCCGCACGATCTCAAAAGACTCGTCCTTGCTCGACGGCCGCCACTGGTCAGCGACCCGGCGGATCACGTTCTGCAGTCGTTCCAGGGCGAGCTGACCGTTGGCGCCACCGATCTCGATGTCGCTTCCGCTCCCCGCTTCGCCGGTGTCGGATGCCGGGATCGAGACGACGAGCATCGCGCCAGGCACCGATCGGACGACTTCCGTCAGCGACTGCGCGAACGTGAACTGCGTCTCGAACGAACCAGACGGAAGCTCCTTGTCTGTCACTAGCTGCCGCGCGTACGCGACCCACTCATCGATCAGGATCAGCGCCGGCGAATACTTCGCGATCAGCGTGCGCAACGCTTCGCCCGGGTTCGTGCCGGCGCGGTCGTCCTCAGCAATGAGGTCGTACGCTTCGCGGCCGCCGAGCTGCCAGGCGAGCTCGCCCCAGAGCGTGCGCACCTCGGTCCCGTCGTCCTTGATGAGCGGCGATCCCGCCTTCAAGTACGTGCCGACCAGTGCGACGCGCTTCACGCCCAGCGCCGCAAGATCCGGGTTCCCGGTCTCAGCAATGAGTTCCTGCAGCTCCTGCGGGAAGTCCTTCGCGGGCGTGCCGCTGAAGAGGTGGTAGAGAGCGAGCATCGAGTGCGTCTTGCCGCCACCGAAATTGGTCTGCAGGTTGACGACCGGGCTCGCGTTGCCGTCTCCGCCGCCCACGCGTCGGAGCGCGCGCGACAGCAGATCCCGCAGACCTTCGGTGAGGTACGTGCGGGTGAAGAACTCGACCGGGTCGCCATACTCGGGGCTCGTCGCCTGACCTGTTCGCACGAGATGCAGGTCGGCAGCGAACTCGGATGCCGTGAACTCGCCGCGTGCGACATCATCGTGCGGGCGGATCACCTCGCGCCAGGGCCGCAGACCTGAACCCGGGTCGAGGGTCACCGTCGTCCGCTTCACCTGCTTGCGCGTCTGATCCTCGAAGACGGTGCGCTGCAGGTCGACGCGGAGCTTGCGGACGTCTTCGGCGGAGTCGACTGCGCCGACGGCATGGAGCAGTCGCTCGATCGTGTCGAGCGCGCGCGCCGCGTCATCAGAACTGAACGGCTCGTTGTGCGCCCACAGATTTCGCGTCTCGCGCAGTTCGGAGCCGAAACCCTGTTGCGCACGCGACAGCACGTCCTTGAAGCGGTAGCCCTGCTCGGTGATCGCGCGAAGCTGCACCTGGACATCGTGTTTCGTCAACGTTCGGGCGGGCCCACCCCGGCGCTGAGCGTCTTCTTGTGCCCACGCGGCGGGCCAGTCAGACGTGCCGTAGGCGGCGGTCATCACTTCGTCGACGGAATCAAGCAGTCCCTCCGACAACAGGTCGAAGGCCTTGCCCACGCGGTCACGGTTGTTCATCGCCATCGAACTCAGTCCCCATCCTCATCGAAGTCGAACGCCTGCTGAACGGCCCGCGGCGAACCGACATGCTTCCGCGCCTGCTCGTTCACGTCACCCCACGCACTCACCAACCCGTTGAACAGGATTGCGTCCTTGGTGTCGCGCTTCTTCTCCGCCTCATGGAAGAGCAGGAAGCCGAGCTCCTTCACCGCGTCTAGGTTCACCCGTGTCTGCACTGATGGAAGCAATGCGGCGACTTGATCGGCACCGTGCTTCGCCATCACCGCAGCCAAACGCACGGTCGCCTCCCAGACGCTGACACGCTCGTCGGCGCCCACATCCCACGCGCCTTCCAGCTGAGTCGGCGAGAGAAGGCGTGCTTTGCCGCCTTTCGCCTCGAAGATGCCACCGCGCTCAAGCGCCCCGATCGACGTGTCGGACGAGCGTGCCAGTTGGTCAGCAATGCCGGAGTTCTCCTGCGTCCAGCCGTACTGGCGGTACCACTTGACTGCGAATCGGGTATCTGGGTCAAAATCTGACTCCTGATCGCCAATGACTTCGTCGAGCGTTGCGTTGACGAGCACGAGTGCATCCTTGACGCTCATGTCTGAGCCGTCTGCATCGCGAACTCTGGAGTAGCGAGAGAAGACTGCTATGCCAGGGCCGATAGCAGCTTGAGCAAGATCGACCGGGGCGATCGCACCCTGCATGAGCGTGCGCAGAGCTTCGGGCAACTCGGATTTCAGGGCAGCAACGAACGCACGTCGAGTCGTCGCCGGGGCATCCTCAGGGCGAGGGCGACAGGCAAGAACAATGGAGGAGGCGAGCGCGTTGGTTCCGCTTGCAATCATTCGGTTCCCAAGCTCGCTACGCATCGGCCAGGTTGCGGTGATTTCCCACCCTGCGGCAATCAGCCCGTCAAGAAGGGTGTGCCATCCGGTTGACGCAGTGCCGGAGTCCCGCGTGTCCTGCTGTTTGTACGCGTAGTAGACGGTGAGCGGCACCGCGAGATTCGCGCTCTCACGGATCCTGCCGAAAACAGAGTTGAAGCCATCGACGAAGAACTTCTCTGCCCCCGACCTTCCGTCATGACGGTAGGGGTTAGCCACAAGCTCTTCGCTCTTCGGCGTCAGCATTGTGCCGACGGTCTTGGCCTGAACATCCCGCAACGTGCGCCGGAGCCAAACGTAGAAGAAGTCCGAAAGGTCCGAGTATCCGATGTTGTCGTAGTACGGGGGGTCGGTCGAGAGAATCTTTTCCGAGAAGTCGGCGACCGCGGCATCCTGTTGTGTAGCACTGCCGCGCGGGCCGAC
>NZ_QFPF01000036.1 GCF_003248605.1 Microbacterium sp.
GTGTACGACTTCATGTACGCGTACACCTCCGGGTCGTGCAGCGGGTCGCCCCACTCGTCCCACTCGATCACCGTGAGGGGGAGCGAGGGGTCGAGGATCGTGGTCAACGCGTCGACGAACGGCACCCCCGCGAGGATCCCGGCGAACAGCTCCGGGGCGAGGTTGGCGACCGCGCCCATCAGCAGACCACCCGCGCTGCCGCCCTCCGCGACGAGCTGGGCCGGGGTCGTGGTGCCCTCGGCGACGAGGTGCCGGGCGCAGGCGACGAAGTCCGTGAAGGTGTTCCGCTTGTGCAGGAGCTTGCCCTCCTCGTACCACTGCCGGCCCATCTCGCCGCCGCCGCGCACGTGGGCGACGGCGAAGATCACGCCGCGGTCGAGCTCCGACAGGCGCGGCACCGAGAAGCCGGGCTCGATCGAGTGCTCGTACGAGCCGTAGCCGTAGAGGTGAAGTGCGCGGACAGACGCACCCGCCTCACCGAACGAGCGCTTCCACACGAGGGAGATCGGCACCTGCGTACCGTCGGCGGCCGTCGCCCAGACGCGGGCCTGCGCGTAGTCCTGCGCGCTGTAGCCGCCGAGCACGGGCTGCCGCTTGCGCAGCAGCAGCCTGCGGTCGGCGAGATCGGCGGTGCCCACTCCCGGTTGCCGCCGAATCCCGCAGTGTAGAGCGGTTCGTCGAACTCCAGCTCCTCGATGCCGCCCGTGCCGTAGTCGAGCAGTCCGGTGCGCGCGAGACCTCCCCGGCGGTACTCGATCGTCGCGAAGTCGCGGAAGCAGTCCACATCGAGCAGACGGACACCGGGGGAGTGGGCGACGACGACCGTGCGCGGCGCCGAGGGGTCGGATGCCGGAACCCGCACGAGTTCGAAATCCAGAGCCTGATCGTTGTGGAGGATGTAGAGGGTGTCCTCTCCGTCGATCACGGCGTGGTCGACGGAGTACTCCACGCCCTCGACCCGCGGCCACACGACGCGCGGCGCCGCACCGAGGTCGTCGGCGGGCACGAGCCAGTACTCGGAGGTGATGGAGGACCCGAGTCCGATGACGAGGTACTTCTCGCTGCGGGTGAACCCACCGCCCAGCCAGTACCGCTCGTCGGCTTCGTGGAAGATGCGTACGTCGTCCTCGACGGGCGCGCCGACGGTGTGGGCCCAGAGGGTATCGGGACGCCACGCGTCGTCGACGGTGGTGTAGACGATGGTCGCGCCGTCGGGCGAGAACTCCGCGCCCGACGCGGTGCCGGAGATCTCGTCGCTCAGCTGTTCGCCGGTCTCGAGATCGCGCACGCGCACGGTGTACCGCTCGTCTCCCGTGACGTCGACTCCGTACAGCATCCTGCGGCCGTCGTCGCTGACATCGAACGATCCGAGCGAGAAGAACTCGTGTCCCTCGGCTTCAACGTTGGCATCGAGCAGGACCTGCTCGCCGGGCACGTCGACGCCGGGCTCCAGCTGGGGCGGTGTCCAGTCATCGGGGGAGGCCAGGGGTGCACGGCACTGGATGCCGTACTGCTTACCCTCGACCGTGCGCCCGTAGTACCACCACTCCCCGCGGCGCGAGGGCACCGAAAGGTCGGTCTCGAGTGTGCGGCCCTTGATCTCGTCGAAGATGCGCTCGCGCAGGCGCTCGAGGTGCGCGGTGCGGACCTCGGTATACGCGTTCTCTGCCTCGAGGTGCGCGATGACGTCGGCATCGTCTTTCGCCCGCATCCACTCGTACGGGTCGTCGATGCTGTCGCCGTGGTGCTCGCGCGGCTGCGGCCGGCGCGCGGCGACGGGAGCGCCGGCCTCACCAGCGTGGTCTGCGGGGCGGGGGGATGCCGGGGTCAGGGCGTCATCGATGCTCACGTATCCACGCTATCCGAGCGAGCAGACCCGCCGACCCACGGTGCTCAGGCGGCGGCGATGAGGCGGTTGCCCGGGGCGCGTTCAAGACGCGCGCCGGCGCGCACCGGCGGTGGTCAAGACGTCGTTCGGGATGCCGCGGGAGAACAGCAGCGCAAAGAGCGCCAGCGCGATGAGACCGAAGAACGCCGTGCGCAGCGAAGCGAGCTGCGAGTCGGCGTAGACCCGGGCGAGGAGCACCGCGTCGGCATCGCTCAAGCCCGCCTCCTTCGCGATGTCGGGGATGCTCGCGGCCGGGAGGATCTCGACGCCGCCGGCCGTCCGTTCGCTCACGGTCTGCCGGACCTCGTCGGGGAGAGCCGACTGGGCGACACCCGCCGCGAACGACGTGGCGAGGGAGCCGATGAGCACCGACCCGATGAGTGCCGTGCCGAGCGAGGACCCGAGGTTCTGGAAGACGCCCTGCATGCCCCCGACTTCGCTCGTGTCCTTCTCGGTCACGGCCGACATGTTGACATTGCCCAGCTGCGAGGCGAGGAGCCCGAGCGCCGCCCCCGCGCAGAACATGCCGATCCCGAAGGGCAACCCCGACAACTCCGGATCGATGGCGGAGAGCAGCACGACGCAGCTGGCCACGAGGACGACCTGACCCGTGCGGACGATCCTGCGCGGCGACCACGTCGTGGCCAGGCGCGTGCCGAGGATCGAGAAGAGGATGAGCGAGAGCGAGAGCGGGAAGATGCGCACGCCCGTCTGGAGGGCGTCGAGGCCCAGCGTCATCTGCAGGTACACCGGCACCATGAAGAACAACCCGGCCGTGACCGCGTACTGTCCCCCCAGCGCGCCGAGGCCGCTGCGCAGCTGCAGCAGCTGCAGCAGCTCCACGTGCAGGAGAGGGTCGCGACCGGTGGCGCTGAGCCGCCGCTGTCGAGCGACGAACACGAACAGCAGTGCCGCACCCGCGACCACGAACCAGGCCGAGAGCGAGACTCCGAGGGGTGCGACCGCGACGCCGGCGATCACCGGTGGATGCGCGGGAATGATCCAGCCCCAGGTCTTGCTCTGCAGCATCCCGAAGATGAGGAGGACAAGGCCGAGCGCCGACACGAGCACGCTCGGCGCATCGATCCGCACCGCGCGCGGAGCCGCGGCCTGGGGGATGCTGCGGGCCAGCAGCACGACGACGGCCATGATGACGACCTCGGCGACGAAGACGTACCGCCAGTTCGCGTAGGTGGTCACGGCGCCGCCGATGAGGGGACCGGCAGCCACGGCGGCGCCGGACACGGCGCCGATCGTCGCGAACGCCGTGATGCGCGCCCGACCGGTGTAGTTGTCGGCGATGAGGGCCGCGACCGCGGGGATGACCAGAACCGCCCCGAGCCCCTCGATGATCGACCATCCGAGGAACAGCACGCCCATCGTGGGACTGAGCGCGGTGACGAGGGAGCCGACCGCGTAGATGATGGAGCCGATCACGAGCGCACGGCGTCGGCCCCACACATCACCCAGCTTGGCGCCGAGCAGCATGAAGGCCGCCATCGTGAGCGTGTAGAAGGTGATGGCGGCCTGCATGGAGGCGACGCTGCTGTCGAGGTCCTCGACCACCGTCGCGATCGAGACGTTCATCACGGTGCCATCCAGCACCATCACGAACTGCGCGCACCCGAGGATGACGACGACGGACCATTTCTTCATGCCCTGCCCGACCTTCGGCCGGCTGCACGGGAGGGGCCGGCTGCCGCTCAGTCAATACCCCCCGGGCGAGCCGCGCCAGTCTGTGGGCCGGATCAATTCACGGTGATCAACGTGCGCTGCCATCCGGATGAGCCGTCGGGCGCGATCGGTGCCCGATCCTCGATCTGCGTCACGCCGCTCGCGTCGACGGCGCGCACGGTCACGTAGTGCGTGCCGGGGGTTGCGTCCCACTCGGTGAACCACTGCACCCACGTGTCCGCGTTGATCGGCGTCGACAGCGTCGCGGGCATCCAGTCGCCGTCGTCCACCTTGACCTCCACGCGCGAGATCCCGGTCGTCTGCGCCCACGCCACGCCGGCGATCGGCACCCGCCCGGCTGCGACGGGGGTTCCCGAGCGCGGAGTGTCGATGCGCGAGGACATCTTGATGGGGGCGCGAGCGCTGTATCCGCGGGGCGTCCAGTAGGCCTCGTCCGCGGCGAACGTCGTCACCTTCAACTCCGTGACCCACTTGGTCGCCGAGACGTATCCGTACAGCCCGGGGACGACCATGCGCACCGGGAACCCGTGCTCGAGCGGCAGCGGCGCGCCGTTCATCGCCACGGCCAGGATCGCGTCGCGGCCCTCGTCGGTGAGCGTTTCGAGCGGTGTGCTCGCGGTGTATCCGTCGACCGAACGGGAGAGCACCATGTCGGCGCCCTCCTGCACTCCCGCACGGCGCAGCACATCGCGCAGGGGGATCCCCTGCCAGATCGCGTTGCCGACGAGGCCGCCGCCGACCTCGTTCGACACGCAGGTCAGCGTGATGGCGTATTCATCCAGCCCCATCCCGACGAGGTCATCGAAGCTCAGCTCGAACGGTTCGTCGACCATCCCGGTGACCGCGAGCCGCCACGCGGACGGATCGACCGACGGCACGGTCAGCGCGGTGTCCACGCGGTAGAAGTCGGCGTTGGGGGTGATGAGGTCGGACAGGCCCGGGATGTCGAGCTCGGCGCCGGCGGGGATCGTCACCGTGGTCCGGGGGCTGGGCAGTCGCAGCGCCTCGCGAACATTCGCGATCGAGGACGTCGCGGTGTTCACCAGCCGTGCGCCGATCCCGACCACCGCCGCGGAGACGGCGGCGATCGCCGTCAGGCGGAAGAAGGCGCGACGGTCGGGATTCGCGGTGGTGCCGCCGGCGGCCACGCTGTCCGTGTCGGCTTCCGCTGCCGTGCGGGTCCCCTCGCGCCACGCGCGCGCACGTCGTACGAGGACGAAGATCAGCACGCCACCGGCAGCCGCTCCGACGATCGGCGGAATCGCCGCAAGGGGCGTGGCCCCAGCGCGCGTCACGATCGCGGCGATCGAGAGGACACCGGCGATCCCCATCGCGGCGACGCCCGCGAACGGGCGCCAGAGCTCCAGCATCCCGGCGATCGCCGAGGCGACCAGCACCGCGAGCGCGAGTCCGATCAGCAGCGCGATCTTGTCGTACGCGCCGAAGGTCGAGATGGCGAGCTCTTTGAGGGGCTGCGGGACGATGTCGATCACGAAGGAGCCGACGGCGAGGATCGGGCTGCCCTCGCGGGCGACGATGAGGGCGACGAGCTCCGCGACGGCGAGGAAGGCCGCAGCGCTGACGACGCCGGCGATCGCGCTCCAGATCACGCTTCCGCGCCGGCTGAGTGTGCTGACCATGCCGATCCTCCGCTCCTGCGCAGCCGCTCCGACCGCCTGGGAGTTGTTCGCGGCGAAGCCGCCAGCGGATTGCCGGGCACGTCGAGGGCTGCCCGTAGGCTTGCGGGGTGAACATGCCCGCGCCCGCCTTCGGGCAGCATCCTCCCGCCGCGCGCACGCTGCTGCACCTCAGCGACACCCATCTCCTGGCCGGCGACAGGCGCCTCGGTGACCGATACGACACCGAGGACAATCTGCGGCGCACGCTCGAGCGGGTCGAATCGCTGGGCGTTCGTCCCGACGCGTTCGTCTTCACGGGAGATCTGACCGACCTCGGCGAGGCCTCCGCGTACGCGCGTCTGCGCGAACTGGTCGAACCCGTCGCCGAGCGACTCGGCGCCCCCGTCGCGTGGGTCGCCGGCAATCACGACGAGCGCCCCGAGATGCGCCGCGACTTGCTGGGGCTCGAGCCCACGGAGCAGGCGATCACGGGGGAGTGGGATCTCGGCGGGCTGCGCCTGATCGCGCTCGATTCGACCGTGCCCGGCTGGCATCACGGCGACATCGACGACGCGCAGCTCTCGTGGCTGCGCGGGCGTCTCGCGCAGCCCGCCCCGATGGGCACGATCCTCGCGCTGCATCACCCGCCCCTGCCCAGCCACGTTCCGCTGTTCGGCATCCTCGAACTGCGCCGCCAAGATCTGCTGGCCGAGGCGATCGCGGGCTCCGACGTGCGCGCGATCCTCGCCGGGCACCTGCATTACTCCACCCACGGCACGTTCGCGGGCGTGCCCGTGAGTGTCTCGGCCGCCACCTGCTACACCATGGACATCGCCCGGCCCCCGACATCCATCAACGGCATGGACGCCGGACAGTCGTTCCACCTCGTGCACGTCTACGAACACACCATCACTCACTCCGTCGTGCCGGTGGCGGGCGCCGATTCCGGCGACTACTTCTCGCCGGAATGGTACGAGCGGATGTCTGCGATCACCCCCGAGGAGCGACTCGAGCGCTTCTCCCGCAAGCCGCCGCGATCCTGATCGGCCGGGCTCCGCGAGAGTAGGCTCGGTGGCATCCCATCCCCGCCGTGACCGACCCACAAGGACACCCCGTGGCCCTCGACGCAATGACGCGCACCCGTTCCGAATCCGACTCCCTGGGATCGCTCGAGATCCCCGACGATGCCTACTGGGGCATTCACACCGCCCGGGCGCTCGAGAACTTCCCGATCAGCAAGCGGCCGATCTCGGTCTATCCGGACCTCGTGCGCGCACTCGCCATGGTCAAGCAGGCCTCGGCCCGCGCGAATCGCGAGATCGGTGTGCTCGATGCCGAGCGAGCCGACCTGATCGATGGCGCCGCGCAGCGGGTGATCGACGGCGAGTTCCACGACCAGTTCGTCGTCGGCGTCATCCAGGGCGGCGCCGGCACGTCGACCAACATGAACGCGAACGAGGTCATCACCAACATCGCGCTCGAGATGGCGGGCCGGGAGAAGGGCGACTACGCGTTCCTGTCGCCGATCGATCACACCAACCGCAGCCAATCCACCAACGACGTGTATCCCACGGCCATCAAGGTCGGGCTGAGCCTGGATCTGCGTGCCCTGCTCGAGCAGCTCGATCTGCTCCGTCGATCGTTCCTGGCCAAGGCGCACGAGTTCCACGACGTGCTGAAGGTCGGTCGCACGCAGTTGCAGGATGCCGTGCCGATGACCCTCGGGCAGGAGTTCAACGGTTTCGCGACCACTCTTCGCGAGGACTGGAACCGGCTGAAAGAGAACGCCTACCTGCTGACCGAGATCAACATGGGCGCCACGGCGATCGGCACCGGAATCACGACGCACCCCGCCTACGCGAGGGCCGTGCTGCATCACCTGCGCGACATCTCGGGCCTCGACCTCGAAACCGCCACCGACCTCGTGGAGTCCACGAGCGACACCGGCGCGTTCATGTCCTTCTCCTCGTCGCTCAAACGCAACGCGATCAAGCTCTCCAAGATCTGCAACGATCTGCGCCTGCTCTCATCGGGACCGCAGGCGGGTCTCGGCGAGATCAACCTGCCGGCGCGTCAGGCGGGCTCCAGCATCATGCCCGGCAAGGTCAATCCGGTGATCCCCGAGGTCGTCAACCAGGTCGCCTTCGCGGTCGTCGGCGCCGACACCACGGTGACCATGGCTGTCGAGGCCGGTCAGCTGCAGCTCAACGCGTTCGAGCCGGTGATCGCCCACTCGATCTTCCAGTCGATCACCTGGATGCGTCAAGCGATGTACACCCTTCGCGTCAACTGCGTGGACGGCATCACCGCCAATCGCGAGCGACTCGGGGCGATGGTGGGCGCCTCCGTGGGTGTCATCACCGCGCTGACGCCGTTCATCGGCTACGCGGCGTCGGCGGCGCTGGCGAAAGCGGCGCTGCTGACGGGGCGGAACGTCGGTGACCTCGTCGTCGAGGCGGGTCTGATGTCGCGCGAGGACGTCGCCAAACAGCTCTCGCCGGCGCGCCTGTCGGGACTCGAGGCGATCACCGCGGCCATCCCGATCCAGGTGGCACCCGAGGATCACTGACCCCCGGCATCCCGCCTCAGTCCGTGATGCGGCAGTGCGTCGTCAGCTCACCGATGCCGGCGACGCCGACGGTGACGCTCGAGCGGTCGCGCAGGAAGATCTGCGGGTCGCGGGAGTATCCGGCCCCTCCGGGGCTGCCGGTGGAGATGAGCGTGCCGGGCAGCAGAGTGGCCGAACTCGACAGGTGAGCGATCAGCGTGGCGACCGAGCGCACCATCTGGCCCGTTGTCGCATCTTGCACCGTCCGACCGTCGACGACTGCCCAGATGTGCAAGTCCTGTGGGTCGGGGATCTCGTCGGCGGTGACCACGAACGGCCCCGTGGGGGTGAAGCCGTCGAACGACTTGCATCGCGACCACTGCGCCTCCGAGAACTGGATGTCGCGGGCCGTGATGTCGTTGACGACGGTGTAGCCCCAGACGTGATCGAGCGCGTCGGCGGGAGACACATCGTGTGCGGGGCGCCCGATGATGACGCCGAGTTCGGCCTCGTAGTCGACCGACTCGCTGAGCGAGCGCGGCCACGAGGTGGTGCCCTCGTGGCCCGTCAGGGAGTTGGGCCAGAGGCAGAAGACGGTGGGCGCCGCGTCGGTCTTCAGACCCAGCTCGCTCGAGTGCGCAGAGTAGTTCAATCCGATCGCGAGGATCAGCGGCGGCCGGTCGACGGCGGACGCGAACGAGACGTCAGCGAGGGGATGCCGGGGGGCGGTGGTCGGCAGGTCTTCGCTCGCCGCGCGCACCCGGGCGAGCATCTCGTCACCGCCCTCGACGAGCGTCTGCAGATCGCGCGGCGCCCCCTCGAACAGTCCCGGCACGGGAACGGCGTGGTCGCCGACGACCACCGCCAGAACGGGAGGCGCGGACGGGGATACGACGATGTGGGCAAAACGCACGTCTCCACGCTACCGGGCGTGCGCGCTTAGGCTGACGGTTGTGACGTACGCCCCACCCCCCTGGCCGCCACAGGATCGCCGCGACGGCGTGCCGTCCGCGTCGTTCTCATCGGCCCTCGATCAGCCTCCCCATGCGACCGGCGCCTACATCCCGCCGCCACCTCCGACGGTGCACACGCTCCCGCAACTGCCCGAGGTGCCGCGCAGGGGGCGCAGCGCTTCCCTCTGGCTGCTCGGTGCCCTCGTCCTGGTCTCCGTGGGACTCGTGGGCTACTTCCTCACCTTTCTCGGGGCGGGGGCGTCCATCCTCGGGCTCGTGCTGGCGCTGGTGCCCTTCGTCGGGGTGCTGCTCGCGGTGCGCCTCGTGGACCGCTGGGAGCCCGAACCACGCAGTCTCCTCGTGCTCGCGGTCGCCTGGGGCGCGGTCGCCTCCGTCGCGATCGCGCTGCTCGTGGACCTCGGCATCGTGTTCCTGATCGGCCGCGACGACACCCTCGCGCGCGAGCTCTTCTCGAGCGTCGTGCAGGCGCCGGTGGTCGAAGAGGTCGCCAAGGGTCTCGGCCTGCTCATCATCTTCGCCACCGCCCGGCGCGCCTTCGACGGCCCGGTCGACGGAGTCGTCTACGGCGCTCTGGTGGGCGCGGGATTCGCCTTCACCGAGAACATCCAGTACTTCGCGATCAGCTTCCTGCAGGGAGGGATCGAGGATGTCACCGGCACCTTCTTCGTGCGCGGCATCCTCTCGCCCTTCGCCCACGCCATGTTCACGGCGATCATCGGGTTCGCCTTGGGCCTCGCCGCTCGCCGGGGCGCGCGCGGGGGAGTGCTCGGGTACTGGATGCTGGGGCTCGTCGGAGCGATCCTGCTGCACGCCTTCTGGAACGGCTCCGCGATGCTCGGCGACTTCTTCGCGCTCTACCTCACCCTGCAGGTGCCGTTGTTCGTCGGCTTCATCCTGGGCATCGTCGCGCTCCGACGGCAGGAGTCGCGTCTGACCCACCAGCGACTGGGGGAGTACGCCGCGGCGGGCTGGTTCACATCGCAGGAGGTCGACATGCTCGCCACAGGCGCCGGTCGCAAGCGGGGGCTGGCGTGGGCGCGCGGTCTGCGCGGGGATCGCACGGCGATCATGCGAGAGTTCATCGCCGACGCGACGGGGCTCGCGGCGGCCCGTCAGCGGGCCATCTCGGGACGGGATCCCCACGCGGTCGAAGACGAGCGCGTGCTGCTCCAGCGGACGGCGGCGGCGCGGGAATCCCTGCTCGCACTCTAAAACTCAGCGCCCGGTGCCGCGGCGATGCCTGCGTGTCAACCGGGCGCTGAGTCGGCCTGAACCCAGGTTGCCCGGGCCGCGCGCAGGTGTCAACCCCTCTTGACGGCCGCGCCGGCGTGCTTTGACGCCCGCGTCCGGCTCGGGTTGGATGGAACCATGACTGATGAGCGCACCAAGCCCGAAATCGACGCCCCCGTCGGCGACGCCCCGACCGAACTGGTGGTCAGGGACCTGATCGAGGGCACCGGCGCCGAGGCGAAGCCCGGCGACACCGTCACCGTCCACTACGTCGGAGTGGAGTACGAGACCGGCGAGGAGTTCGACTCCTCCTGGAACCGGGGCGAGAGCATCCAGTTCCCTCTGCGCGGTCTGATCCAGGGCTGGCAGGACGGCATTCCGGGCATGAAGGCCGGCGGGCGTCGCGAGTTGGTCATCCCGCCGGCGCTCGCGTACGGCCCTCCGGGTGGGCACTTCCTCGGCGGCAAGACGCTCATCTTCGTGATCGACCTCATCGCCGTCGGCTGACCCGCCCCGCATCGAACGACCCCGGCGGCGCCGGGGTCGTTCATCGTTTCGTCACATCGTCGTCGCGCATCGGAATACATGCACCTGCATACTGGTTGACGACGAAAGACGCCGTGCAAACGGCACCCACGATCCCCAAGGAGACAGCATGAGCGCCACCACCCTCGACCTTCCCGGTTACAAGCCCGGCACCTGGGTTCTCGACCCTTCGCACAGCGAGGTCACCTTCAGCGTCCGCCACATGATGATCTCGAAGGTGCGCGGCACCTTCGGTGTCAAGAGCGCCACGCTCGTCGCCCCCGAGAACCCGCTCGAGGCCGAGGTCACCGCCAGCGTCGACGTCGCCTCGATCGACACGAAGGACGAGAACCGCGACCAGCACCTGCGCTCGGCCGACTTCTTCGATGCCGAGACCTACCCGACGATGGACTTCCGCTCCACCGGTGCCCGCATCGAGGGTGACGACCTCTACATCGACGGCGACCTCACGATCCGCGGCATCACCAAGACCGTCACGTTCGAGCTCGACTTCGGTGGATTCGGCACCGACCCCTACGGCAACTACAAGGCCGGCGCCAGCGCCAAGACCGTCATCAACCGCGAGGACTTCGGTCTGACGTGGAACGCCGCGCTCGAGACCGGCGGCGTGCTCGTCGGCAAGGACGTGACGATCACCCTCGACCTGCAGGGTTCGCTGCAGGCCTGACATCGCGAGCAGGGGTGGATGTCGCGGCCGATGGGTCGCCGCATCCACCCCTTTCTCGTGTCCGCGCGCGGATCGGTTTGCCTGTAGACTCTTCAGGTTGCCGTTCGATCGGCCGCGGATAAAGAGAGCTCACGCATCAGGCGATGGGCGCCGCGCAATGAAGAGAAAGGGGATCCCCTCTATGCCGCTTGAATTCGAAGCCAAGAAGGCGATCATCGAAGAGTACGCGACGCACCCCGGTGACACCGGATCCCCCGAGGTGCAGGTCGCGATGCTGACGCAGCGCATCAAGGACCTCACAGAGCACCTGAAGGAGCACAAGCACGACCACCACTCGCGTCGTGGTCTGTTCCTGATGGTCGGTCAGCGCCGTCGTCTGCTCGGCTACCTCCAGGACATCGACATCAACCGCTACCGCGCGTTGATCGAGAAGCTGGGGCTGCGCCGCTAAGTCGCGCCAGCGTTCAATCGCACGAAACTTCTTGAAGGGCCGTCCCAGGTGTGGGGCGGCCCTTCCTCGTGTCAGGCGCGCGCCGCCAGGAGATCCGCGTGCCAGCGCTCGGCGACGTCGGGGTGCGCGCGCAGCCGCGACTTGAGGGCGTTCTCGCCGTACAGGGCGTGAATCGGATTCGACGGGTCGTCGGAGACCCCGGAGGCGCGGGCGGCCAGCTCCGGCGGCAGCTCGATCAGCGGCAGGGTCGCATCGAGCGCGGGGTTGAAGAAGAACGGCACCGAGATGCGGTCTTCGGGCGACCGCGGTGAGAGCACACGGTGATTGGTGGCCGTGAGGTAGCCCTGCGTGGCGTACTCGAGCATCTCGCCGATGTTGACGACGAAGGCCCCGGGAACGGGAGGCGCATCGACCCAGACCCCGTCGCGCTCTACCTGCAGGCCGCCCTTTCCGGGCTCGATCCAGAGCAGGGTGAGCACGCCCGAGTCCTTGTGGGCTCCGACGCCCTGCGCGGGCTCGGGGTCGTCGGTGCCGGGGTAGCGGATGATCTTGATCAGCGTGGACGGCTCGCCGAAGGGCGCGGCGAAGTAGTCCTCGGGTGCGCCGAGGGCGAGCGCCCAGGCGCGCAGCAGCTTGCGGGACACGCCGGCCAGGTGATCGTGCCACTCGGCGACCACGTCGCGCAGTTCGGGGAGGGCGTCGGGCCACATGTTCGGGCCGATGAGCCGCGCGAAATCGGGAGACGCGGCATCCCGCACCGCCTCGCGTTCCGGGCCGATGTCGATCTGCTCGCGCCAGTCGACCGCGCCCCGGGTGCGCTCCCCGCCGACCCTCGTGTAGCCCCGGAAGTGCGGGCTTCGGACGTTCTCGATCGCCAGCTTGTCAGCCTCGGGCAGCTCGAAGAACCGCCGCGCGACACTGTGCAGGCGTGCCTCGAGGTCGGCCGTCACGCCGGTACCGGTGAGATAGAAGAATCCCACCTCGTGGGTGGCGGCGCGCAGCTCCTGCCGAAAGCGCTCGGACGCCTCTGCGCCCCGGTCGAGTGCCGACAGATCGAGCACCGGAAGGTTCAGCTCACTCATGCCGCCAGGGTAGGTGGAGGATGAGCGCGTCGTCACGCCGTGTTGCCCCGCGTTACCACGCGGGCGCGTGATCAGCGCGGGCGGCGCGACCCCGTCGGGTCCGACCGTCGTCCCTCGCGGCCGGCGAGGGCGGGATCGGCGAACAGCCACGTTGGTCGGGGCTCGACGAGCGGCCGGAAGAGACGGCGCACGGGCTGTGTGGCAAGGCCCAGCGCGACGCCGACGGCGAGCACGACCACGAGAGGCAGCCACAGCCACGTCGGTTCGAGATCGCGCAGCACGCCCGACTCGCGGAACGGATAGAGCACGAAGGAATGCAGCAGATAGACGTACATCGTGTACTGGCCGAAATGGGTCCACCAGGTGTGCCTCAGCGGCACGAGCGCGAAGAACGCGACGCTGAGCACGAGGGCGATCGCCATGAGCGCCAGTCGGACGCCGCCGGCCCACCACTGATCGCCGCCGAGGGCGGCGTACGAGTCGTCGTAGAAGAGCCAGGTGCGCAGGTTCATCCGCTCCCACACGTCCACGAAGGCCCAGGCCGCCCATCCCGTGACGCCGAGGACAGCCAGCGCCGCCGCCGTGACCCACCAGGGCCTGCGATCCAGCAGCCGCAACCGGTTCACCACGTCCCGCTCGCTCAGCCACCACCCCAGGGCGAAGAAGGGCAGCAGGCCGAGCGTGCGCGAGAGCGAGAAGGTCGAGTCGATGTTCGTCACGTACCCGGCGCCGACCGAGATGAGCACGGTCCACACCAGGGGCCATCGGAGCAGAGCGAGGTAGGGCAGCACGAGGCGGAAGATGCCGAGGGCGAGCAGGAACCACAGTGTCCACGACGGCTGGCTGAGGTTGGGGTCGCCGTCCCCCTCGACGATCCACTTGGTCAGGGTCCACAGGCCCTCGAAGATGACGTAGGGCAGCAGGATGTCGGTGACCACGCGCGCCATCTGCCGCCTGGTCGGCGTGCCCGCCTTCGAGAAGTATCCCGAGATGATCGCGAACGCGGGCATGTGGAACGCGTACACCGTGAGGTAGAGGGCGAGGGCGATGTCGGAGTCGTAGGTCAGACGCTGCACGGCATGGCCGAGCACCACGAGGACGATGCACGCGAAGCGGGCATTGTCCCAGAACGGCACGCGGCGCTTGGGGCGCGGCGTCGTCCCCGTCGCGGGCGACCCGGGGTCGGAGGAGCGCGGGGCGGATGCCGCGGCCCGGCCGGGCGGAGTGGTCTGGCTCATGAGCGTGCTCACCCTACCGCGGCACCGCGGCGCGGCATCCCCTGCTCTGGCGGATGCGGGGCGCGGCCTCGAGCCGGGCGGAATAATCTGGGGGAGCGGACGTTTCACCGGGTACATTCATTTGCATAGACACTCGCGACGGTGATCCCGGCGCGGAGGAAGCGGAGCAGATCGTGAACGACACCACGTCACAGGCCGTGCAGTTCGGCATCTTCTCGGTGAGCGACATCACCGAGGATCCCACCACCGGCAAGACGCCGAGCGAGGCGGAGAAGATCCGCAACGCGGTGACGGTCGCCACGCACGCCGAAGCGGTGGGGCTCGATGTCTTCGCGCTCGGCGAGCACCACAACCCGCCCTTCTGGTCCTCTTCTCCCACGACGACGCTGGCCTACATCGCCGCTCAGACGGAGCGCCTGATCCTGTCGACCGCGACGACGCTGATCACGACCAACGACCCGGTGAAGATCGCCGAGGACTACGCGATGCTGCAGCATCTCTCGGGGGGCCGGGTCGATCTCACCCTCGGGCGCGGCAACACCGGTCCCGTCTACCCGTGGTTCGGACAGGACATCCGCCAGGGGCTCCCGCTCGCCATCGAGAACTACGCGCTTCTGCACAAGCTGTGGCGTGAGGACGTCGTGGACTGGGAGGGCAAATTCCGCACCCCGCTCCAGGGGTTCACCTCGACGCCGCGGCCGCTCGACGGCATCGCGCCGTTCGTGTGGCACGGCTCGATCCGCACCCCCGAGATCGCCGAACAGGCCGCGTACTACGGCGATGGCTTCTTCGCCAACAACATCTTCTGGCCCAAGGAGCACTACCAGCGCTTGATCGCCCTCTACCGTCAGCGGTACGCGCACTACGGCCACGGCACCCCCGAGCAGGCGATCGTCGGGCTCGGCGGACAGGTGTTCATGGCGGCGAAGTCGCAGGATGCCGTGGCCCGGTTCCGCCCGTACTTCGACAACGCCCCCGTCTACGGACACGGACCGTCGCTCGAGGACTTCGCCGAGATGACGCCGCTCACGGTCGGCTCGCCGCAGCAGGTCATCGACCGCTACGCCGCGATGCGCGACACCTTCGGCGACTACCAGCGCCAGCTGTTCCTGATGGATCACGCAGGCCTGCCGCTGAAGACGGTGCTCGAGCAGCTCGACATCCTCGGCGGCGAGGTCGTGCCGGTCCTGCGTCGCGAGCTGGCGAAGAACCGGCCGGCCGAGGTGCCCGACGGTCCCACGCACGCGGCCCGCGTGCGCGCGGTCTACGGCGACGGACCCGCGCGTGAGGCCCGCCCGCGGGCCAACCGGGGCGACAACCTCGCGGGTCCCTCGCCGTATCAGGACGCCGCCGCGGCTCCCGTGCTGGCGGGGTCGGCCTTCGGCGCCGCCGCGACGCGGAAGGGGGCCTGAGATGGTCGCCCGGCGCATCGCCGTCGTGACGGCCGGTCTGTCGAACCCGTCGACGACCCGATTGCTCGCCGATCGACTGACCCAGGCGGTGCTCGGCGAGCTTTCGGAGCGCGAGATCGCCGCGTCGGTCGACGTGTTCGAGCTTCGCGACTACGCGCACGACATCACGAACAATCTGCTCACCGGATTCGCGCCTCCGGCGCTCGAGTCCGCGATCAACGCCGTCGTCTCGGCCGATGCGATCATCGCCGTGACGCCGATCTTCTCCACGAGCTACTCGGGTCTGTTCAAGTCGTTCGTCGATGTGCTCGACCCGGACGCGCTCGCGGGGACCCCGGTGCTGCTGGGCGCCAATGCGGGCAGCGCGCGACACTCGCTCGCGATCGACTATGCCATCCGTCCGCTGTTCACGTACCTGCACGCCGATCCCGTGCCCACCGGCGTGTTCGCGGCCTCCGCCGACTGGGGTTCGACACCGGACGAGGTGGCGCCCCTCGGCGCGCGGATCGGTCGGGCTGCCCGCGAGCTCGCCGATGCCATCGAGCGGCGCGGCGTGCAGGGTGCGGGTGACCCCTTCGATCCCGCGACCTACCTCGGCGAGGGGCGTTCGTTCGGGCACCTGCTGGGCGGCCTGGCGGGGGAGTAGGACGCCGACGCTCAGGTCGGCGGCGCCGCGCCGAAACGCCGCGCGAGCAGGACATCGACGATCACTCCGAGAGTGAGGGCGAGCGCGATCGACACGACGACCGCCAGCACCGGCGCACCCGGCAGCAGCGTCGCCACGGCGGCGCCGATGAGCGACTGATACAGGGCCCAGGCCGTCGCGGCACCGGCTGAGACCGCGAGGTAGCGCGGCGCGCCCACCCGCGACGCACCGGCGGTGAGGTTCACCGCGATGCGCGCGAACGGGATGAAACGAGCGGTGAAGAGGATGGATGCCGTGCTGCGGTGCAAGCGGCGTGTCGCCCAGCCGAAGGCCGCGACCGTACGCGGCCTTCGCATCCATCCCCAGCGCTCGAGGCCGACGCGTCGGCCGACGAGATAACACGCGGCATCGCCCGTGAACGCGGCGGCCGCGGCGATCACGACGACCGCCCACAGGACGGGTCGGCCGTCGGTCACCGACAGCGCCCCGAGCGCCGTCACGGCGATCTCGCCGGGCACGACGACGAGGAACGAATCGGCCAGGACGAGCGCGAACAGCAGCCCCAGCATCCACGGCTCGACGCTCGCCGTCGTCAGTGCGTCGCTGATCACGTCACGAGGCAAGCACCCGCGTGTGAACGGCCGCCGAACGGCGCGCGGACGGTGACGTGCCGGCGTGCATCCGGTGAACACTCGGCGCCGTACGCCGATTCGGCGGGCGCGCGGCGTGCACAGGCGTCACCGTGGAGTTGTGAGAGTCGCGCTGCTGGCCGAGTCCTTCCTCCCTCACATGAACGGTGTGACGGGATCCGTCCTCCACGTCCTGCGCCATCTGCGGGCACAGGGTCACGAGACGCTCGTGATCGCGCCGCGTGCGGGCGAGGTCGATGCCGACCTGCACGGCGCCCGCTCGGCGCTGCTGCGATCGGTGCCGCTTCCCTCATATCCCGAAGTGCGTGTGGTCTTCGCGCGCACGGCGACCCTCACGCGCATTCTGCGGGAGTTCGGTCCGGACGTGATCCATCTCGCCTCGCCCTTCGTGCTCGGCTGGCAGGGGGTGCAGGCCGCGGACGCCCTGCGGGTGCCCTCGGTCGCCGTCTACCAGACCGACGTCACGGCGTACGCGCAGAAGTACGGTGTGGCAGGCGCCGCCCCCTTCGTGGGGGCCCACGTCGGCCGCCTGCACCGCCGCGCGACACTGACGCTCGCCCCCTCGAGCTCCGCGCGTGCGCAGCTCGAGGGACTCGGCGTCGATCGCATCCGCACGTGGGCGCGCGGCGTCGATGCGGAGCGCTTCACCCCGGAGCGGCGCGACGATCCGTGGCGTGCGCGCGCGGGAGGCGGACGGATGCTGGTGGGCTATGCCGGTCGACTCGCCGCCGAGAAGCAGGTCGAGGATCTTCGTGCGCTCGCCGATCTGCCCGGCGTCCGGCTCGTGGTCATCGGGGAGGGGCCGGCGCGCGCCCGGCTGGAGGAGCTGCTGCCCGACGCGCTGTTCACGGGATTCCTGGGTGGCGAGGCGCTTGCGCGGGCGCTCGCGTCGCTCGACGTCTTCGTGCATCCGGGAGAGCACGAGACGTTCTGCCAGGGCGTTCAGGAGGCGCTCGCCAGCGGCGTACCGGTCGTGGCGACGGGACGCGGCGGTCCCCTGGATCTCGTGCGCAGCAGCATCGACGGCTGGCTCTACCGGCCGGGCGACCTCGGCGATCTGCGCTCGCGCGTCGCCGATCTGGTCGGCGACGAGGCGAAGCGCGCAGCGTTCGCGCGCGCGGCGCGCGAGAGCGTGCGGGGCCGCACCTGGGCTGCACTGGGCGATCAGTTGCTCGGGCACTACGCCGAAGCGCGGGCGCTGCGACCCCTCGACGACGCACGTCTCGGGCGCGGGCTCGAACGGCCGGCGCTCCCCGTGCCCCCCTCGCCGTCGTCCGGTCGACGCTGCGCGAGCTTCGTCGCCCTGGGGGACTCCCTCACAGAGGGGCTGTGCGACACGTCGAGGATGCCGCCGGGGCAGTATCGCGGATGGGCCGACCGTCTCGCGCAGCTGCTGGCGCACGCGCGCGAGGGCGACACGCCGCTCGCTTACGCCAACCTCGCGGTGCGCAGCCGTCGGGTGCGCGACCTCGTCGACGAGCAGCTTCCGATGGCGTTGGCGCTCCGGCCGGATCTGGTCTCGGTGTTCATCGGCGCCAACGATCTCGTCGGGCCGAGGGCGGACGTCGCGGCGCTCGCGGCCGAGGTGGCTTCGGCCGTCCGCACCCTGCGTGCGGCGGGAAGTCAGGTGCTCCTGGTCACCCCGGTGCTGCCGCGCCGTCGCGCATCCGTTCTCTTCGTCCGGCGTTTCGCTCGTTACTCCTCCGCGCTGCGCCGGATCTCACGCGAGACGGGGTGCCTTCTGCTGGATGCCGAGGCCATGCCCGAGCTCGCCGATCCCTCGGCGTGGGCGGACGATCGTGTGCATCTCTCGGCTCGCGGGCACCGGGTGCTCGCCTACCGTGCGGCCGATGTGCTCGGAGTACCCGATGCGGACGCGCTCGGCGGTCTGGACGATGCCTTCCATGCTGTCGAGGATGCCCCGCCGGAGGGGTCGTGGCTGCGGGTGCACGCGCTGCCCTGGGTCTGGCGCCGGCTGCGCGGCCGCACGGCCGGCGACGGGCTCGGACCCAAGCACAACGCCCTCATCGCGCTGCCACCGCGGTCGACGAGGGTGCGGGACGCCGAGCCGCACGACTCGCTCTGACGTGCGCCGCCCGGCCGGCGGTCATCCCTCGAAGCCGCGCTCGAACTGGTCGATCTCGCTTTCGAGGCTCTCTCCGAGCTCGATGCTCTCCCGCGGGTCGATCGTCGGGTCGGGCCCGTCCCATTCGGCCTCGTCCTCGAGGGGGACCTCGCGGTCGTCGTCGGGCACGTCGCCAGGGGAACGGCGATCTTCGCTCATCTCTTGACTCCTATCCGCTCTTGCGCCGGAAGGTGCGCTTGGCCCCCGCGGGTCCGTGGGTGGCCTGAACGGCGGAGTCGCCGTTCAGGTGCGCCTCGCCCGATCGGTGGTGCGCGTTCTTCTTCTCGAGCGCCTCCTTGAACTTGCGCTTCAGGTCGTCGGATGCCGCGTCCTGGGGTTTCTCGTCGGTGCTCATGAGGCTCAGCCTACGCACGCGGGGCGAGAGTTGGCGAGAGACGCCGGGCCGCAGCATCCCGCTCCCTGCGCCTCGCGCTGGTAGGCTTTCGAAGGTTGTGCGGATCGCTTCGCGCCACCGCACAACTGCACAATGCGCCGGCACCGCCGGCGTCTCAGGAGCAGGCCGGCAGGAAGCTGGTCCCCTGTGGTGGTCTCCTCGTCGGTCTCGCCGGGTGGATTTCTACTGGTGGCCAGCGCAAGCGCACGCCGCCCCGCGTCTCGCGCGCTCATATCTGCCTACTCCCGCTCCTTCGTATACACTCGCGCGCCACACGGGCGGGCGAGTCGAAACAAAGAAGGAGAGACCTCTTGGAAGGTCCTGAAATCACATCCGCCGAAGCCGTTCTCGACAACGGACGCTTCGGCACCCGCACCATCCGCTTCGAGACCGGTCGCCTCGCGCAGCAGGCGCAGGGCGCGGTCGCCGCGTACCTCGACGGCGACACGATGCTGCTGTCGGCGACGAGCGCCGGCAAGAGCCCCCGCGAGGGCTTCGACTTCTTCCCGCTGACGGTCGACGTCGAGGAGCGCTCGTACGCCGCCGGCAAGATCCCGGGGTCGTTCTTCCGTCGTGAGGGTCGTCCCTCGACCGAGGCGATCCTCGTCTGCCGCCTGATCGACCGCCCGCTGCGCCCGTCGTTCGTCGACGGCCTCCGCAACGAGGTCCAGATCGTCGTGACGGTGCTCTCCATCGCGCCCGGCGAGTTCTACGACGCGCTCGCGATCAACGCGGCCTCGGCATCCACCCAGATCTCGGGTCTGCCCTTCTCCGGCCCGATCGCCGGTGTGCGTCTCGCGCTCATCCCGGGTCACGGCGAGAACGCCGACCAGTGGGTCGCGTTCCCCAAGGCGGAGCAGCTCGAGGAGGCCGTGTTCGACCTGATCGTCGCCGGCCGCGTGCTGCCCGACGGCGAGGTCGCGATCATGATGGTCGAGGCCGAGGCCACCGAGCACAGCTGGAACCTCATCAAGGGCGGCGCCACCAAGCCCAGCGAAGACGTCGTGGCCGCGGGCCTCGAGGCCTCCAAGCCCTTCATCAAGCAGCTCGTCGAGGCGCAGCAGGTCATCGCCGACGGCGCCGCGAAGGAGATCCGCGACTACCCGGTCTTCCTGCCCTACAGCCAGGAGACCTACGACTTCGTCGCGGGTCGCGCGTACGACGAGCTCGTCGGCATCTACCAGATCGCCGATAAGCAGCAGCGTCAGGACGCCGACGACGCGGTCAAGGACCGTGTGAAGGCGCAGCTGCTCGCCGCCGTCGAGTCGGGCGAGCTGCCCGCCGTCGCGACGCTCGAGTTCTCGGCGGCCTACAAGTCCGTGACGAAGAAGATCGTCCGCGGCCGCATCCTCTCCGAGGGTGTGCGCATCGACGGTCGTGGCCTCGCCGACATCCGTGCCCTCGAGGCCGAGGTCGACGTCATCCCGCGCGTGCACGGGTCGGCTATCTTCCAGCGCGGTGAGACCCAGATCCTGGGCGTCACCACGCTGAACATGCTCAAGATGGAGCAGCAGATCGACTCGCTCTCGCCCACGACGAGCAAGCGGTACATGCACCACTACAACTTCCCGCCCTACTCCACCGGTGAGACCGGTCGTGTGGGCAGCCCCAAGCGTCGCGAGATCGGGCACGGCTTCCTCGCCGAGCGCGCCCTCGTCCCGGTGCTGCCGGGCCGCGAGGAGTTCCCCTACGCGATCCGCCAGGTCTCGGAGGCTCTCGGCTCCAACGGGTCGACCTCGATGGGCTCGGTCTGCGCCTCGACGCTCGCCCTGCTCAACGCGGGTGTGCCGCTGAAGGCGCCCGTCGCGGGCATCGCGATGGGTCTCGTCTCCGACGAGGTCGACGGACAGACGCGCTACGCCGCGCTGACCGACATCCTCGGCGCCGAGGACGCCCTCGGCGACATGGACTTCAAGGTCGCCGGCACGAGCGAGTTCGTCACGGCGATCCAGCTCGACACGAAGCTCGACGGCATTCCGTCGTCGGTGCTCGCGGGCGCGCTGCAGCAGGCCAAGGATGCGCGTATGCAGATCCTCGAGCTGATCAACGCGACGATCGACGCCCCCGACGAGATGGCCGCCACGGCTCCCCGCGTGATCAGCGTGCAGATCCCCGTCGACAAGATCGGCGAGCTGATCGGACCCAAGGGCAAGACGATCAACTCCATCCAGGACGAGACCGGCGCCCAGATCTCGATCGAGGACGACGGCACCGTCTACATCGGTGCGGTCGATGGGCCCTCGGCCGAGGCGGCGCGTGCGCAGGTCAACGCGATCGCCAACCCGACCAACCCCGAGGTGGGTGAGCAGTTCCTCGGCACGGTCGTCAAGATCGCGACGTTCGGTGCGTTCATCTCGCTGCTTCCGGGCAAGGACGGGCTCCTGCACGTCAGCGAGGTCCGCAAGCTCGCCGGCGGCAAGCGTGTCGAGAACGTCGAGGACGTCCTCGGCGTCGGTCAGAAGATCCTCGTGAAGATCACGAAGATCGACGACCGCGGCAAGCTGTCGCTCGAGCCCGTGCTCGACGA
>NZ_QFPF01000037.1 GCF_003248605.1 Microbacterium sp.
ACCCACGGCCTCGGCGTAGGCCAGGACCTTCTGGGATTCGGTGAAGCCCGTGCGGGCCGTCTTGATCGACAGGGCGCTCGCGCCGCCGGTCTGGATCTCTCGCGCCGCATCGCCGAGGGACGGCGCGGACTCGTCGGCGACGATCGGTACGCGTGAGTGCTGCACGAGGCGTCGTCGGCCGAGCACCTCCTTGGCATCGTCCGGCTCCTCGAAGAACGTCAGCCCCAGGTCCGCGGTCGCATCCAGCACCCGCATGGCGTCGGCGGCGGTCCATCCCCGGTTCGCGTCGAGATAGAGCTCGACATCCGACCCGAGCTCGGCACGCAGCGCCGTGCAGAGCTCGATGTCCAGTGAGAGGGGATACCGGCCGACCTTGACCTTGAAGGCGGTGATCCCGTACTCGTCGCGATAGCGCCGGGCTTCGTCGACCATCTGTCCGACCGGCGCGAAGCCCACCATGTGCGACACGCGCACCGAGGGTGCGAAGCCTCCGAGAAGCCGGTGCACCGGGGTGCCGAGAGCGATCCCGATGATGTCCCAGAGCGCGATGTCGACGGCGCCCTTGGCGGCGTAGTTTCCGACCGTCCGGTGCAGGCGCGCATGGATCGCGCCCCGATCCATCGGATCCGCGCCGCGGAGGGCCTCGGTGAAGAGGCCGTGCAGCAGGGCGACGACGCCGGCCTGCGTCTCGCCGTAGGTGTAGGGGCGGGGAGGCACGTCGGCGACGCCGACGATGCCGGTGTCGGTGATCAGGCGCAGCAGCACGTTGTCCATGTGATGCACGGCGCCGCTGGCGAAGTGCAGGGGCTTTCGCATCGGGATGCGGTAAGGGATCGCCTCCACCCGTTCGATGATCACGCGCGTGCTCCTTCGGCGTCGACGAGTCGGGTGAGGAAGTCGATGAAGCGGCGCACGGCGGGCGAGGGGTCATCGCCCCGCCAGGCGACCGCCAGTCCCGTCGGCGGGGCGTCCTCGACGTCGCGGAAGACCGTGCCGCCGAGGTTGAGTGACGTCGCCGACGAGGGTACGAGGGCCGCGCCGATGCCTGCGGCGACGAGAGAGAGCAGCGTGGATGTCTCGGACACGCGTTGCGCGTGGCGGGGGCGCGCGCCCACCTCGACCCATCGCGCGGCGATCGTGCGCGACAGAGTCGACTCCTCGGGGTAGCCCACCAGCACCTGGCCGTCGAAATCCGCCATCCGCAGGTGGGGACGCGTCGTGAGGGGTGAGCCCGCCGGCAGCGCCGCGACGATCCGCTCGCTCACGCTCGGCAGATATCGGATCTCGTCCGAGGTGACGGGCGGGCGCAGCAGCGCCACGTCGATCCGGTGTTCCAGGAGCGCCGCCTCCAGCTGGGGGGTGAGTAGTTCGCCGCTGACCGAGAGGGCGATGCCCGGCAGCTCATCACTGGCCTCGCGCACCACGCGCGGCATCAGCCCGTACGTCGCCGAGCCCGTGAAGCCCACCCGGAGCACGCCCTGCAGCCCGTCGCCCACGCGCGCGACGTCGGCGCCGAGCGCGTCGAGGTCGTCGATGATGCGTCGTCCGCGCTCGAGCAGAAGCGAACCGGCCGCCGTCAGTTCGACTCGTCGCGTCGTGCGGGTGAGCAGGGTGGCGCCGAGGGTCGCCTCCAGCTGGCGGATCTGCTGGGACAGCGGGGGCTGGGCCATCATCAGCCGAGCGGCGGCCCGTCCGAAGTGCTGCTCTTCGGCCACGGCGATGAAGTAACGCAGCTGTCGCGTCTCGATCATCGCCCGCCTCCTCGCGTCCGGTCGCGCACGGCGACAGTTGCACGATACCCGCGCTCATTCATATTGAGAATGACCAGCATTGTCCTGATTCAGACTTCGTACATCTCAAACACGGCGGCTGCTCCGGTCGTATCACCGGGACCCGGCATCCCCTCTTCCCCGCAGGAGGAGACTCATGGACCTTGAGCGTTTTCGCGTCGCGACATTCAACCTCTACAACTTGCAGATGCCCGGCCTCGACATGAATCCCGGGCAGCGCCCCTGGACGGACGCCGAGTTCGACCGCAAGGCATCCTGGATCGGCGCGCAGCTGCGACAGATCGACGCCGACGTGGTCGGGCTCCAGGAGCTGTGGCACCGCGAGGCGATGGCGCGGGTGCTCGCCGCATCCGGGCTCGACGCCGAGTACGAGCTGCTGGCGGAGCCGGCGGGCGGCGGGCGCATCATCTGCGCGGCGCTCGTGCGCCACGGCCTGCGCGCGGGGGCGCCGCAGTGGATCGAGAACTTCCCCGACGGGCTGCGCCTCGAAACCGATGACCCCATGGATCCGCAGTCGCCCGGCATCCGGGTCGCGATCGGCAGGTTCGCGCGGCCGGTGCTGCGGGCGGGTGTGCGTCTGCGCGAGGATCACGCCGTCGTCCAGGTGTACGTCACGCACTTCAAATCCAAGCTGCCGACCCGCGTCGATACCGAACCGTGGTTCCGCGAGGATCCCGATCGATATCGGCCGCACACCACCGCCATCGGTGCCGCGCTCGCCACGATCCAGCGCACGGCCGAGGCGGCGGCGCTACGTGTCCTGCTCACCGCCGAGATGAAGGGCACCGTCACGCCGGTGATCGTGCTCGGCGACGTCAACGACGGTCAGCACAGCAACACCGTCAACATCCTCACCGAGCAGCCCCGATACCTGGTGGGCGACGGGCGTGGCGGCGCCGACATCGGGCTGTACACGGCGCAGACCCTGCAGGAGTACCGCGACACCCGCGACGTCTACTACACGCACGTGCACGAGGATCTACGCGAATCCCTCGATCACGTCCTCGTCAGCGAGCAGTTCTACGACAACAGCCGTCGTCGGCTGTGGCTGTTCGACGGGCTCGCGATCAACAACGACCATCTCGGTGACGAGGATCACCGCGCCACGGGCAGCGGCGACCACGGCATCGTCGTGGTGCGTTTCGCCTATCGGCCCTTCAGGGGGTGATGGGGGATGCTGCACACCCGTCGCCGCGGCGCGCGGGGCGCAGCATCCGCCCGTTCATCCGCCCGTTCATCCGCCCGGCGTCGGGGCGAAGGTCGTCACGCCCAGGCCGTGCCCGGCGAGGGTGATCAGGTCGGCCATCGTGAAGTCCCCGGCGACCGCGGAGGGCAGGGTCGGGGTCCAGTCGGGCTGCTGGTGCAGATACGACGAGGGGTCCTTCTCCATCAGTCCGAGGAAGACCTCGGCGACGATGCGCCCGCCGACCTCGCCCAAGTGCCGACCGCCGGCCTGCACCTCCGCCTCCTTGAGGATGTAGTACCACAGAGGAGCGGGGCCGCCCTCGGGAAGCCCGAGCGTCGTGTCGTCGAGCACGGTCGCACCCATGTGATGCGCCACGGCCTGACCGGAGGGCAGCATCAGTCGCGCGCCCCGGGTGAGGTTGCGGTCGATCAGGCTGGGGCGGCTGCCGCCGATCTCGGCCGGCAGGTCGTGCAGCGGATTGGCCAGCCGCGTGTCGATCGCGCGGGTCAGCTGTAGCGCGTCGCTGCCGGCGCCCGCGACCTCGAAGAAGCGCGCCCACTCGATCGTCCAGAACGCCGGGAGGACGCGGAAGCCGCCGAAGTGTCCGAGCGGGTCGTCGTTCACCGAGCCGGGCTTGAAGGTCGGCAGGCCGCCCTGCTGGGCGCCGACCAGAGTGTTCAGGCGGTAGCGCCCACGGATCTGGGAGTGCCCGAAGCGGTACGCGGCGACCGAGAACTCCACCGGCATGTAGGGCTCGTAGCGCCAGTGATACGCGCGGCGCACCACCCGGGGCACCGGGCCGGAGGTGTCGAGCACGTCGTCGAGCATCTGCGCCCCGACCGTGCGGCGCAGATAGTCGTGCACGACGAGCCACTGGTAGTGCCACCGCACGATGCGCTGCGCGGCCTCGAAGGGGCTCTCCAGACCCTGCAGGAGGGCGGGGTCGTCGTGCACGCGGGCGAGCACCGCGTTGTGGAACTTGAGCATCGTCAGCTGCAGCTGGCTGACGAAAACGTTCTCGTCGTTGCGCGGGTCGCCGATCAGCGCGGTGCCCTCCTCGTTGCGGGGGAGGTCGTCCTCGTCGTCGTGCCGACCGATCAGGAACGCCTCGCGTCCCGACGCCTTGCTGTACAGGAAGGGGTCGTCGGCCGGTCCCCGTCCGTAGAGGGAGTCGAGATCGAATCGCGGCGTGCGGAAGTTCGTCAGCGCGTCGGGGTCGTTCTGGCGGTCGAGACTCGACGCCGTGTCGAACGTCAGGTCGTGATCGATGAACTGACCGAGGTAGGTGAAACCGGCCGGGATGTCGGGGTTGTCGATGCTCGAATCTCGGGCGGAGTCCCCCTCGAGCATGAGCGCGGCCACCTCGAGGATGCGCTCGGGGGTCGGGGTGAACGGCGGCAGCCGGAACATCCGGCCGAACCGGCCCTCGTACGACCGCGACGCGGGCACGTAACCCAGGCCCCGCAGCTCGTAGCCGTGCCCGCGCGCACTGCGGGTCCCCCCTCCCATGCCGTGTCCCGATGCGGTGCGGGCGAGCACCTGCTCGGGCGTCGGCGGTGAGGTGACTTCGGTTTCGGCGGCGGCCGCCGGTGCGTCATTCACGATGGTGGTCACGATGAGCCCCTCTCTCCTCGCGGTGCGGGCGCCGGCGGGTGTCTCCCGCGCGTCCGGACCCGGTCTCCAGAGTCGCGCAGGATCGCGCGCGGATCTGTACGCACAAGTGCGTAGTCAGCTCGACATCGCCCGCTCGCGCGCCGGCGTCGACGGATGCTGCCGGGCAGGCGCCGGCGCGGCGAGCCGGTGCTCGATCACCTCCACACCGGGCGCAGGGCCGCGCATCCGCGTACGCGGCAGGATGCCGCGCTCGTGCGCGATCATCACCGCCGAGAGCCGGTCGTGCACGCCGAGCTTGGTGTACGCATGCTGCTGATGAAGGCTCACCGTGCGCGAGGAGATCGAGAGGCGATCGCCGATCGCGACGGCCGTCAGGCCCCGCGCGGTGAGTGCCAGGACGCTCAGTTCGCGCCCCGTCAGGTGCGCGTCGCGCGCGGCGGCGGCCGCGTCGGGATGGGGGCGGGTGCCCTCGAGCACGACACTCTGCGCGTCGATCGCCCGCAGCAGGGGTCGAAGCGTCTCGAGCAGCGCGCACGCCGCGCGGCCCATGCGCTCGGTCGTGCCGAGGCACAGCCACCGGTGCGACATGCCGGGGGCGTGCGCGAGGGGCACGAAGAGGGCGTCGATGAACCCGTCGCCGCGCGCGTGCGCGAGCAGCTCGCGCGCTCCCGGTTCGTCATGAAAACGACGCGCATCCGCGAGGCAGCGCACGTGCGGGTCGTTCGTCGCCGCGTAGTGGCGGCTGAGCGGGTGCCGGGGGACGGCGCGCACGTAGTACGCCGTGTCGAGGTGGGGTGCCCGGTAGCGCGCGATGCGTGACGCGGTCGGGCCCGTGTCGACGATGCCGACCGCCGCATCGACGAACTGCGCGCTCGCCGTCGCGCAGACATCCACCATCGGATCGTGCTCGGCGGGCAGCGTCATCAGATGAGCGGCGAGATCGATCCACCGCTCCAGATGCGGGGCTGCCACCACGGACGCCTTCTCCCTCGAGGCGCGGGCCGCGGCCCGGATGGCGGTGGCGTCGCGCAACTGCATCGAGTGTGCGGGCATCATCGCTGATACACGCACCCACCGTCGGACCGCGCTCGCGAAGCGAGGGGAGGTCGCGCGGTGTGCGCTCAGTATCCCGCGTGGCGCCGGCCCACGAAAGACCGCTCGTGCACCGCGGCGCTCACAGGGCGAGGATGCGCTCGCGCACCGCCGCGCTCACAGGGCGAGGATGCGCTCGCGCACCTCGCGGCGCAGCACTTTGCCGATGAGAGAGCGCGGCAGCTCGTCGAACTCGAAGATGCGACGCGGCACCTTGTAGGCGGCGAGGTGCCCGCGGCAGTAGTCGCGAAGTGCCTCGGCGTCGAACACCGCGCCGGGGCGCAGGACCACGGCGGCAGCGACCTCCTCGGAGCCGCCGGAGCGGGGCAGGGCGACGACCGCGGCGGACTCGACGTCCGGGTGAGCCGTGAGAGCCTGCTCGACCTCGGTCGGGGCGACGTTGAATCCCCCCGTGATGATCAGCTCCTTGAGTCGGTCCACGACGGTGACGAAGCCGTCCGCCGACACGCTCACAATGTCGCCCGTGCGCAGCCAGCCACCCGTCAGCAGTGCCGCGTCGGTCTCATCGCGCCGCCGCCAGTAGCCCTGGAACACCTGGGGCCCCCGCAGCAGCAGCTCTCCCTCGGTACCGGGCTCGACATCCCGCGTCGGATCGTCGACGTCGACCACGCGGATCTCGGTGCTCGGGAACGGCACACCCACGGTGCCCGGCCGGCGCGTCGGACCGATCGGGTTTCCGAGCGCGACGGGCGAGGTCTCGGTCATGCCGTAGCCCTCGACCAGGAGTCCACCCGTGGCGGATTCCCACTTCTCGACGGTGGGCACCGGCAGCGCCATCGCCCCGGAGATCGCGAACCGCACGGTCGACAGATCGAGCGTTCCGCGCGCCGCCGCGCGGGCGAGCTGGTCGTAGATGGGCGGCACGGCCGGGAGGAATGTCGGGGGGCTCTTGCGCGCCGCGGAGACGACAAGGTCGAGGTCGTACTTCGGGAAGAGCACGAGGCGCGCCCCGATGCTCATCGCGAACGTCAGGCACAGCGTCATCCCGTAGGCGTGGAACAGCGGCAGCACGCCGTAGAAGACCTCCTCGCCATCGTGCAGCCCGGGCACCCACGCGCGGCCCTGCATCGCGTTGGCGCGCAGATTGCGGTGGGTCAGGATCGCGCCTTTGGGGCTGCCGGTCGTGCCGCTGGTGTACTGCAGCACGGCCGTGTCGTCGAGCAGCGGACGGGGATGCCTGGGGGAGAGGGCCCGGTGCCCGACCAGCTTCTCCCACCGGTATGGATGCCGCGCGGCGGGCTTCTGCGTCAGCTGGGCGCGCGCGGCCCGGGCGCGGGGGATCGGCAGGCGCAGTGCCAACCGTGTGCGCCTCGGCATCGCCTCGGTGATGTCGACCGAGACGATCTCGCGGACGGCGATGTCGGCGGGGAACGCGGCGACCGTGTCGTACACCTTGTCCCAGACGATCGCGAACGCGGCGGAGTGGTCTTCGAACTGGTGGCGCAACTCGCGAGCCGTGTAGAGCGGGTTGTGCTCGACGACGATCGCGCCCAGGCGCAGTACCGCGTAGAAGGCCACGACGTGCTGCGGGCAGTTGGGCAGCACCACCGCGACGCGGTCGCCCTTCTGCACACCGAGACGGCGCAGTCCCTCGGCCGCGCGCGCGATCTGCTCGCCGAGCTCCCGGTATGTGGTCGTGGCGCCGAAGAACTCCAGCGCCACACCGCGCCGGTACATCGTGACGCTCTCATCGATCATGTCGGTCAGCGTCTGCGTGACCTCGTCGATCGTGTCGGGCACGCCCGGCGCGTACGCCCCCAGCCAGGGCTTCGACGCATACGGGTACTCCTGCGACATCCGGCGACCTTCCGCTCACTCGTGCCTCAACAGTACGTGCCGTCTGCACGACGCCGGGGGAGGTTGCGCACACATCGCCCTCACGGGTACGCACCTGCACCGCCCGTCGTGCAGACGTCGGCTACCGCGTCGCCCGCGGCACGCGACCCCGCGGGCCGCGGGCGCGGCGGGGTCAGCGTTCCGCGGGTTCCGTCGCGGCGGCGTCGCCCTCGATGGATGCCGCGCCCCGGGCCTCCTGCCGCTGCTCGGCCTCCAGCCGCTCGGCCTCCTCGCCGCCGACGGCCTCGCCGCGGGCGACGAGCCCCGCCACGTCCGACAGCGGAATCTGCTTCAGGAACAGCGAGAGCACGAAGGCGATCGCGATGAACGGCACGAGGTACCAGAACACGGGAGCGAGGGCGTCGGCGTAGGCCGTCACGATGCCCTCGCGCACCTCGTCGGGCAAAGTGGCCAGCGTCTGCGGATCGATCGTCGCGGTGGCCTCGGCCGCCTCCTCGCCCGAGGCGCCCGCGCCGGTGAACACCCCGGTCAGGTTCTCGGTGAGCCGATTGGTGAAGATCGTGCCGAACACGGCGATGCCCAGAGCCGCTCCCACCTCGCGGAAGTAGTTGTTGGTGCTGGTGGCCGTGCCGATCTGCGCGGCGGGCACGGCGTTCTGCACGACCAGCACGACCACCTGCATGATGAGGCCGAGCCCTGCGCCGAAGAAGAAGAGGAAGACGCAGATCAGCCAGATGGGGGTCTGCGCCGTCAGGGTCGTCATCGCGACCATCGCGACGCCGGTGAGCAGCGTGCCCACGATCGGGAAGATCTTGTACCGACCCGTCTTGGAGATGAGCACGCCCGAGGCGATCGCGGTGCCCATGAGGCCCGCCATCATGGGCAGCATCAGAAGCCCCGACGCCGCCGCCGAGGTGCCCGACGACATCTGCAGGAAGGTGGGCACGAAACCGATCGCCGCGAACATGCCGATGCCGAGGGCGAGCCCGATCGCCGTGGCGTTGACGAAGATCGGGTTGCGGAACAGGCTCAGCGGGATGATCGGGTCGGCCGCCCGCGCCTCGGTCATCACGAAGGCGACGGATGCTGCCAGCAGGCCCGCGCCCCATGCCCACGTCTCGAGCGCGCCCCACCCGTGGGCCGAGTCGCCGCCGAAGTCGGTGAAGAAGATCAGGCAGGTCGTCGCGATCGACAGGAACACCACGCCCAGGATGTCGATGGGCGCACTGGCCCGCTTGCTCGGCAGCTTGAGGGCCACGAACGCGATGACGAATGCGGCGATGCCGACCGGGATATTGATCCAGAACGCCCACTGCCAGGTGAGGTGGTCGACGAAGAATCCGCCGAGCAGGGGTCCGCCGACGGCCGAGAGGCCGAAGACCGCGCCGAGGGGGCCAAGATACTTGCCTCGCTCGTTGGCCGGGACGATGTCGGCGATGATCGCCTGCGAGAGGATCATCAGCCCGCCGCCGCCGAGACCCTGGATCGCCCGGAAGGTCACGAACGCCCAGAAGTCGGTCGCCAGGGCGCAGGCGACCGACGCGAGGGTGAACAGCGCGATGGCGAGCAGGAACAGGTTGCGGCGGCCGAGCACGTCGCCGAACTTTCCGTAGATCGGCATCACGATCGTCGTCGCGAGGATGTACGCCGTGGTGATCCACACCTGGTGCTCCACGCCCCCGAGCTCGCCGACGATCGTCGGCATCGCGGTCGAGACGATCGTCTGATCGAGGCTGGCCAGCAGCATCCCGGCGATCAGGGCGCCGAAGATGATCCAGATTCGGCGCTTGGTCAGCAGGAAGGGCGGGTCGGTGGCGGCGGTCATGGGGTCCGTTCGGGGTTCAGGGGAGGAAGAGGCGATGCGCCGCCTCGAGGCGGCGGAGGAAGAGGGTGCGGAAGTCCTCACCCTGGGTCGAGATGTACTCGGCGACGGTGGGGCGGATGAGCGCACCGAGGATGTGCGCGGCCACGGCCGCTCTGGGGTCGCCCGTCTGCCACGCCTGCCGCCGCTCGATGAGCGCGATGTCGGCCCGTTCGGCCTCCGCGGTCAGATCGAGCAGGTGACGCACGAGTCCGGGCTCGCGGTCCAGGGCGGCGGTGATCGCCGGCGCCTCGGCCCGTGTCATGTCGAGGCGCTCCCAGCGGGCGGTGTGCAGCTCGGCGAGCGCTTCGATCAGACCGACGTCCGAGGCGAGGAAGGCGTCGTCGAGGTCGGAGGTGTCGGCGCGCAGCGGCAGGCCGAGCACGGCGTTCTCCTTCGACGCGAAGTAGTTGAAGAACGTCCGACGCGACACACCCACCTCGGAGCAGAGCTCCTCGATCGTGAACCCCGAGAGTCCGTGCGCCGCCGTCAAGCGCCGCGCCTCGACGCGCAGCGCGCGCGAGGTCTCGGCGATGCGCCGCTCGCGAAGCGACTCGGGTGCACGATCAATCACAGAGTGCATACTTGCACCGAAGTGCAAGAGATGCAAAAACTAGATGAGCTCGCGCAGGCGCTCCAGAAGGGGGCCTGCCGCCTCGGCGAGGAACCTGTCCTGAGCCTCGTCTCCGATCTGGACGATCGCGATGTCGGTGAAGCCCGCCTCGAGGTACGGTCGCATGCTCTCGGCGAGACGATCGAGGTCGGGCCCGCAGGCGATGGAGCTCGCGACGTCCTCCGGGCGCACGAACTGCGTCGCCGCTTCGAAGCCGGCGGGGGTGGTCAGGTCGGCATTCACCGCCCATCCGCCGGCGAACCACCGGAACTGGTCGTGGGCCCGCTCGATCGCGGTCTCCTCATCGGGATCCCACGAGATCGGGATCTGGCCGATCTTGCGCGACGGTCCCTCGTGCATCGCGTCCCATCCCTCGACCAGGTCGGCATCGGGCTCGACGGCGATCAGGTGATCGCCGAGGGGCGCGAAGTGCTCGATCGATTTGGCACCCGAGACGGCGACGCCGATCGGCACACCGGCCTCCGGCGCATCCCAGATGCGGGCCGAGTCGATGCGGAAGTACTGTCCGTCGTACGTTGTGAGCTCTCCCGTGTGCAGTGCGCGGATGATCTCGATCGCCTCGACGAGCATGTCCTGTCGGGCATCGACCGCAGGCCAGCCCTCGCCCACGACGTGCTCGTTGAGGTTCTCGCCGGCCCCGAGCCCCAGGGTGAAGCGCCCGTCCGAGAGCACCTGCAGGGTCGCCGCCTTCTGTGCGACCACGGCGGGGTGATACCGCATGGTGGGGCACGTCACGTACGTCATCAGTTCGACCCGCGATGTCGCCTGCGCGACCGCACCGAGCACGGTCCATGCGTAGGGCGCGTGTCCCTGGCTCGTCAGCCACGGCGAGTAGTGGTCGCTCGAGACCTCGAAATCGAAGCCCGCCGCTTCGGCTGCCGCCGCATACCGTACGAGCTCACGAGGTCCGCTCTGCTCGGTCATCAGGGTGTAGCCGAATCGCGCCATCGTCCTGTCCTCTCGTCGCACGTGCGGTCCTGCACGACGGTAAGCCCCCGCGCGGCGGCGGGCACAGGGGTTGCGTTCCCCGCGGCGATGCGGCAGGAATGCTGCGCCGCAGTAGCACGCGAGCGCGCGCGTCGCCAGGGCCTGACGCGGCATGTGGGGTCGTCGTACGCTCGCGGCATGAGCGATTCCACCGGCATGAGCGCCGACGACAAGCGCCACGACCAGCTGACCAGCGCCCCCGAGGCGACCGAGGCTGATGCTGCCGCTCGCATCGAGGTCACGAAGGTCGACGGCGTCACCCGCATCGACATCGCGTCCGACGCTGAGGTGCGCCCGGGGCTGGACCCCGCCGACGATCCCGAGGCGGCCGAGAACGAGGAGAGACGATGACCGAGAAGAACCGCGGCCAGCAAGACGAGCCGCAGGACCCCGAGGACTACCGCGCCGCCAGCGGAACCGGCGACCCCAACCGGGACCGCCCGGAGGGCGGACCCGTTCAGGTCGACGACGAGACCGACTGACAGCATCCCCCGATCGGGAATACCCGCCGACCCGCCGGCGTCGGCTTCACCAGGCGCGCTGTCGCGCCGCCCCCGCAACGACCCGAGGAGTGCTGTGCTCACCGTCAACGCCTACGCCGCCCCGTCCGCCACAGAACCGCTCATTCCGACGACGATCGAGCGCCGCGACCTCGGTCCGCGGGACGTGCTCATCGAGATCCGCTATGCCGGTATCTGTCACTCCGACATCCACACCGTCCGCGGCGAATGGGGCGAGGTGGCCTATCCGCTCACCGTCGGGCACGAGATCGTGGGCGTCGTCGCCGAGGTCGGGTCCGAGGTCACCCGCCACGCGGTCGGCGACCGGGTGGGAGTGGGCTGCATGGTCAACTCCTGCCGCGAGTGCGAGAACTGCCTCGCGGGCGAGGAGCAGTACTGCCTGAACGGCAACATCGGAACGTACGCCAACGTCGACGAGGACGGCACGATCACCCAGGGTGGCTACTCCACCCACGTCGTGGTCGTCGAGGACTTCGTGCTGCGCGTGCCCGAGTCGATTCCCTACGACAGGGTCGCGCCGCTGCTGTGCGCCGGCATCACGACCTACTCGCCGCTCAAGCACTGGAACGCGGGTCCCGGCGTCAAGGTCGCCGTGGTGGGCATGGGCGGGCTCGGGCACATGGCCGTGAAGATCGCGGCGGCGCTCGGTGCCGAGGTCACGGTGCTCTCGCAGACGCTGTCCAAGAAGGATGACGCCCTGCGCTTCGGCGCCGGGGCTCACTACGCGACGAGTGACCCCGCGACGCTCAAAGAACTGCGCGGGTCGTTCGACCTCATCATCAACACCGTCAGCGCGCCCCTCGATCTCGACGCGTACCTCAAGCTGCTCCGGCTCGACGGCACGATGGTCAACGTCGGAGCCCCGCCCGAGGCGCTGCCCCTGCACGTGTTCACACTCTTCGCGGGCCGGCGCTCCTTCGCGGGTTCGAGCATCGGCGGTATCCGCGAGACGCAGGAGATGCTCGACTTCTGCGCCGAGCACGGCATCGCGCCCGAGGTGGAGGTCATCGCCGCCGCGCAGATCAACGAGGCGTACGAGCGCGTGCTGCGCTCCGACGTGCGCTATCGGTTCGTGATCGACATCGACACGCTGCGATAGCCCCCGTGCGCAGGAGGCCGCGGAGGCGGCGAGCGGGCGGCGTAACACCCATGAAACGCGTCTCGGCGCATACTGGCAGGGCAGCGTAAGCCGTTGCGGGCCCACCGGGCCAAAAGACCCCGGTGGTGTGTGGAGGCGTCGTGCGCCCCGCCGTCCCGTACAGCGCGCGGTCGGCGACGTCTCCGGATTCCCTGTCAACCGGTACAGATGTGAGAAGTGAGATGTCGCTCAAAGTCACCATCGTCGTGGGCAACCCCAAGCCCCTCTCCCGCACCCGCAAGGTCGCCGAACTCCTCGTCGAGAAGCTTCTCGAGCCCGGCTCGTACACGCTCGACGTGATCGATCTGGCCGACCACACCGACCAGATCTTCGCGTGGCCCTCCGAGAAGATGGCGGGCCTGAACGCGCGCGTCGCCGAGAGCGACCTGGCGGTGTTCGCCTCGCCGACATACAAGGCCACCTACACGGGTCTGCTCAAGGCGTTCCTCGATCGTTATCCCGCCAACGGGCTGGCCGGCGTCACCGCCATCCCGGTGCACACCGGGGCCGACTTCAGCCACGCGATGGGTCCGACCTTCACCCTCTCGCCGCTTCTGGTCGAACTCGGCGCGACGGTGCCCGGACGAGGCTTCTACCTCGCCCTCAGCCAGATGGACCAGCTCGGTGAGGTCGTCGCCGCGGCGGCGGCGGAGTACGCCGCCAACCTGTCGCGGCTCTCGACCGTCGCGGGGGCTGTGGCCACCGCATCCACCCGCGCCTGACGATCCGCACGAGAGGAGCACCCGTCATGAGCGAATCCCCCATCCTCGCGCCGACGCCGATCGATGCGCGCCTGTTCCGCGACACCCTCGGCCACTACGCCTCGGGCATCACGGTCGTCAGCGGCCTCGAGAGCGGCGAACCGGTCGGCTTCACATGCCAGTCGTTCTACAGCGTCTCGATCGATCCGCCGCTGGTGTCGTTCAGCGTCATGCGCACCTCCACGACCTACCCGCGCATCGCCGCGAGCGGCCGGTTCGCGGTCAATGTGCTCGCCCATGATCAGCACCACGTGTCGAACCAGTTCGCGCGCAAGGGCACCGACAAGTGGGCGGACATCGAATGGAGCCCCGCGGTCTCGGGCAACCCCGTCATCCACGACACCCTGATGTGGGTCGATTGCGAGATGTGGGCCGAGCACGAGGCGGGCGATCACCTGATCGTGATCGGCAAGGTCGTCGAGATGAGTCCGGTCGAGTGGCACACGCGTGAGCCGCTGCTGTACTTCAAGGGCGCCTACCGGCACCTCCGCGAGATCGACCAGCTCGCGGGCTGACCGCGCTCAGGCGCCGATCGAGAGGTCGGGCAGCGCGGGCTCGCCGAGGTCGTGCCGCAGCCCGCTCAGCGCGGCATGCCATCCGGCGAGCCCGTGCACGCCCGGTCCTGGCGTCGTGGACGCCGAGCACAGGTACACCCCGGGCAGGGGGGTGCGCCACGGGTCGGGTCGCAGCACGGGTCGCCGCAGCAGCTGCGTGAGATTCGGGATGCCGGCGGCGATGTCGCCACCCGGATAGTTGGCGTTGTGGGCGGCCACGTCCTGGGCGGTGGTCGACGCGGTGGCGAGGATCGTATCGCGGAAGCCCGGGGCGAACCGCTCGATCTGGCGGACGACGGCTTCGGTGCGATCGACCGCGGAACCTGCGGGCACGTGCGTGTAGGTCCAGAGGGTGTGCCGACCCTCGGGGGCGCGGGCCGGGTCGAAGAGGCTCGGTTGTGAGACGAGCACGTAGGGGTCATCGACCAGGCGCCCCGCGGCAACGGCGTTCTCTGCTGCCGCGATCTGGGCGCGGGTGCCGCCCACGTGCACGGTTCCCGCGCGGCGCAGTTCGGGGTGGGTCCAGGGCACGGGCTCGGACAGGGCGAAATCGACCTTGGCGACGGCGCTCCCGTAGCGGAACCGCCGCATCGCCCGACGATAGGCGGCGGGAAGCCGGCCGCGGGCGAGGCGGAGGAGAGCTCTGGGCGTGACATCGAGCATCGTCAGCGCCGCCGACGGCAGCTCGTCGAGGCTGCCGATCTCGGCGTCCGTGATGATCTCGCCGCCGTGCGCGCGGATGTCATCGGCCATCGCGTCGGCGATGGCCTGACTGCCGCCGATCGGGATGGGCCAGCCGCGAGCGTGCGCGTAGGCGGTCAGGGCCAGTCCCGCCCCGGCCGATGCGAGGCTCGGCAGCGGCAGGATCGTGTGCGCGGCGGCTCCCGTGAGGAGTGCGGGGGCCGCCTCGCCGCGGAAGCGCGCGCCCCACAGGGGCGACCCCTGCTCGAGCGCGGCGAGTCCGAACCGCACCGGCGTGCGCAGGTGGGTCGGGATGCGCAGCAGCGTCGATCCGGTGAATTCCGCGACCTCGCGGGAGTGTTCCGCGAGGGGGCGCAGCAGTGCCGCGTATGCGCGCCCGTCGCGGCCGAGGGCGTCGCGGGTGCGGTCCACGTCGCGGTACGCCAGCCCCGCGCGGCCCCCGTCCAGGGGATGCGCGAACGACACCTCGGGCACGGCGAAGGCGACGCGCTCCCGTAGCCCGAACTCCCGGAAGAATCGCGATTCGAACGCGAGCGGGTGCACCGCCGAGCACACGTCGTGCGCGAAGCCCCGGAGGGTGAGTTCGCGCGTGGACGATCCGCCGCCGATCCGCTCGGCGGCCTCGTAGACCCGCACCCGGAGCCCTGCGCGGGCGAGCGTGACCCCCGCCGCCAGGCCGTTGGGGCCGGCTCCGACGACGACGGCGTCGCCGGAGCCCGCGCGTGCGCGGCGGGTCACGGCGCCTCGCCCTCGGCCCGCTCTCGTTCGGCGGTCGACAGTTCGGGGCGCGGTGTGCGTCCCTCGGCCAGATAGGCGAGACGCAGCAGCGTCTCGCGGTTGCGCAGCCAGAGCACGAGGTCGGCGAGCGGACGGGGGATGAGCGTGGCGGGGCCCTCGACGGCCTCCTCCTGGATGCGCACGAGGCAGCCGTCTCCGTGAGGCTTGACGTCGATGACCACCTGCGCCTCGCCGATCGGCCAGCCCTTGGCGCGCAGGACGGCGCGGTGCGGCGGCCGCCAGTGCACCGAGCGGGTCTGATCGTTCAGCAGCGTCGGCCATACCCCGACGGAGTGGTGCAGGCGCGAAGTCGGCTCAGGCCATGACTCATCGACGTCGCGCATGCGCGAGGCTCCCACGACCCAGGAGGCGTAGAGCCAGCCATCGGCCAGCACCTCGAAGATCCGCTCGGGCGGGCACTGCATCCTGCGCACGTTGGTCGACACGGTGTCAGAGTCCCATGCGTTCGGAGTAGGCGTTGCGGAACGCGCCGCGCGGATCGAGGGCCCGGGTGAGCTCGCGGAAGTCGTCCCAGCGCGGATACAGGCGCGGCATCCACTCGGCGTCGACGGTGAAGAGCTTGCCCCAGTGCGGGCGGGCGCCCAGCGGCAGAAGCTCGTCCTCGATCCGCGGCAGCAGCGCGCGCACCTCGGCCTCGCGCGGCTGCCACGTGAAGTGGATCCCCACCGTGTCGCGGCCGTAGGCCCCGCTGAGCCAGAGGGTGTCGGCCGCGATGGTGCGCACCTCCGTGATCATCGCGAGCGGCGCGATCTGCCCGGCAAGCGATCGCAGCCGCTCGAGCGCCTCGAGGGCGCGGCCACGGGGAACGAGATACTCGCTCTGCAGCTCGTCCCCCGCGGAGGGCGTGAACTCGAGTCGGAAGTGCGGCAGCCGCTCGAACCACCGGCCGCTCTCGCCGCCCTGCGCCGTGGCGGGCGCCGGATCGGCGCCGGGGATCGGATGCCGGGGCCCGCTCGCGCGCCGCGCGCCGGCCAGTTCGAGGGGCGCGGCGCCGCGGGTCTTCACCCAGGCCTGATCGAAAGTCTGCGGGTTGCGCCAGCTGGTGAACAGACTGACCGAGTCGCCCGCACCGGTGACGGCGTCGAAATCCGCGAGCACCGCGTCCCATCGCGGCGCGTCGTACACGGTCTGGGTCATCTCGTAGGCCGGCATGATGTCGAGCTCGACGCGGACGATGACGCCCAGCATCCCGAGCGAGACGACGGCGCCCTCGAATCCGGTGTCGCCGCGGCCCAGCCGGCGTAGGACTCCCGCGGAATCGATCAGCTCGAGGCCCGCGACGGCGGTCGCGAGCGAGCCGACGGCATCGCCCGAGCCGTGCGTGCCGGTCGCGACCGCACCGGCGACGGAGATGTGGGGGAGCGAGGCCAGCGCCGACAGAGCCCAGCCCCGTTCGTCGAGTGCCCGGGCGAGGCGGCCGTACCGCCATCCGGCCGGCACGCGGGCGATGTGGGCGTCCGGGTCGATGACGAGATCGCCTGGCATCGTCTCGAGCGAGAGCGCGACGCCGTCGGTGTCGGCGACGTCGTTGAAGGAGTGCCGGCTGCCGAGGACCTTGACGTGGCCGGCGGTGCGCGCCACATGCGCGATCTCGTCGATCGACGTCGGCTGCTCGATCCGCGCGGCGGAGTAGGCGAGGTTTCCGGCCCAGTTCAGGCCCGCGGGGGTGCCGGTGTCCAGATCTTTCGGCACGGGGCCTCCTCGTCGTCTCGGCAGGGTCGGTGCGCGTGCGCTCGAGTGGTCAGTATGCCGCGTCGCCCGCGCTCTGCCGCAGAACCTCGATAACCGCGTCGCGCAGCTCGAGGGGAAGCACGATGTGCCGGCCGCCGAGGAACGCCTCGGCCTCGCGCAGCGCGACGGCCTCGATCTCGGACACCGTGCGGTCGGGACACGCGATGGCCACCTGGGAGACGAGTCGACTGTAGGCGAGCACCGTCTGCCCGTCGACGCAGAACGCCTCGGGGTCGCTGTTCGCGGTGTCTTCGGGGGTGACGTCGCCGAGAGAGCCCGCGGTCGATTCGATCGTCATACCCCCACTCTCCCAGGGGGTGACGGGTGAGTGGGCGCTTTGGGCAGGTGCGTAGGACGGCTAGTTACTCACCTGTCGTGGCACAGGTCAGCGCGCCGCGGGCTGCGCGTGCGGCTGCACCTGGTCGACGGCGTCCTGCAGGCGCGTGAGGCAGGCGATGACCGTCGCGCTCTCTTCGGGGCTCATATCGATCACGGCGTCGAACATGCGGCTGTGCATCGCGCCGAGAGTCGCCCGCACCTCGGAGTCGGAGTCGACGGTGGCGATGACGTGGATGCTGCGCCGATCGGTCGGGTGCGCGGCACGGCTGACGTGACCGGACTTCTCGAGACGGTCGATGATGGCGGTCATCGACGCGGTCGAGACGCCCAGGTAGCGGGTGAGTTCGCCGGGGGACACGGAGCGCTGCTCGCGCTGGGCCTTGAGCAGGTAGCGCAGCACCAGCAGGTCGTTCTCTCCCATGGCCATGGATTCGCGCGTGCGGCGACGCATCGCGACCTCGGCCGCGCGGTAGAGGCGAAAGGCCTCGAGCACCTCGACCGCGCGGCGTCGGCGCGCGTCGGCGTCGTCGCCGTACCAGTACGAGCTCGTGGCAGGGGATCCGGTCGTCACAGGGAAGATCCTAAATCAGCGTTCGAGGGGTGGGCGCGGTCGCATGCCTGCCGCCCACCCGCGGCTCAGCTGGCGATGAGCTCAGCGCGGCGGGAGCCGTGCAGATCGCTCATCAGACGGGTGTGCTTGTGCTCGAAGTACTCGATCGACTCGGCCTCGGTCATGACGGTCATGGTGCCCGTCGAATCCTCGGTATCGCCCATCGCCTGCACCCAGGTGCGGTTGATCTGCGGGGTGCGGCTGCCGAAGGCGACGAACTGCAGCGGGATGGAGGGCGAGATCCACAGATTGCGGCGCAGGGAGTTGCCGTTGTCGTCGGTCGTGAGGTTGAGCATGAACGACTCGCCCCGGCGCAGGCGCTGACCCACGGCGAGTCGGATGTGTTCGAGAAGTCGGTCCTCGACCTGGATTCCGGCGGTGTCGGCGTACATCAGCATTCCCACGGCAGCTCCTTCCAAAGCCTGTGTCATATTCCTAGCACGCCTTGCTCATCTGTCAAGAATCTAGTTTGATGAGGTAACCGACACGGGAATCCGAGGCGAGCCATGGACGACAGCGAGGCGACAGAGCTCGCCGACGACGATGAGCTCATCGACGACCTCCTGCGCGCGCTGGGCGACAATCGCGACGCGGGACTCGAGAGCGACCGGCGGGCGCGGGAGAAGCTGGGAGTGGGACGCAACGACTTCGCCGTGGTGCGGTTCCTCGTCGAGGCCGACCGCCGCGGCGTCTCCCTCACGCCCGGAGAGATCGCGCTCGCGCTGGGCGTGTCCACCGCGGCCACGACGGCCCTCGTCGATCGGCTCGAGACCGTCGGGCTGGTGCGCCGCGAGCGCAATCCGACGGATCGTCGCAGCGTCATTGTGCGGGCCGCGCTCGCCGAAGGATCGCAAGAGCGCCGCATCGCGATGACCCGCGACGCGGCCGAACGGCGGGCGATCGCCGCGCTGCCCGTCCGCGACCGTCGCGTGGTGCTGCGCGCCCTCGAGCAGATCACGGACGCCGTGCGTCGCGACGGGCACTGAGCGGCAGCATCCCTCGTCGTGCGGTGCGGTGCGGTGTCGTGTCGTGCGGTGCGGTGCGGTGCGGTGCGGTGCGGTGCGGTGCGGTGTCGTGTCGTGTCGTGTCGTGAGGTCGTGTCGGCGGGGGCGCTGACACACTGAGCACATGACCCGGCTCGGCCATCGCGCGCGCGACGCGGTCGACGCCGGTCCGCCCGAGCATCGCTGGCCCCCGATCGTGGCCGTCGTCGCGGCGATGGTGCTGTGGCTGCTGCTGCCCGGCTACTTCTTCGCGTCGTTCCGCTTTGCCGCCGTGATCGCGTGCGGCCTGCTCATCGTTCCCCTCGTGGTGCTCAACCCCCGCCATCTCACGCGGCAGACGAACTGGTCGCGATGGCTGTCGGTGGCACTCGCGCTCGTGCTGCTCGCGTTTAACCAGGTGCTGCTGGTCAGGCTGGTGCACGAGCTGCTCACGGCGCCCGAGACCGAGGGTGTGAGCGTCCTGATCGCGGCGCTGCAGCTCTGGTCGACGAACGCGATCGCGTTCGGGCTGCTCTACTGGGAACTCGATTCGGGCGGCCCGGTCGCCCGGGCGAGCGGACTGCCGCCGGTGCGCTCCGACTTCCAGTTTCCGCAGGAGGTCACTCGCCCGCTCGAGGCGTGGCGGCCGAGGTTCTTCGACTACCTCTACGTCTCGATCACGGCGGGCATCGCGTTCTCGCCGGCCGACGCCCTGCCCTTGACCCGCCGGGCCAAGGCCTTCATGGCGCTCGAGGCGCTGTCGGCGTACATCCTGTCGGTGCTGGTCATCGCGCGGGCGGTCTCTGCCGTCACCTGAGCCCGTTTGCGGTTGCCGTCGCGCGTCGCGCTCGCTGCACCTCGCGCCGCGTCGTTGGGGCGTCGTAGCGACGTTGGGGCGTGCTGCTCCGCGCCCCAACGGAGTTTCGACGCCCCAAGGTCGGGGGCGCACGTCGGGCATCTTGCGGAGCCGGGACGGGCGGGGTGGATGCTGCACAACCGGTGCTCTCCGGACACGTTCGGGATCCAGCATCCACGCCGTCTTCGTGCGCTCGCTGCGAGCGCGCAGCGGAGCCTCCGGGTGAGAGCCGCCGCGGGGATCCACGCCGATCCCGCGGCGCTCGCCTGGCGCGTGCCGCGCTCGCCTGTCGCGATGTGCGGGTGTGTGGCGCGTTGACCCGCAGTTTGCGACAGCGGAGCCAGGCCGGGGGTGCGGGGTGCCGCGCTCGCCTGTCGCGATGTGCGGGTGTGTGGCGCGTTGACCCGCAGTTTGCGACAGCGGAGCCAGGGGCGAGCGGGAGCGGCGGGATGCTGGGGCGTCGACGCTGCGTTGGGGCGCGCTGCTCCACGCCCCAACGTGAGCTCGACGCCCCAACGCGACAAACCCAGCGCACCGAACCCAGGCGCGCGCCCCTTGCCCATCGGGGGCCGCGGCGCAACCCCCGCGCGACGAGCCGCCGGTAGGCCTAGCGTGGACACGATGCGAGATCAGCAGGAGCCCGCCGGCGAGGATCTGCGCTCCTACGCCGCGATCGGGGACGGACGCACGGTCGCCCTGATCGGCACCCGCGGGCAGATCGACTGGATGCCGATCCCCGACCTCGCCGCGGGGCCGGTGTTCGCCC
>NZ_QFPF01000174.1 GCF_003248605.1 Microbacterium sp.
GGCCAAGAAGAAGCCGATCGAGACCGTGTCGCTGAGCGATCTGAACACCGAGTCGACTGACATCACCACACCCCGCTCGATCATGCTCGAAGTCGCGATGCGCCCACCCCGCGCCGCGGGCATGAAGATCGTCGACGAAGGTGACGCGGGGCAGAAGCTGGCCACCTTCCTCGTTGAGAACCGGCTGGCGTAAGCATGGGAGTGACGATGAATATCGCATCGGATGCGATTCTGGTCCTGCTCGAAGTCGCACCGACGGGCGGGTTGGCCAGCTCCTCGGCCGGTCTCCTGGGGGCCGCATCGCAAGTAGGAACTCCCGTCGCCCTCATCGTGGGCGGCTCGGAAGAACTCGCCGCGCAAGCGTCGGCCCTGGGTGCTGCGGCGGTCCTGACCGCACCTTCCGGGGCGTTCATCATCGCCACAGTCGATGCGTTGGATGCGGCTATCGATGCCGTCACCCCGGATGCAGTCCTGATCTCCCAATCCGTGGACGGGCGCGAGGCCGCGGGTCGGCTCGCCGCGCGCCGCCGGTACGCGCTCGCTGTGGATGCCATCGGGGTGTCCCGAGACGATCTCGGCATCATCGCCCACCACTCGGTGTACGGAGGCTCCTTCACCACGGCCTCTGCTCCGACATTCGGACCTCCCATCGTGACTGTTCGCCAGGGCGCCGTCGACGCACGCGCGGAGGCGAGCCCCGTCGCCACACAGACGGTGACCGTGACAGCCTCGGGCATTCCCGCCGCCTCCGTCGACTCGTTCGAGCCCGTCGTCGCCTCGTCCTCGCGACCTGAACTCCGAGGAGCAGCGAAGGTCGTGTCAGGTGGGCGAGGCCTGGCGTCGGCAGAGCAGTTCGAGCTGGTCGGGCAACTGGCCGACCAGCTCGGCGCCGCCGTGGGGGCGTCTCGCGCGGCCGTCGACGCCGGATTCGTCCCCTACGCGCATCAAGTCGGACAGACGGGGGTATCCGTGTCTCCCCAGCTCTATGTCGCATTGGGGATCAGCGGCGCAATTCAGCACAAGGCCGGCATGCAGACAGCCAAGACGATCGTCGCGGTCAACCGCGACCCCGATGCACCGATCTTCGAGATCGCTGACTTCGGCGTGGTCGGAGACGTCTTCACTGTCGTGCCTCAGCTGATCGCGGCGCTCGAGTCGCGGGAGGCGTAGACCGTGGCGACAGCTGCCCGGGTGATTCGCGCGGGCCTGCCCCGTGTCCCGGGAGGGGACCCCTGGCCGCCGCGCCCAGATGCTTCCGTCCTCACATCGGCTGACACGCTGTCCGAGGTTCAGGCGCCCACAGCCCCGATTCCTCACCCGGAGCAGCTCGCGAATGCTGCACGAGCCACGATCACGCTCCGCCGCGGCCTGCCTCGTTCACCCGGCGGCGCGCCTTGGCCCCCTGCTTCTCCGGCTCCTGCCGTCACTGCGCTCGTCATCGAGAACCCAGAGATCATCCCACCCGTGGCGGCCACCGACCTGGCCCCGGCGTCGGCTTCCGCAGCGACACGGACCGACCTGAGCATCCCGCTGCGCCATGCGCCCACCGTCTTCCCCGGGCGGCACGCGTTCACACACCCCGCACCCCGCCATCCTCGCCGCTTCGGTCCCTTCACAGCAGCTCAATGGGTTGGTGCATCACTGACCACCGGCATCGCGCTCCTGTTCGCCGTGTCGATGGTGGTGCTCTTGACGAGGTGGCTCGTGTCACTGGAGCCCGTGAGCGCCTTCCTGACCGCGTATCCCGGCGAGTACCACCTCCCCCTCAGCGCGCCGGTGGGCCTTCCGGCATGGATCGGATGGCAGCACTTCTTCAATGTGTTCCTGATGGTGCTCATCATCCGGTCGGGCCTGCAGGTGCGCCACGAGAAGCGGCCACCTGCCTATTGGACACCGCGGTGGAATCGCGAACGCAAGATCAGCCTCACACTATGGTCCCATCAGGCGCTCGACGCCCTCTGGCTCGTGAACGGGGTCGTCTTCATCGCGCTCCTGTCCGTGAGCGGGCAGTGGATGCGCATCGTTCCGACCAGCTGGGAGGTGTTCCCGAATGCGCTGAGCGCGGCACTGCAGTATGTGTCGCTCGACTGGCCCACCGAGAACGGCTGGGTCAACTACAACAGCCTCCAACAGTTGGCGTACTTCACCACCGTGTTCCACTTCCCGGTCATGCTCTACTTCGTGGCGTTCATCATCGCCCACGTGGCGCTGGTCTTCGCAACCGGGGCGCTGCGGAACCTCAACCACATGTATGCGAGCCAAGACGCGGACAACTGGGCCGGGTTCTGGATCTTCTCCGCGTCAATCGCGCTCATCGTCGCCGCTGTCGTGGCGGTGCGCCCGGTGACAATCGGCCCGATCGCACGCTGGTTCGGGACAGTGTCGTCGCGCTAGATCGGCGAGCCAGACGGCCCCGTTCACGGAGTTCCGCGCGCATACCGGCGTAGTGGGCCGTGTTGGTCCGCATCAGGCTTAACTGCCAAACGATTGGTTGACAATAGCGAATCCAGTCCCTATCGTGAGTCTCGCTTCAAGACACAAAGAAGTTGTCCAGCTAGGCACCAACCCATACCGCGCAAAGGAGCTCGGGAAGTGAGTGACTCAATGAAGAACACAGTCAGAATCGTGGGTGCGGCCTCGGCCGTTGCCCTTGCCACGGCGCTCGCCGCATGTGCGCCGACCGCAACAACGGAGACCGACGCCACCACGGGATCCTCGAACAGCATGGTCGGCGAAGTTGCCTACTACGAATCCGCACAAGAGGTCGTTGATGCATATGACATCTCTGAACTCTGCGGAGATCAGGATCTGACGATCGCGTGGGCGAGCCCCCTCAACGTCACCTGGCTGCAGACGGTCGAGGCGATCCTT
>NZ_QFPF01000038.1 GCF_003248605.1 Microbacterium sp.
CTACGATCCGAACCTCGCCGAGGGATCGCGGATCACGTCGGTCACGATCGACGGCGAGCCGCTCGATCCCGACGCCGAGTACCGGATCGGCACGCTGTCGTTCCTGGCCACGGGCGGCGACAACTTCCGCGTCTTCACCGAGGGCACGGACTACGTCGACACCGGCCTGCTGGACTACGAGGCATGGGTGGACTACCTCGCCGACTCCTCGCCCGTCGAGCCCTCCTACGCCAAGCAGGCGGTTTCGGTGCAGGGTGTGCCGGACGCGGTCGAGGCCGGCGCCGAGGTGTCGTTCTCGGTTTCGGGAGTGAACATGACCAGTCGTGGCGCCCCCGAGGTCACCGCCCTGACCGTCACCCTCGGCGGCCAGACCCTCGCCACGGTGCCGGTCACGGCCGGGGCCGCCACGGTCGCCGTCACGGTGCCCGCGGGCACGGCAGCGGGCGCCTCGGCCCTGGTTCTGACGACGGATGCCGGCGGCACATCGGTGACGGTCCCGCTCACGATCGAGCAGCCCGTCCCGCTGGTCACATCGCGCACGACGCTCGTCGCCCTGCCGCCCGTGCACATCAACGGCCTGCTGCACTCGCGCCTCATCGCGTACGTCTCGCAGTCCGAGGGACGCGCCGAGGGCACGGTCGTGTTCCGCGAAGGCGACCGTGTCGTCGCCGAGGTGGCGCTCACGCGCGCAGGGTTGGCCGCCACCACGCTGCCCCGGCTCTCGCGAGGCACACACCGCTACACGGCCGAGTTCGTACCCGCTGACCCGGGCGCGGTCGAGGGGTCGACCAGCCGCACGGTCGGTGTGCGCGTGCTCTTCTAAGAACCGCTCCGCCGGATCGGCCCTCGCCCGCGTCGGGCGGGGGCCGCTCCGCGTCGGGGCCCGCTGCACCGGCGAAAGTTAGGCTGGACGTATGGCTGTTCAGGTCGTCCTCGTGCACGGGATCCGCACCTCGGCGACGATGTGGCGGGCCCAGCGTGCGCACCTGGACGGTCGCGACATCGCGGCGACCGCGATCGATCTTCCGGGGCACGGAACCCGCATGGGCGAGACCTTCACGCTCGAGGGTGCGTTCGAGACCATCGACACGGCCGTGCGCACGGCAGCCGAACGCGGTCCCGTCGTGCTGGCAGCGCATTCGATGGGCGGGCTGATCAGCTGCGAGTATGTCGGCGCGCCCGACCCGCCGCCCGTCGCGGCCTTCGTCGCCGCCTCCTGCACGGCGATCCCCCGGGGCGTAGGGCTTGCCACCTACCGCGCGCTGGCGAGACGCTTCGACAGCCTGCCCGATCGCGGCATGCGGCTCACGGAGATGGTCCTGGCCCGGACCCTGCCGGATGAGACCCGATCCGACTTCGGCGCCGGCGGGTACGCGTTCGACGCGCAGGACATCGCGCTGCGCTCGCTGTCGATGCTCGACCTCATGCAAGCCCTGCGGCACATCCGTGTGCCGACCTGGTTCGTGAACGGTCAGTTCGACCAGCTGCGCGCGAATGAGCGACTGTTCCAGCGTCTCGTCCCGCATGCCGAGCTCATCGTGGTTCCCCGCACCAGCCACCTCGTCACCGCCATGCGGCCGCGCGTGTTCAACGCGGTCCTCGATCTCGCGATCGCCACCGTCGGCGCCGCCCCTGCCCCCGACACCGACCCTGCCCGGGCGCGCGCGGGCGCCGAGCCGTCGACCTGCTAGACTCTTTGATTGGCTTGCGTGTGGGTCTCACTCCCCTCACGACCGCCGTTCGGCATCCCTCTCTCGCCGTCGGCATTTCATCCAGGCAGACACCTAACGGAAAGACCCCGACACGTGGCAAACATCAAGTCGCAGATCAAGCGCAACAAGACCAACGAGAAGGCGCACGAGCGCAACAAGGCCGTCAAGAGCGAGCTGCGCACCGCCGTGCGTCGCACCCGCGAGGCCGTCGCCGCGGGCGACAAGGCCGCCGCCGAGACCGCTCTCGGCACCGCGACCAAGAAGCTCGACAAGGCCGTCAGCAAGGGCGTCATCCACAGCAACCAGGCCGCGAACCGCAAGTCGGCGATCGCCAAGCAGGTTTCGTCGCTCTGACGCACCCCGCTCGACGACGAAGGTCCGCTCCCCTGCCGGGTGGCGGACCTTCGTCGTTGAGGGCGGGCGCGGTCCGCGGCGCGATCACGATGCGAACGGCGCCCGCGTGGCGATGACGGTCACGAGACGCTCGAGCGCGAACACCGGATCGCGCGAGGCGCCCTTGACTTCGGCGTCGGCGCGTGCCGCGGCCTGAATGGCGATGCCCAGCTGATCGTCGTTCCACCCGATCAGGTCGCGCCGGGCTCGATCGACCTGCCAGTCCTTCATGCCCAGGCGCGCCGCGAGCTGCGCGGAGGACTCCCTCGTTCCCGCCACCCGCGCCATGCCCCGCAGCTTCATCGCGATCGCGGCGACCATCGGCACCGGATCCGAGCCGGAAGCGAGGGCGTGGCGGAGGGCGACCAAAGCCTCGCCGTAACGCCCCGCGATCGCCGTGTCGGCGACCGTGAAGGCGGATGTCTCGACGCGCCCGCCGTAGTAGCGCCGGACGATCTGCTCGGTGATGTCGCCGTCGACATCGGCGATGAGCTGCTGGCACGCCGCGGCGAGCTCGGTGAGGTCGTCGGCGAAGGCCGATGTGAGCGCGCGCAATGCCGGCGGGGCGATGCGACGCCCCGCCGCCTGGAACTCGCCCGCCGCGAAGTCGAACCGGTCGGAATCGCGCTTGACGGCGGGACACGCGATCTCGACGCCACCGCCCTGGCCCCCGCGGATCGCCTCGAGCAGCTTCTTGCCCCGCACGCTCGCTCCCGTGTGACGCAGGACGATCGTCGCGCCCTCCTGCGGCTGGGCGAGATAGGACAGCGCCTCGGCGAGGAACTCGTCCGTGCACCTCTCGACGCCCGAGATGCGCACCAGGCGGGGCTCACCGAACAGTGACGGGGACGAGACCGCCAGCAGTGTGCCGGGGGCGTAGGCATCGGCGCGTACGTCGGTGACCTCGAGGGAGGGGTCTTCGGCTTTGAGATAGTCGCGCAGCCCGGCGATCGCCCGCTCGGCGCAAACCTCTTCGGGACCCGACACCAACACGAGCGGCGCGGGCTCGGGGCGTCGCCACGACAGCTGCGGGATGCTGCTGCGCGCCGCCGGTCTGGCGGGCGCGCGACGGGGTTTCGTGGCCATGGCAACAGCCTAACGAGCGCGCCGACATCAGCCGCGGGGATGCTGTCGCCACACGCGCAGCTCGCCCTCCTCGCTGCCGACGAGCACGAGGCCGTCGGTGTCGCTGCGTCCGATGGACATCCCCTCATCGGACAGCATCGTCAGCAACGTCGCACGTGGATGCCCGTAGTCGTTGTCTGCGCCGACGCCGATGAGGGCGACGCGGGCATCGAGGGTGCGGTAGAGCTCCGGAGCCTGGTCCGCGCTGCCGTGATGGGCGACCTTGACGACGTCGAAGGCGCCCCGGACCGAGCCTTGCGCCATCAGCGCCCGCTGCGCGGATTCGGAGAGGTCCCCGAGCAGCAGGGTGCGCGGCACTGCACCCCCGGCCGCGCCGATCTCGAGGACGACACTCGAGTCGTTGCCGGCGTCGAACCCCGCGCCGGCCGCGCGCGGCCAATGCACGCGCCAGCGCTCCGCGCCGACCGTGCCCGTCATCCCGGCTGTGCCCGCCACCAGGTGTGCACCTCCCCCCGCCAGCCGTCGCAGGACGGCGTCGGCCTCGGCATCCGCCGCCGGTCCGTGCATGACTGTGCCCACCCGCCCGCGCAGGATGTCGGCGGCGCCGACATGGTCGGCGTCGAAGTGCGTCAGCACCAAGAGGTCGACGCTCGCGATCCCGAGCGTCGACAGGCAGGCGTGCAGCGCGTCGGGCTCCGGACCGGTGTCGACGAGCATCGTCACGTCGCCGGAGCGCACGAGGACGGCATCCCCCTGCCCCACATCGCACTGCGCGATGCTCCACGTCTGCGGTGCTCTCAGCGTCGCGAGCGGCCCGGAGAGCACGGCATGACCCGCTCCGGCCCCGAGAAGCGCGGCAAGGGCCAGCGCCGAGGCCACCCGGGGCACCCGCCACCGCGCGCCGCCCGTGCCGAGCACCAGTGCGACCGCCGCTCCCGCCGCGAGCAGGGCGAGTGCCCCACCGATTCCCTCGAGCCACGGCGCGCGAGCCCCGGGCAGCACCGCGAACGTCTCGGCGACGCCCGCGATCCAGGCCGCGGGGACCCACGCGACCCAGGCGAGAGCCTGCGCCACGGGCGGCAGCATCTGCACCAGGCACGCCGCGAGACCGAGCACCGTGGCGGCGGGGGCCGCGGGCCCGGCGATCATGTTCGCCACGACGCCGTACAGCGGCACCGCCGGGTCGATGAGGATGAGCAGCGGCCCGCACGCGAGCTGGGCAGCCAGCGGAACGGCCACGGCCGCGGCGACCGCGCCCGGCATGATACGCGCGAGGCCGCGGGTGAGCGGCCGCGTGAGCAGCAGCAGGCCCGCCGTCGCGGCGACCGAGAGCGCGAACCCCAGCGTCGCGGCGAGCCACGGATCGGCGATGAGCGCGACGATGACGGCGACCGCGAGCACCCCCATTCCTCGGACGGGGCGATCGAGAGCGAGCGCGATGAGGGCGATCGCCGCCATCGTGGCGGCGCGCAGCACGCTGGGCTCGGGGGTGACCAGAACGACGAAGCCGCCGAGGCAGACCAGCGCGGTCGCGATGCGTGCGGGCCGCGGCAGCCGGCACGCCGATGCCGCGGCGTAGGCCAGCGCGACGACGATGGCGCAGTTCGCGCCCGAGACCGCGGTGAGGTGGCTGAGCGAGCTCGCCTTCATCGAGGCATCCAGGTCGTCGGTGACCGCCGACGTGTCGCCGACCGCGAGCCCCGGCAGGAGGTCGCCGCCCGCCCCGGGCAGGGTCGCCGCGACCGCGAGGAACCCCTGCCGCAACGCCGCCGCCTCCGACAGCAGAGTGGGTGGGGGATGCCGCACCTCGACCCCGCGCGACGCGAAGACGACCAGCACCGATCGGTCGCCCGCATCCGCCGCGCGCGCCGTGCCCGTGACGACGACCTCGCTGCCGAGGTCCAGCCCCGCGAGCACGTCGCCCGGGGCCACGCGGACGGTGACCGGCGCGGCGATGGTCTGCATGACGGGGCCCGTGTGCACGGAGTGCGCGTCGAGGTCGAACCGCAGGCCCACGGCCGAGCGCTCGATCTTCGAGGAGACGACGCCGGAGACCGAGAGCGCGCGCCCGCCGTCGACGGCGAGGTCGCCCGCGCGCGCCCGTGCGGGTTCGGCGAGGGCGACGTGTCCGGCGACGGCCCCCGCGAGCGCGAGCACGATGGCGGTCGTCGCGAGCAGGGACCGCCGGCGACCCGCGCGGCGCAACAGCAACCCGCTCAGCAGCAGCGCCGCCGTGAAGGCCGACAGACAGGCGATCCCCGCCGGCGCCGGGACATGGATCACCACGAGCGCCGTCGTCCAGACGCCCGCGGCAGCGGTCAGAATCGCCCCGACGGCGGGCACACGGGTCTCGGCGGTCATACCCGCACCAGCGGGCGCAGGCTCTCGAGCATCTTGTCTCCGATGCCCGGCACGGCGAGCAGGTCCTCGACGCTCGTGAAACGGCCGTTCGTCTCGCGCCAGTCGATGATGCGCTGGGCGATGGCGGGTCCCACGCGCGGAAGCGTGTCGAGCGACGCGAGATCGGCGGTGTTCAGATCGATGAGCCCGTCGGCTGGGGCGGAGACCGACCCGCCCGCTCCGGGAACGACGCCGAGCTCGTTCGCGCCTTCGACCGGGACGACGAGCTGCTCGCCATCGCTCAGCGCCCGCGCGAGGTTGACGGCGTCTCGATCCGCATCATCGGCGAACCCCGCGGCGGCGGCGATCGCGTCGACGACGCGCGCACTCCCGTCGAGCCGGTAGAGCCCGGGTTCGCGGACGGCACCCGAGACGTGCACGTATAGCGCGGCGGGATCGACGCGCGCCGCGGGGGCGGTCGGCGCGATCGTCTCGGGAGCCGCCGTCGAGGAGCGGAGGACCGCCACCGCGACGGTCGCACCCAGCGCCAGCACGATGACGACGAGGACGGCGCCGACCGTCAGCCGCACCCTCGCGGGCGCGCGCCGGTAGGCCGGCCCTGCGTCGGGGATCGATGCGTCGGGGAGCACGGTGGGCGGCTCGGCGGGCATCGCCCCACGCTAGGGGCGGGGTCGATGACGGCCGCGACGCGTCGCACGGATGCCGGCATCCCGTCCGCGAGGGACCGGCTGGGGAGGAGAGGTCAGGCGGGACGCGTGGAGATCGAGACGACCTTGGGCGCGCGCACGATGACCTTCGCGATCGCCCGGTCGCCGAGCGAGCGGACCACACGCGCGTCACCGCGGGCCAGGGACTCGAGCTCGTCGGCACCGATGCGAGCGGGCACGTCGAGCGTCGCCCGCACCTTGCCGTCGATCTGCACGACGGCGGTCACGTTCTCCTCGACCAGTAGAGTCGGGTCGGGCTGGCGCCACGGCACGAGTCCGACGAAAGGCTCGTACCCGAGCATCTCCCACATCTCTTCGGCCGTGTGCGGGGCGAAGAGATCGAGCACCATCGCGATGACCTCGGCCGACTCGCGCACGGCGGGGTCGGCGGGCCCCGCACCCGAGTCGATCGCCTTGCGGGTCGCGTTGACGAGCTCCATCAGGCGGGCGATCACGACGTTGAACTTGGTCTGCTCGACCAGGCCGGGTGCGTCGGCGAGCAGGCGGTGGGTGACCCGGCGCAGCGCCGGGTCACCCTCGGCCCAGATCACGTCGGGCTCGCTGACGACATCGTGGGCGATGCGCCACGCGCGCGCCAGGAACTTCTGCGCACCGGTGGTCGAGACATCCTCCCACTCGATATCGTCCTCGACGGGGCCCGCGAAGGCGATGGCCACGCGCACGGCGTCGGCGCCCGGCGACTGCATGCTCGCCGCGAACTCGACGAGGTTGCCCTTGCTCTTGGACATCTTCGAACCGCCGAGCAGCACCATGCCCTGATTGATGAGGGTCGAGAACGGCTCGGTGAAATCGATCAGGCCCATGTCGAAGAGCACCTTGGTCAGGAACCGCGCGTACAGCAGGTGGAGGATGGCATGCTCCACCCCGCCGATGTATGAATCGACCGGGGCCCAGCGCGACGCCTCGCGCGGCGAGAACGCCTCGCCCGTGGCGTTCGGGGACAGGAAGCGCAGGAAGTACCACGAGCTGTCGACGAATGTGTCCATCGTGTCGGCGTCGCGCAGCGCCGGCTCACCCGTCGTCGGATCGACGGTCTGCACCCAGGAGGCGGCCGCACCGAGCGGGGACGTGCCCTTGGGTGTGAGATCCAGGCCGTCGACCTGCGGCAGGCGCACCGGCAGCTCGTCGGCGGGCACGGGGACGACCCGCCCGTCAGCGGTGTGGATCATGGGGATCGGTGTGCCCCAGAACCGCTGCCGCGAGATCAGCCAGTCCCGAAGGCGGTATGACTTGGCCGCGCGGCCGGTGCCGGTGCTTTCGAGCTGGTCGATGATGCGGGCGATCGCGGTGCGCTTGGACAGGCCATCGAGCGGGCCCGAGTTGATCATCCGCCCCTCGCCCGTCAGAGCCACTCCCGTGCGCGCGGGGTCGATGTCGGCCAGCGCATCGCCGTCGTCGCCCGGATCGATCGGATCGCCGTTCTCGTCGAGCTCGATCACCGGGATCGCGCCCGTGATCGGTGCCGTGGTGTCGACGACCACCGTCACCGGCAGGTCGAACGCGCGCGCGAAGTCGAGGTCGCGCTGATCGTGGGCGGGCACGGCCATGACGGCACCGTGGCCGTAGTCGGCCAGAACATAGTCGGCAGCCCAGATCGGCAGGCGGACGCCGTTGACCGGGTTGATCGCGTACCGCCCCAGGAAGACGCCCGTCTTGGGCCGATCCGTGCTCTGCCGCTCGATGTCGGTCGAGCGCTGCACGCCCTCGAGGTACTGCTGGAACCGCGCCTGCACATCCGCGTCCGCCCCGGCGGCGAGCTCGGCGGCGAGGTCGGAGTCGGGCGCGACGACGAAGAAGGTCGCCCCGTACAGCGTGTCGGGCCGGGTGGAGAAGACGGTGACCTTGTCGGGGTGCCCCTCGATCTCGAAATCGATGTCGGCCCCGACCGAGCGACCGATCCAGTTGCGCTGCATCTGGATGACCTTCTGCGGCCAGAATCCCTCGAGCTGGTTGAGGTCATCGAGCAGGCGGTCGGCGTAGTCGGTGATGCGCAGATACCACTGCGTGAGCTTCTTCTTGACCACCTCGTGGCCGCAGCGCTCGCAGCGACCGTCGACGACCTGCTCGTTGGCGAGCACCGTCTGGTCGTTCGGGCACCAGTTGACAGGGCTCTCCTTGCGGTACGCCAGGCCCCGCTCGTGCAGCTGCAGGAACAGCCACTGGTTCCAGCGGTAGTACTCCGGGTCACTGGTGTGCAGCACCCGGCTCCAGTCGTACGAGGTGCCGAAGGACTTCAGGCTCGTCTTCTGCTGCTCGATGTTGGCGTAGGTCCACTCGCGGGGGTCGGCCCCGCGCTGGATGGCCGCGTTCTCGGCGGGCAGGCCGAACGAATCCCAGCCGATCGGATTGAGCACGTTGTAGCCGCGGTGACGCCAGAACCGCGCCACGACGTCGACGTAGGCGTAGTTCTCCGCGTGACCCATGTGCATGTCGCCGGAGGGATAGGGGAACATGCCGAGCACGTACTTGCGGGGCCGCGTGTCGGCGTCGCCGCCGGCGCGGAACGGATCTTCGCTGGCCCACGCCGCCTGCCACTTCGCCTGGATCGCGGCGGGGTCGTACGGCCGGCCGTCGGCGTACGCGGTGTCAGTGGAAGCCATTTGAGACACGGAGAACCAATCGTGCGGGGGGTGGTGGTGCGCGAAGGCGCTCTTTCCAGGTTACCGGACGGCCGATCTCACCAGCCGGGGGGAAGCGTCGCCCCCAGCACCGCAAGCGGGGCTCGCGCCTTCACCCCCACCTCTCGCACCTCTTCGGCGGCGACGGAGGACCACGTGATCCCTCCCCCGGCGCCGACGACGGCGCGGCCCGCGCTCATGACGATCGTGCGGATCACCATCGCCAGCTCGACCGTCCCGTCCGCACCCACCCAGCCGAAGCATCCGGCGTAGACCCCGCGCGGAGCGCCCTCGAGTGCGTGCAGGATGCCCATCGCCGAGAGCTTGGGCGCTCCCGTCATCGATCCGGCCGGGAACGCCCTGTCGACGAGGTCGCCGAGCACAGCCCCGCGGCGCAGATGCCCCGACACCGTGCTGACCAGCTGGTGCACATGCGGGTACGACTCGATCGCGAGCAGCGCATCCACGCGCACGGTGCCGATCTCGCACAGGCGCGCGAGGTCGTTGCGCATGAGGTCGACGATCATGACGTTCTCCGCACGTTCCTTCTCGCTCGCCAGGAGTTCTTCCGCCAGGGCGGCGTCGGCGGCGGGGTCGGCCGCCCGCGGGCGGGTGCCCTTGATAGGGCGTGTGCGGACGATGCCCGACCGCACCGTCACGAACTCCTCGGGACTCGCGCTGAGCAGACTCACGTCCCCGATCCGCACGAATCCGCCGTGGGGTGCGGGGCTCCCCCCGCGCAGGCGGCGATACACGTCGGTGGGACGCTCCCCGGTCTCGACCTCGAATCGTGTCGTCAGGCACAGCTGATACGCGTCACCGCGGCGGATGGCGTCGCGGCACCGTCCGATCAGTGCGGCGTACTCGTCGGGCGCATGCCGCGACACCGCGGCGCGGGGCGCGGCGGGCGCGGGCGGGCGCGCTGGTTCGGCGGCGAGCATCCGTGCCACCTCGTCTGCCCACTCCCCGACCGTGTCGGGGGCTGCGACCGCCCACGCGGCACCGTCGGCGTGCCGGATCGACACCCAGCATCCCGCCTCGACGAACGCGCTCGCCCCTGCGGCGCTCTCGGTGTGCACGGGGGCACCGGTGCGGGCGGCGCCGTCCTCGTAGGCGAACCAGCCCACCCAGCCCCCTCGGAAGGGTCCCGCCGGCCAGGGGTCGCTCACAGTCGCCGCGCCGGGAACGGGCGCCTGGGCGAGCGGCACCGCCCGCAGATCGTCGATCGCGGCCCGCCGGGCGCCGATTCCGATCACGCTCCACCCGGTGCCGCCGGGGGCAGCCCCCTCGAGCCAGAACACATCGGGATGCTGTCGCTCGATCGCCGCGAACAGGCGCACCGCGTCGGGGGCGCGGTCTATCGGCTCGGCGACGAGGACGTGGGACACGTTCCCAGGCTACTGACGAGGGCAGCACCCTAGGCTCGAAGAGTGAACGAGTTCCTCACGTGGCTGCTCGATGGAGTGCAGGAGGTCGACGCCGTCGCCCGCACGCTGCTCGCAGGTGTCGCGGTCATGCTCGAGACGAGCATCCTGGTCGGACTCATCGTTCCCGGCGACACGATCGTCATCGTCGCGGCGACCGCGGTGGGCAGTCCTCTCGAGGGCGTGCTGCTGGGCATCGCCGTCGTCATCGGCGCGCTCGTGGGCGAGAGCATCGGCTTCTGGCTGGGGCGCTGGCTCGGTCCCAAGATCCGGGTCTCGCGCCTGGGCCGGCGCCTGGGCGAGGCGAACTGGGCGCGCTCCGAGCGGTACCTGCGCCGTCGAGGCGGACCCGCCATCTTCCTCTCCCGCTTCCTGCCGGTGCTGCACTCGCTCGTGCCGCTGACGGTGGGGATGAGCGGGTTCCGCTACGGGAGATTCCTCGCCTGGACGGCCCCGGCCTGCGTCCTGTGGGCGACGTTGTACGTCTCGGTCGCGGCCGCCGCGGCGGGCACGTATCGCGAGCTCGCCGACACCGTGCACTTCGCGGGATACATCTTCGTCGGCATCATCGTCCTCTTCCTTCTGCTGGCGTTCGCGGGCAAGAAGTTCATCGAGCGGATCGAGCGGCGCCACCTGCACGACGACGAGCCCCGGGTGGACGTGGAAGACTGAGGGCGATGCCCACGTCAGCACAGGCTCCCGAGACCCCCGCGAAGATCCTCTGGTTCGCGCGCCTCGAGCGGCGCTTCCATGCCTGGCGCGAGCGCCGTGCGCGCAGGCGCGGGATGACCGCCTCGGTAACACCGTTTCCGGGGTACGGCGGCGAGAGCTGGGTCCGGGTCGCCGGACGGGTCCTGATCGTGCGGCCTCCCCAGCGCACCGCGTCGGGCGAGTTCGAGAGCGTGCGCGGATGGCGCAGCTTCGTGGGCATCCCCGTCGGCTTCGCGCAGGTCTCGGTGACCGTCGGCGACCGCACGGTCGACGTCGTCGCCGACCGTGGCGGCGTGGTCGACACCGTCATCGAGGCCGACCTCGAACCCGGATGGCAGAGCGTGCACCTCTCCGTCGAGGGCGGGCCTGCCGTCGAGACCCGCGTGTTCATCGTCGCCTCCGACGTCCGCTTCGGCGTGGTGTCCGACATCGACGACACCGTCATGGTCACCACCCTGCCCCGACCCCTGATCGCGGCATGGAACTCGTTCGTCGTCGACGAGCATGCGCGTCTGCCCGTTCCCGGCATGGCGGTGCTGCTCGAGCGGCTGGTGCGCGATCATCCCGCGTCGCCCATGATCTACCTCTCCACGGGGGCGTGGAACATCGCGCCGACCCTGACCCGCTTCCTCTCCCGCCACCTCTTCCCCACGGGAGCGATGCTTCTCACAGACTGGGGGCCGACGCACGATCGCTGGTTCCGCAGCGGCCGCGCGCACAAGGAGGCGAATCTGCGGCGGCTGGCGCGCGAGTTCCCGCAGGTCAGGTGGCTTCTCATCGGCGACGACGGCCAGCACGACGACGCCATCTACACCGAGTTCGCCCGGGAGTACCCCGATCAGGTCGCGGGCGTGGCCATCCGTCGACTCTCCGCGGCCGAGGCAGTGCTCGCCGGCGGACGCACGGCGGTCGATGACCACAGCGGATCGAGCGCCCCCTGGGTGACGGCCTCCGACGGGGCGGGGCTGCTGCGCCGACTCGAAGAGGTGGGCCTCGCCTGACCCCGCTGCCGCGATGTCGGCGGCCCCGCGTACGCTGGGCAGCATGTGCGGACGATTCGTCGTGGCCCGGGCGGCGGCAGATTTTGCGGAGTTCCTCGACGTCGACACCGTGGCCGACGACCTGCCCGAGCCCTCCTACAACGTCGCCCCGACCGATCGGGTGGCGATCGTGCTCGACTCGATCAAGACCGAGCCGCCCACCCGTCGCCTCGAGGCGGCCCGATGGGGGCTGGTCCCGGGATGGGCGAAAGACCCCTCGATCGGCGCGCGCGCCTTCAACGCCCGATCCGAAGAGGTCGAAGACAAGCCCATGTTCCGCAGCGCGCTCGAGAAGCGCCGTGCGATCGTTCCGACATCCGGCTACTACGAATGGAAGACGACGCCCGAGGGCAAGACACCCCACTTCATCCATCCCCAGGGTGACGAGCCGCTTCTGCTGGCGGGCCTCTACGAGTGGTGGCGCGACCCGGCGCGTACCGACACCGACCCTGCCCGGTGGATGCTGAGCTTCACGATCCTCACCCGCGACGCGGTCGGCCGGCTCGGCTCCATCCACGACCGCATGCCGCTGTTCGTCGACGAGGCGCACGCGGAGGCCTGGCTCGATCCCACCACCGAGAACGTCGGCGACGTCCTCGATGCCGCCATCGACGCCGCGCCGCGGGTCGCGGAGTCCCTCGACGACCGCGTCGTCGGACGTGCGGTCGGCAACGTGCGCAACAACGGGCCCGAACTCATCGAGTCGGCCGCCTGATCTCGGACGGCGCGGCGACGGCCGTGCCGCTCAGCCCACCGGGGCGCAGGAGTCGCAGCGTGCTGCACCCGCGCCCGTGGCCCGGGCAAGGCGCAGCTCGATGACCCGGGTCGCCGCTTCGTGCAGCCGATCGGGCGAGAGCGTCCCCGCCGAGGCCGCCTGCGCGATGCCATCGATGACCGCTCTCGCTCGGGCGACGGTCGTGTACGACACTCCCAGCACCATGTCGTTGCCCGCTGCCACGGCGGCCACGGCGTTCGCGACGGGATCGGCGTAGGCGGGATCACCGGAGGCCTCGAGCATCGCCATGTCGTCGGTGATCGCGACGCCCTCGAACCCCAGCTCGTCGCGCAGGATGTCGTGCCAGGGCGCGGAGAGGGAGGCGGGCGCCGCATCCACCGCCGTGTACGCCAGGTGCCCGAACATCACGAGATCCGCACCCGCCTCGATGCCTGCGACGAAGGGCGGAGCCTCGGAGACCCGCCACTGCTCGAGCGACATCGCGGTGGAGGGGATCACCCTGTGCGAGTCGCCGGGTGCCGCACCGTGTCCGGGAAAGTGCTTGATCGTCGAGGCCACGAAGGGCGCCTCCCCCGTCACCGCGGCCGCCACCCGCGGCGCGGCCTCATCCGCGCCGGTTCCCAGCGCACGCCGGTAGATGAAGGACCCTGAGTCGCCGGTGACATCGGCGACGATGCCGAAGTTGACGTCGATGCCCGCGTCGCGCACAAGAGCGCCGCGACTGCGGAATGCCGCCGCGACAGCATCCGCCGCCTCGTCCTTGAGGGTGAGAGAGGCAGCGAAGTCGTCGGTGCGCAGGCGCCGCACGTCGCCACCCTCCTGATCCACCGCGATGAGCGGCGGAAGGGCGGGATCGGCGGTCATCGCGGAGGTCACAGCGCGCACGGCGGCGGCATCGGCGCCGGCGGGGACGTTCGCGCCCATGATGATGAACCCACCCGCCTCCGTCTCGCGCAGAAAGCCGCCCAGCGCACCGGGATCGGTGCCCGGCGTGTGCACCATCACGATCGCCGCCGCCTTCTGCTCGACGCTCATCGCCGCCACGATCGCGGCCGCACGCGCCGTGAGGTCATCGTCCGTCGCGGCGACGACCCGCACCGGCGCGCCGTCCGCGGCCTCGTCCGTCGCGGCGCCCGCGACCTGCGGCGCCGCCGCCATCGACACGAGCGCCGCCGTCAGGATCGCCGCAGTCCGCGAGAGGGCGTCCCATCGGCTTCGCATCAGACCAGCCTATGCGGGAGGCTCGACACGCGGCCTAGGTTCTCGCCTCGTCGGGATGGGAGGCGAGGGCGAGGGCGATCTGCTCGTCGTGACTGAGCGGCGCCTTCGTGACGATGTCGCGCACGAAGGCGAGTTTGTGGCGTACGGGTCCGACGAGCTCGAACGGGTAGAGGTCGCCGAAGCCCATCGACCGGTTGATGCGGTTGAATGCCTGGCTCATCCAGTCCCAGTCCGCCAGGAGCCGCTGCACCGGCTGGTCCTCGTAGCTCAGGAGCGGTTCGACGTCGGTGTCGCGCAGGTTGGTCACGCTCGCGTCGATGTGTATGCCGATCGCGGCCGCCGTGCGCAGGGTTCCGGTGATGTGCAGGTAGTGCGCGAAGGTCTCGGCGAAGTCCTCCCACGGATGCATCGTGGCGTACTCCGAGATGTACGACGCGCTCCAGCCCTGTGGCGCGCCCTGCGCGTAGTGCCGGGTGATCGCGTCCTGGTAGCTGGTGCGCTCGTCGCCGAAGAGCTCGCGGCATCGCGCCCACGCGGCGTCGTCGCCCAGCAGCACGTTCTGGTAGTAGTGGCCGACCTCGTGGCGCAGGTGGCCGAGGATCGTCCGGTAGGGCTCGCCGAGACGCACCCGCAGCGCCTCGCGGCGATCGTCGAGACTCTCGGCCAGGTCGATCGTGATGATGCCGTTCGCGTGCCCGATGATCACGCGCTCCCCCGTCGAGAGACTGGAGATGAGATCGAACCCGAGCCCGCCGGGCCGCACATCCCACGGGACGATCGGCAGACCGAGCTCTCCCAGCTGCAGGAGCAGGCGGCGCTTCGCCTCTTCGACGCTCCCCCACTTCTCGAGCGCGATCGTGTCATCGGATTCCGGGCGCCGCCGCGTCAGCCGGCACGAGAAGCACTGCCCGGCGGGCGCGTCCTCGCGCACGAGCCAGTTGCACCCCCACCCTCGATTAGAGCACGTGTACCAGGTGACGCCGTCGATGACGACCTGACCCTGGCGGATTCCGTAGAACTGGCGATCGAGCAGATTGAATCCCAGTTCGGCCTCGCAGTTCGGGCACTCCCGCATGCTGAGGTAGACGAAGTGGCGGCAGTGCGGGCAGCGGGGGGCGGAACTCACGTCCTCACCGTAGTGCTCCGCGGCGCCGCGTGGTGATCGATCCTCAGGGGCCGTGCCGCACGATGCCGGCGGGTACCGCACCGCCGAAGAGCGCGTCGATCGTGACCAGGCTGAAACCGCGTGCCCGCAGCCCGTCGACGACCTCGGCGAACACCCGCCCCGTCACCGCCTGGATGTCGTGCATGAGCATGATCGTGCCGATGCGGGGCGAGTCGATCGCGAGAGCGGCCAGCGCGCCGTCCTCGGGACCGGTCCAGTCCCGCGTGTCGACCCCCCACATCACGGCGGGCATGCCCGCCACCGCCAGCACACGATCGTCGATGCGGCCTCCGGGCGGACGGAAGGTGGCGACCGACTGGCCGCTCAGAGCCCGCAGCACGTCACCGGTGTCCTCGAGCTGCGCCCTGATCTGCGCGTCGGTCAGGTCGACCAGGTAGGGGTGGTTCCAGCTGTGGTTGCCGATCTGGTGGCCTTCCGCGGCCACGCGACGCACGGTGTTCGGATTGCGCTGTGCGTTCTGGCCGAGCATGTAGAACGTCGCGGCCGAATCCCTCTCCCGCAGCACGTCGAGGATGCCGGGTGTCAGAGCGCCCGGGCCGTCGTCGAGCGTGAGCGCCATGCACGGCACCAGATCGCAGGGCGTGCGATCGAAAGCGGCACCCGCCGACACCGGGCCGGCGAAGGCACCCGAGGAGGAGCGGATCGCGTGCCCCAGCTCGGTCAACAGCGGTTCGACCGCGGACATCGGCAGGGCGACGCGCACGGGATGCTGCGCATCGGGCGTACGCCACGCGCCGAGGCCTGCGAGCTCGGGCGTGGTGAAGCCTGTGGGAAGGGTGAGTATCACCTCGTCCGCCCCCAGGTATGCGTCGCCGAGTGCCGCCGTGAGCGCCGCGAGCTGATCGGGCGTGGGCGGGACGATCGGCGCGAGGCTGAGCGCGCCCGCGGTGCGGCGCAGGGTCTCGACGAGCGGCTCCCACACGGCGTCGGCATCGGCGACGAGTGCCGCGCCGGTTCCCACCTGACCGGTCGAGAGGTCGGTGAAGATCGTGGTGACCTCGTCGGCGTCTATCCCCGCGGCGCTTCCGCGCACGGTGCGCAGACGCTGGACGAGGACCGTGCCGGCGGCGTGCACGATCTCGCACACGACCACCGTGTGCGTCTGCGGGCCCGCACCCAGCAGGTCCGGTGCCGGTGCCGACGTCGACCCGGGCTCGCATCCCCTCCGGTCGAGTCCGGCGGAGCGATCGTGCACCTGAGGTATGTAGCCCACCCCGGAAACCGCCACCTGCGCGTCGATGGCCGCCCGCACGACGCCCTCGACCGCGTCGTTCACGGCCTGGGTGCCGGGCACGTAGCTCCACCGCGCGTCGATGCCCGTCGCATCGTTGCGGATGCGCTGCGGCACGAGCGCGACCGCATCCGGCGCGGGCTGAGGCTCGGGATCATCGGCGACGACCCAGCCCGTCTCGGCCCAGGACGCGGGCGACCACGCCGCATCCCGCTCCGGTGCGCACGCGCTGAGCGGGACGACGAGAGCGAGGACGGCGAGGGCGATGCCGCGCGCCGCGATCGCGCGTCGCCGCCGCTTCGCGGTCACCCGTGCACCTGGATCGAATCCAGCAGACGGGCAAGCTCCGCCTCGAACCCCTCGACGGGGCTAGCTGTGAAGCGCACCAGAGTCTGCCCCGACACGACGGCCCCGGAGATGACCGACCCGTCCGCGGAGCGAGCGTGCAGCAGCATCCGGCCCTCTCCGATCTGCTCGGTGCTGGTGCGCCCGACAGGCACGGGCGCGGCGTCATCGATCGCCGTGCGCGCATCCACGCCCGCGAGCACCTGGACCTCGATGACCGTGCCACCGTCGGGGGTGACCACCCCGACCCGAGAGCGATCGAAGGGCGCGGGACGGACCGCCCAGCCGCCGGGTACGTCGATGGTCGCCTGCCCGGGAGCGCCCTCGATGTCGATCGTCGTGTCGCCCTCGAGCACGCGCGTCGTGGCCGCCGTCCAGATCTGCGGACCGGCGGTCGTCGCGATCACCCCGATGACGACGGTGACCACCGCCACGGGCAGCACGATGCCGAGCACCCGCATCGCCTGCCCCCTGCCCACGAGCGCATCCTCTCAGAAGCCGTCCACGGCGCCCGTCGACGCGCCGCGCGTGCCGCCCCGCGGCCGCGGGTCAGGGCTGCAGGCGGACGATGCGCCAGCCGGAGCCGTCTGCCGCGCGCCGGTAGACCAGGCGATCATGCAGCCGCGAGCGGCGCCCCTGCCAGAACTCCACCTCGCGGGGCAGCAGGCGGTAGCCGCCCCACTCGGCCGGCCGGGGAACGGCATCGCCCTCCGGGTGACGCGTGCTCTCCTCTTCGAACGCCCGCTCGAGCTCCGCCCGCGACCCCACGGGGCGCGACTGGGCGCTCGCCCGGGCGGCGATCGCCGAGGCCCGGGGGCGGGCGGCGAAGTAGGCGTCGTCCTCTTCGTCGGTGAGCTGCTCCACCCGACCCGTGACGATGATCTGCCGCTGCAGTGCGTACCAGGGGAACAGGGCGGACGCCTGCGGCAGATATCCGAGCGCGATCCCCTTGCGCGAACGACGATTCGTGAAGAAGCACAGCCCCGCGTCCACTCCGCGCAGCAGCACGGTGCGACTGGCGGGCGCGCCCGAGGGATCGACCGTGCCGAGCACCATCGCGTTGGGCTCGGCGACGTCCGCCTCGGCCGCCTCGTGCAGCCACGCGCGCAGGTGGGTGAGCGGGTCTGCGGCCATCGTGTTCTCGTCGAGCGCGGCGAGGTCGTAGTCCTGTCGATGCTGCAGCGGATCCATGGCGTGCCCTTCGTCGGGGCGAGGCTATCAGCCACCCGGCCGGGCCCGGCGGCGGCACTTGCCCCGCCTGCGCTGCGCGCGGGCACACCTGCGGACGCCGCGTGCGACACGCCGGGCATGTGCCCCCGGCATCCGGCGTGTCGGCACTCAAGTCCGCCGTTGTGCTCGGCGCGGGATGCTGGGGCCACGACCGACGGGGAGACCCGAGTCGCCGGGACTCGGGTCTCTGCGGCGACAAACACAAAATCCCCGGCAGAACCGGGGATTTGGTGGACCTGAGGGGACTCGAACCCCTGACCCCCTGCATGCCATGCAGGTGCGCTACCAGCTGCGCCACAGGCCCGGATGGTTTCGCGGATGCCCAAAACCCCCGGAATCTTGCCCTTCGGCTTCACTCCGGTGGTGGTGAATGTCAGCATACGCGACTGAGCCTAGATGGATCTGGACGCTCTTCGAGCGATCTCGAGGTACCTGAACCGTCGAGTTTGTGTCTACATGTCAAGTCCTCGAGAGCAACGCCACCCCTGGGCGAGACTCCGCGATCGCGGGGAGAGACTGCTACCGAGCAATGCGATCCACTCGACCGCTGAATGATCGATACCACGGCCCCGGTGACCACGACCCCTCAGCCGCAGCCATCGCGGTCGCAACTGTTGCCCAGTCCCGCGGCGACGGATGCCGCGGCGACGGCCGTTCGAGGATGGCGAGCTCGCATAGCGCCTCGAGCGCCAGATCGAAGTCTCCGCGCGAGGAATTGAACCGTCGGACGGATTCCCAGAGCTTGTCGAAGGCCCCATCGACATCGCCCAACGCTGCCAGAATGCGGCCGTCCGTGAGCGCTTCGAGTTGGAGGACCCAACCGGACGCCTCCTTGAACCCCGCGAAGGCGCGAGCATAGGCTGCATCGGCTGCGTCGGGTCTTCCCATCGCTGCATAGGCACGTACGAGGAGAGCCTCGAGTTCCGTCTGGGCAAGCGGATCACGCCAGTAGGGCCTCTCGGTGTCACCGCCATGCAGTTCACCCTCGTCCTGCTCTTGCGGTCGGTAGGCCTCCAGAAGGATGTCGCTCACCTCGGCGGCTGTGCGGACTGGGTCGCCTGCGGACCATAGTGCTGCGATCTCGTCGGTGTAGGGACGGCGAAGCCCGGAATCGTTGAACTCCGACATGGTGACAGCTGCGAGGAGCGACTCCTCAAGCCCCATGAGCTCGTCCTGCCAATCTGCGAGGTTGCGGATCTCGTGATCAGGGTCTGCGATGTAGTGCTGCCAGGATGCCTTCGGGTTGTGTTCAACGAGCGAGGAAGTCGGATCGGCAGCGTCGATGATTGCGTGGAGTCTCTGTTGCTTCAACTCATCCCACCACGGCACGAAGGACCACCAGGTCACGCTATCGACGAGCTCGAATGCGAGGTTCGCCCACTCAGCGCGCCTCAGAACTGCGTCGACTTGCGGATCCTGGGCTTCGAACGTGGCGAGCTCAAAGAGCGCCTGCAAGTACAGGTCCGGGTCCCAGTGGTCATTCGCCGGGGGCTGTGCGGCCATGCAGAGACGACCAATCGCCGCTTCAGGATGCCCAAGGAAGCCCTCCAGACGTGCCTCGGCGAGAAACCTCGCCTGCATCAGATACCACGGGCAACCCATGTCGATCTCTGTCCACAGCGCGCGGAGGGCTTCCTCGTTCTTTCCTACGTCGAGCAGCTTTCGCCCTACCCAGGCGGAGCGAGCCCAATCCGGGAGATCGGTGAGCACTGAACGCATGTCTCTGGCGCGCGCGAGCTCTGCCCGCGCGTCATGGAGCGCTTCGTCAACCTGCTCGACGATCACGTCGGGGTCTCCTTCCGATCCGAGCGACTACTCGGCTTGTGATTCGGATCTGCTGTCTTCGGCGGCGAGGGCTGCCCACTCGGCTTCAAGCGCGCTACCAATGCGTTGCTCCCGAGCAATCGACTCCTTTAGCCAGGCGATCGTTGCCGGCGCCATCGCGAGCAACTGCGGGTAGTTGAGTGCGGCCGGATTCATTCCGAAGACGAGACCCGTCTTGACCAGCGTTCCGGACGTCGCCACAGTGTGGCCGAGCAGGAGCATCGAGCGGAGCTTGGCGACTTCCAGTTTTCGCTGGTCGGCGCTCTTCCCAGTAGAGAGAGCATCGAGCATCCAGTACGCCCGGATGATCACTTCGACAGCCGCGGGGACGATACCCATCGTCAAGAAGTGTCGGAGGTCGTAGCCGTTTCGGTACATGTCGCGGGCGACGTCCGTCCACGGCACCTTTGGCCCGTCCTTCCACAGCGCGAACGGGGACTCCGTCTTGGCGAGTTGGAGAAGGCTGAACAATGGGGCGGGCAAACCGGCCGGCGTGTTCACTTCGACCAGCACGATGCATGGCGGACAGGAAGCCACCCTGCTGTCGATGATGCTGCCCCTGCTCCACCACGGCATGCTGCTGGTCGGCATTCCGTACACCGAACCCGCCTTGACCCG
>NZ_QFPF01000175.1 GCF_003248605.1 Microbacterium sp.
GCGCAGGCGGGCGACAAGAAGCGCGGCAACAACGTGGGGTTCGCGCTCACCGTGCTGCAGCGACGCCTCGCCTCAAGTCCGGAGGCGATCCTCCGATCGCTCGAGCGACGCCAAGTGCGACTCGAGACCCGTCTGCGGGAATGGCAGCGCGCGACCGACGAGGCCCGCTACAGCACCTCCATGACTGCGTCTATTGACGAGTGGTCAACCGGCCGCGTCGCACTCGACTTCGAGGACGCCTCCGCTTCGGCGCCAAGCTTCAACCCCGACGAGTTCGATGACCTCGATGAAGAAATCTCCGAAGAAGAACGAGCACAGTTCGAGGCCCGTGTCGACCAGGTGGTCGACCTTGCCACTGCGGCCGAGTCGATCGGTGAACTCCGCGCTGAGATCGCGATCCTCGAAGACCTCATCCGCGTCGCGCGCCGCGTCCGGTTGCTGGATGACGACAAGAAGTGGGTGGAGCTGCGCACGATCCTCGACGACCAGCTAGCCGAGGTTCTGCAAACGCACTCGCCTGTGAACATGCGCGTGCGCGCGGTTTCAGTCTACTCCCATCTGTGGACGGTGACCTTGCCGACTGTGCGGCCGTTCTCGACCAACTCGTGCGCCTCGCGGAGTGTGGTCGGTGAGATCGGCGCGAGTGTCGTTGTGGCCGTGGTGCGGATGCGGCCCTGATCTACAAGGTCAGCGACAGTGTTCAGGAGCTGGTGCTGTTCAATCATGTCCGGGGTCTGCCTGAGCGGGCGGGTGAACATCAGTTCCCAGTGCCAAGCGATGCTCTTGCCCTTGAGCGGGAACACGTCGCGCGGACCGTCGTCAATGGCGACAATATGCCCGAACGCTCGAACGATCCGCGCATAGGTTTCGATCTGCCCCGCGGAATGCGCGGTGAACAGCCAGTCCACGCCATCCTGCGCGACGGCGAGCACCTGCTCAGCCAGGTCGTCGCGGTGGTTCACCACATGCTCCGCGCCCAGGTTGCGCACCCAGGCGGAGCGTTCATCGTCGGAGGCGGTGGCGATCACGGTGACGTTCGGCAGGAGCGCGTCGGCCAGTGCCAGCATGATCGATCCGACTCCGCCGGTCGCGCCGATCACCAGCAGGGTGCCGGTCGAGTCCTCGGTAAGGGCGAGCCGCTCGAACAGGGTCTCCCAGGCGGTGATCGCCGTCAGCGGCAGCGCAGCAGCGTCGGCAAACGACAGCACCTGCGGCTTGCGCCCCGTAATCCGCTCATCCACAACATGCAGGCGCTGGTTCGTACCTGGCCGGTCGATGCTGCCCGCGTAGTACACCTCGTCACCCGGAGCGAACAGCGTCACCGCTGAGCCGACCTCGCGCACCGTACCGGCGGCGTCGAAGCCGAGCACCTTGAACCCGTTCGCAGGAGCGCCTTCCCGCAGTTTCACATCGACCGGGTTCACCGAGACCGCCTCGACCTCGACCAACAAGTCATGCGGTCCAAGTTCGGGCACCTCGACCTCGCGGGCGGTCAGCGCCTCGGGGTCGGTGGCGGGGAGGTTCTTCTCGTATCCGATCGCAGTCGTAGCCGTCATGCCAATTATGGTTCCCCAGACCTACTGGTTACCGTCAAGGCAACCTAGTACCCATCGGATACCATGAACGTATGAGTCAGACCGTGGATGAGTGCGACCGGAACGACGTGTACGCGGCCATGTGTCCGTGCCGCGACATGCTCGACCTGCTCGCCAACAAGTGGAGCGCCCTGGCCATCGGTGCGCTCGAAGACGGGCCGCAACGCAACGGGCAACTCAAACGACGCTTGGAAGGCGTCAGCCCCAAGGTGCTGTCCCAGACCCTCAAGCGTCTCGAAGACCACGGCCTGCTCACTCGCACCGTCTACCCCGAGGTTCCCGCTCGCGTGGAGTACGAACTTACTGACCTCGGACACAGCGCAGCCGCCCCGTTGAAGCATCTGCGCGACTGGGTTGAACACAACGTCGGAACCGACCAGTAGCGACCCCCTCGGCGCTACATCGAGCCAGGAGTCCCGGCCTCCGCGTAATACCGCGTCAACACAGACGAGGCGTCGCGGTCGCCGTCACCGGACACGACAGAGTTCAGCAGGTACCGGTACCCGTCACCGGTCGTCATCACCCTAATTGATAACGTCACACCTAG
>NZ_QFPF01000039.1 GCF_003248605.1 Microbacterium sp.
TGTGGGTGATCATGTCGTGGATGCCGTGCACCGGCACCGCCGGGCCCCGGAGGAGGAGTTCGGTCATCCCGTCTTCGACGTCCCGCACCCACACCCCGCGGCTTTCCCTTGCCACCTTGTGCCGCTCCGCGAACGTCGTGGGCTGCACCTGCTCCACCAGTCGCGCGAGTTACGGTCCGAGCCGCCCGGGTGTGGTGGACGCGGCCCGCTCCAATGCTTCGGTCTCGAACGCGGCCCGAACCTCCGGGTCGGTGAGTTTCACCCCGTGTTCGACGATCGCCCGCACATGCCCCACCGACACGACACCCGCGGCCAGCGCGTCCCAGGTCGCCGCGAACCGGTTCACGAGGGTGTGGGCGTCGTTCATCCGCCGCTGCACCGACCGATCGGGTTGCCGCGCACACGCCCCCAGCTCCGCCGCCAAAGCCCGCAACGGGAGTTCGGCCTCGCGACCGGCGGAGCGGGGGATCTCCGCCACCCGCTCCAACCCGACCGCCTGCGCCCGCGCCAGCACGCTCATCGCCTGCGCCTCCGCTGCGGCAATAGCGGCCACCGCGGCCGCATACTCCGCAGCCAACCCCGCCGCGACAGCATCCACACCGACGACGTCCATGTCGGGTGCATCACCGGGGATTGGTTTCATGTTCGAGACTCTACGGGGTGCGTCCGACATTCAGCATCGAAGTTATGTTGCCCTGACGCCCCACGGCGAGGTTCGTGATGAGACTTCTCTCATCCAACGCGCGGGCGCAGATGGCATCGCCCTTCGACAGGCACAGGGCGCGCAGAAAGACGCAGGCACACCCGGGACGCTCGGGTAGCATGGCGCCGACATCGAGGAGGATGGCATGGCTCGAGGATCCGCGGGGGAGTCGGTGTTGCACAAGCACCTGCGCATTCTCGACACGTTCGACGCGTGGCACCCCTACCTGACGCTCACCCAGATCGCGCAGGCCGCCGGCATCGCGCGCTCCAGCGCACACCGGTTGATCGCGGAGCTCGAGCAGGAGGGCCTGCTCGAGCGTCTGCCCGATCGGTCCTACCGGCTGGGGGTGCGCCTGTGGGAGTTCGCCAGTCGCACACCCGGGGCGCTCGGTCTGCGCGAGATCGCGCGCCCGTGGCTCGGCGCCGTTCACGAGCGTGTGCGACAGCACGCGCAACTGGGCGTGCGCAGCGGCGGCGACGTGCTGTTCATCGAGCGGATGTCGGCGCGTGACGCCGTGCTCAACGCCACGCTGATCGGGGGTCGCATCCCTCTGCACGCCTCCTCGAGCGGTCTGGTTCTCCTCGCTCACGCACCCGACGCGGTGCGCGAGGAGGTGCTGGGTTCGCGCCTGCGCCGGTACACCGAGCACACGCCCTGTACCGAGCCGGTGCTGCGCGGGCTGCTGCGGCGCGTGCGGGCCGACGGGTTCGCGGTGGCGGAGGGGTTCATCCACCGTGAATCCCGCGGGATCGCGGTGCCCGTCACGGGGCCGGACGGCTCGGTGTACGCCGCGATCGGCGTCGTGGTGCACAACGACGGCTCGGACCCCAGTCCTGTGATCGACCTACTCACTCGGGCCGCGGCCGGCGTCGCCCGCGACCTGGCTCGCGCCTATCAGCCCGACGCGGGTGTGCGGGCCTCCGGCATCCGCGCCCTGCTCAGCTCGTCGACACGCTCGATCGAGTATCTTGAGCACGTCGGACACGACCCGCACGAGGGCACGTCGGCGGCCGGGCCGCCACGGGGACGGGGCGAGGCGCGATGACGACGATCGCGATTCTGGGGCTCGGCGAGGCCGGCAGCCGCTACGCGCGTGGGCTCGCCGACGCCGGAGCCGAGGTGCGCGGATACGACCCGCACGCGGCGATGACGGGCGCGGGGATCGCACGGTGCGATCGGCTCGGCGACGCGCTCCTGGGCGCGGATGTCGTGCTCAGCCTCGTCTGGGCGCGCAACGCCGTCGCCGTCGCGGAAGCGGCGATGACGCACCTGGGCACCGGCGCCGTCTACGCCGACCTCAACACCGCGGCCCCGCAGACGAAGATCGAGGTCTGCGACGTCGCGCGATCGGCGGGCGTGCGGATGGCCGACGTCGCCGTGCTGGCCCCCGTGCCGCGGGCGGGTCACCGGACGGATCTTCTCGCGAGCGGTCCCGGCGCCGACGTGCTGGCCGAGCGCCTTCGCCCCCTCGGCGTGCCGATCGAGATTGTCGCGGGCGAGGTCGGCGAAGCGGCGCGGCTCAAGCTGCTGCGCAGCGTGTTCATGAAGGGACTCGCGACGCTCGTGATCGAGGGCCTCGAAGCTGCGCGGGCGACCGGGGCCGAGACGTGGATGCGGCAGCAGATCGCCGCCGAGCTCGGCCCCGGCGGCCGCACGATGATCGACCACCTGCTCGCGGGCACCTACCTGCACTCCGAGCGCCGCGAGCACGAGGTGCGCGATGCCCTCGCGGCGCTCGAAGCCATCGATGCGCCCGCGGATATGACCCGTGCGACGCTCGCCTGGTTCGAGCGCCTCAACGGCATGCGTTCCTGATCGCGGCTTCAGCCCGCGCGATACTGCTCCCGCGCGAACCGCGAGAAGGGCGCGGGTTCGACCGTCGCGCGGATCTGCACCTGACGATGGCGTTCGACGGCGGGCTTGGCCGTGTTGGGCTCCTCGCCCCACACCACGACGACCGACGTTCCCGGCTCGGCGTGCGCCGCGTCGATGCTCGCGAGTGAGACGAATGCCTGCTCGCCGACGATGTATCCCGCGTCGTGCGAGATGCCGACATCCGCCCCGTCGCGAAGCACCCTGTCCATCTGGTGCTGGCCGTAGCGCGCTTTCGGAAAGTCGATGTACTTCGCGGGGGTTCCGGGCTCGTACAGACTGCGCTGCGCGGCGGCCAGGTCGTCGGGATTCCACAGCAGCGTCACCTTGAGGCGCTGCGGTGCGGCGGCGTGCCGCTCGAGGGCAGCCCGCCCGATGAAGTCGTGGTCGAAAGCGATGCTGCGCCCATAACCGAGGTCGTACGGGGTCAGGTAGTAGTCCTCGATGCGGGCCGGGCAGAAGCTCCCTGCGAGCGACCCCGCCCGGGCGGCGGGCAGCCACTCGAGGTATTCGGCCGATCCCTCGCCCGAATAGATCGCCGGCAGCGGCGAGGGCACCCAGGCCGATTCGAGGTTGGCCGAGGAGTATGCCTTCGACCCCACGAGCACCAGCCCGAACTCCTCGCCGGCCTCGATCAGCGCATCCCGCACGCGCTCGCCCTCGGCCCACGGGCCGAAGAGCTCGAAACCGGGCTGACCGGCCATCCCGTGCCGGAGCGAGCGCACGCGGACGCCGGCGATGTCGAATGTCGTCATGCCGAAGAACCGCGTCGGGGGCACCTCGGCGCCGGTCACCTTCTCCATGACGGCGAGGGCGCGCGGCCCCTGGATCTCGTAGCGGTAGAGCGTCGGGTCGCCGGATCGCACGATGGAGTTGCCGTCGCGCTCGAACGTCACCGCGTACTCGCCCGTCTCGCCGTGGAACTGCACCCAGTCGAGCACCATGTGCCAACCCACCAGGTCGTAGACGTCGTCGTCGAGGTGGAACAGGATCGCATCGCCGATGAGGTAGCCCTCATGGTTGACCGCGATGAACTGCTTGGCGGAGTCGACCGGGAACCTCTCGAAGCTGTTGACCCCGACATCCCGCAGCAGGGCGAGCGCGTCGGGCCCGGAGATGAACAGATCGGTCATGTGGTGTGACTGATCCAGCAGGGCGACGCCGTCGCGCCAGGCGAGCTGCTCGCTGCGCCAGTTGCTGAACTCGGGCGTCACCGGGAAGATCGTCGGGCGCGCCTGCGCGTTGCGCAGCATCTGCACGGCGTCACCGCCGGCACGGGCGAGGGCGGCGGCGGTGGATGCGGGGGCGACGTCGGTCACGAGAACTCCTTCGTTCGGCGGGTCGACACCATGGTAGGCAGTCTCTGCCTATCGGCGGACGGGATGTAAATAAGCTTTGCTTATGCACAACTCAGTAGGTCTTAGCCGCGGAGGACCGCCGTGGACCTGAATCTCGTGCGCGTCTTCGCCGCGATCCACGAGACGCGGAGCCTCACCGCCGCCGCCGCACGCCTGTACGTCACCCAGCCGGCCGTCAGCCAGGCGCTCGGCCGCCTGCGCGCCGAGCTTGATGATCGCCTGTTCGAGCGGGCGGGCCGCGAGATGGTGCCCACGCCTCTCGCCGAGACGGTCTATCCGGGTTTCCGTGACGCGCTCGCCGCCATCGATCGCACCATCGACGCGGTGCACGGCTTCGATCCCGCCCACTCTCAGCGGCTCTTCCGAATCGCGCTGTCGGAGCTGGGGGAGATCGGGTGGATGCCCGCGATCGTCGCGGCCGTCGCCGTGCGCGCGCCCAGGATGCGCATCGAGGTGGTGCCGATGGACGTGCGCGCGCTCGCCGAATGGCTGGGGCGGGGCACCGTGGACCTCGCGGTGACACCGTCCCCCGTGGGTGCGGACTTCGCGCAGGAGGTCATCAAGTCGCAGCGATACGGGGTGGCGATGTCGGGGCGCCATCCTCTGGCCGAGGCGCCCCTGACGCTGGAGTCCTACCTTGCCGCCGACCACGTCGCGGTCGCGGGCGACTCCGGCGCTGCGCAGCTCGAGCGCGCGCTGACGCGGCACTCGGCGCGGATCGAGCCGCGCGTGAGCATCAACCATTTTGCCGCTCTGCCGCCGCTGCTGGCCCAGCGGCACGGCCTGATCGCGACCGTTCCCGACACCATCGCGGCCGGGTGGGCCGAGAGCTGGCCCCTCGTCGTCCGCGAACTGCCGTTCGAGATGCCGCCCGTGGATGTCCGGCTCTACCGCCGCTCCACGACGCAGCACGCGGCGGCCCTGGATTGGCTTTTCCACACGGCCGCGGGTGCCATCCGTGGATCGTCCGGCCAGTTCGGCGTGATCCACGGCGAGGTGCATGCGACAGCATGAGGGGGATGCCGCGGCTGCAGCATCCCCCTCATCTCCGGGTGGTGACGGTCAGAGCGTGCCGGTGGAGCGCCAGCCGCCGTGGTACTCCGTGCGCGCGGTGACCGCGTACGGGACGGGGCTGACGACCGCGCGCACCGCGATCTGATCGTGCGGCTGGACTGTCGTCTTGCCGGAGCCGCCGTCGGGCTCGCCCCACACGACCTGCACCTCGGTGCCGATCGGCACATCCCGATCGACGGTCGCCAGCGACAGGCCGCGCCGCTCGCCTGCGGTCACGCCCGTGAAGAGCGAGAGGCCGATCGTGGTGCCGTCGGCGTCGATGACGGCGTCGTAGTTCGACGAGCCGTAGTTGGCGTTCGGCAGATCGAAGAACTGGTAGCCGACACCGTCGCGGTCGATGACACTCGTGAGGATCTTGGCGAGGTCCTCGTCGTTCCAGGCGAGCGTGACCTTCTTGCGCTGCGTCTCGGGGTCGATCTTCTCGAGGGCGTCTCGGCCGATGAAGTCGTGATCGAACTTCACGAAGGAGCCGTACCCGAGCTCCCACGGGTTCAGGTAGTAGTCCTCGATGTTCTCGGACACGAAGGACCCCGCGAGGGCGTTGATCGCCTCGTAGCTGTTCGCGGGCAGCCATTCGCGGTACGCACGCTCGGCCTCGCTCGAGTAGATCGCCGGCAGGGGCGAGGGGATCCACCCTGATTCGAGCGTGTTCGAGGAGTAGGCCCGCGATCCGCAGGGCTCGATGCCGAACTCGGCGCCCGCCTCGAGGATCGCGTCCCTGATCTTGCCGTGCTGCGCGTACGGGCCCCAGAGCTCGAGACCCGGCGCACCGGCCATGCCGTGGCGCAGGGTGCGCACGGTCTCGCCGGCGATGGTCAGCTCGCCCATGTGGAAGAACTTCACCTGCTCGACGGGCCCGCCCGCGAGCTTCTCGATGATCGGCCAGGCCTTCGGGCCCTGGATCTGGAATCGGTAGTACTCGCGGCTCACGGCCTCGCCGTACGGGCGCGAGGGGGAGCGGTCGTCGTAGCGCACCTCGACGTTGTAACCGCCCGTCTCCGCGTGGAACTGCAGCCAGTTCGCCCCGGGTGCGCGCCCGACGTAGACGTAGTCGTCCTCCGCCTCGCGGAAGAGGATGCCGTCGCCGATCACGCCGCCGTTGGATGCTGTCGGCACGAACTGCTTGGCGGTGTTGACCGGGAAGTTCTTGAACCCGTTGATGCCGGTCTCGGCGAGCAGGCGCAGAGCGTCGGGTCCCGAGACGAAGAGGTTGACCATGTGGTGGGTCTGATCGAACAGCACCGCGCTCTCGCGCCAGGCGCGCTGCTCGCGGCGCCAGTTGGTGAACTCGGCCGGCACCACCGGGTAGATGTAGGTGCCCAGCTTCGAGTCGCGGAGCATCTGGACGACGTTCCCCTTCTCGTCCAGCAGCTCCTGGAGGTTGCGTGCCATGGGGGTGTCCTCGACTTCCTTGTCTATGGGTCTGTCCGTGATGCTACGGAACGGATATACCTATGTCCAGAGGTAAATACCTCACAGCCAAAATTGTAGACATAATCTTGACCATTCGGGAGGCGTGTGCTTCGCTGGGCCCGAGTCGCGGCGATGTCCGCAGAGGAGGCCGCATGTCCGACAGCGTCATCGTCACCGACATCGCCCGCGCCGACCCCGCGGTCGTCGACGCGCTCGCGGCGTTCGGCTCGGCGACCGTGCACGAGGCCCTGGGCCGCGTCGGGTACGCGGGCCCCCGCATCCGTCCCATCCAGATCGGGGCGCGCATCGCCGGCACGGCCATCACGGCCGCTGTCGCCCCGGGCGACAACCTGATGGTGCACGCGGCGATCGAGCAGGCCGTGGCGGGCGATGTCATCGTCGTCGTTCCGGCCACGGACTCGCCCTACGGCTTCATCGGCGATCTGATGGCCACCCAGATGCAGATGCGCGGCGTGCGGGGGTACGTCACCTCGGGCGGCGTGCGCGACACCGCGGAACTGCGCGAGATGGGCTTTCCGGTGTGGGCCGCGCACGTGAGCGCCGAGGGCACGGTCAAGGGCGATGTGATCATCGCCGACGACGACGGCGTCGCGGTCGTGCCCAGGCTGCGCGCGGCGGCGACGCTGGAGGCTGCCCGCGCGCGCGTGCAGCGCGAGGCTGCGAACCGCGAGCGATACCGCGCGGGCGAGATCTCGATGGACGTCAACGGACTCCGACCCGTCCTCGAGCAGCTCGGCATCCGTTATGTGCCGCAGGCGGAATACGATGCCGGCTGACGCCGTCCGCGCCGGCATCCCGTGCATGCTGATGCGCGGAGGCACGTCGAAGGGCGCCTACTTCGTCGCCACGGATCTGCCCGTCGATCGTGCGGCCCGCGATGACCTGCTGCTGCGAATCATGGGTTCGCCCGATCCGCGCCAGATCGACGGGATCGGGGGAGCGCACCCGCTCACCTCGAAGGTCGCGATCGTGTCGGTCTCGGACACGGACGATGCCGACATCGACTATCTCTTCCTGCAGATCGGCGTCGACGAGCCGGTCGTGGGTGACGCGCAGACGTGCGGCAATCTGCTCGCCGGGATCGGACCGTTCGCGATCGAGCGCGGATTGATCCCTGCCGTCGAACCCGAGACGACCCTGCGCATCCGGCTGCTCAACACCGGTGACACGGCCACCGCGCGCGTTCCGACACCCGACGGCGCGGTGGACTACGACGGCGACCTCGCGATCGACGGCGTGCCGGGCGTCGGGTGCGCGATCGACCTCTCCGTCACACGCGAGGCGGCGGTGCTGCCGACCGGCAACGCGGTCGATGAGATCGCGGGTCACCGTGTGACCCTGATCGACAACGGCATGCCGGTCGTGCTGCTGGACGCGACCGAGTTCGGCATCGAGGGTGGCGAGACGCCCGCCGAGCTCGAGGAGGACGAGGATCTGCGGGCCGAGGTCGAGCGGGTCCGGCTCGCGGCGGCGCCGCGGATGGGGGTGCAGGATGCCGGGGGCCAGACGGTTCCCAAGATGTTCCTTCTCTCGCCGCCCGCCGCCGGCGGCGACCTGCGCACGCGGGCGTTCATCCCGCATCGCGTGCACACCTCGATCGGCGTGCTGATGGCAGCATCCGTCGCCGCGGGGGCCCGCATCCCCGGCACGATCGCGCACGCGCTCGCCGCGCCGCCCCAGGGCGACGTCACGGTGCTCGAGCACCCCGGCGGGCTGTTCACGGCGCGGGCCGAGGCGATGCAGGACGAGGCCGGCATCTGGCGAGGGGCCTCCGCATCGGAGCGCACGGCCCGCAAGCTCTTCGACGGGCGCGTGTTCCCGCGCCCGCGTCGATAACCGACCGGATCACCCGGCACAGTCAAGGAGGACGCAACATGGCCGAGTACGAGAACTTCGACATCGCCCACATGGGCGGCGTGGAGCTGTTCACCCCGAAATTCGAGGAGAGCCTGCACTTCTTCCGCGACCTGTGCGCCATGCGCGAGGTCGCGCGGATCGGCGACTCGGCGTACCTGCGGTGCTGGGACGAGTACCAGCTCTACACGCTGAAGCTGACGGCATCCGACACGAACGGCGTGGGGCGCACCCTCTTCCGCGCCTCGAGCGAGGAGGCTCTCGAGCGCCGGGTGCGCGCGATCGAGGCGGCAGGTCTCGGGCACGGCTGGCGCGACCCCGAGGTCGGGGTGGGGCGCTCCTACGAGTTCGAGGACCCCGACGGCCACGTCATGGCGGTGTACTTCGACACCGAGCACTACGTCGCGGACGACGAGGATCGTCCCGCGCTGAAGAACCAGGCCGCAGCCTTCCCGGGTCGGGGTGTCAACGCCCGTCGCATGGACCACATCAACTACCTCGCGAGCGACGTGAACGCGGCGGGCGAGTTCTGGCGCGACGTGATGAAGGCGCGCGAATCCGAGCGCGTGCGCCTGGACGACGGCCGGTACGGCGCCTGGTGGTTCCGCTTCAACCAGAAGTCCTACGATGTCGTCTACTCGGACGACTGGACCAAGACCCGGGGGCGCTTCCATCACTTCGCGCTCGCACCCGACACACGCGAGGACATCCTCAAGGCCGCCGACATCTTCCTCGAGAACAAGGTGTACATCGAGTACGGCCCCTACAAGCACGCGATCAACCAGACCTTCTTCCTCTACGTGTGGGAGCCGGGCGGCAACCGCATCGAGTTCGCGAACGCGGGAGCGCGCCTGATCCTCGACCCCGACTGGCCGGTCGTGGAGTGGACGCAGGCCGAGCGTGCCAAGGGGCAGGCCTGGGGGATGAAGACCGTCGCGACATTCCACACGCACGGCACGCCCTATGTCGAGAACCAGGAGGAGATCGACCGCGCGGCTCTCGAGGGGCGCGCGTACGTCAAGCCCGAACGCGACGAGGAATCGGAGTAGTCCCGGCCGGCCGCCGCGGGCGCCGTTTCGACGAGACGAGACGAGGCGTATCAGGCGGCGGGCAGCCAGGCCTCGATGCGGGGGTAGACCCGGCGGGCGTTGCCCTCGAAGATCGCCTGACGGGCAGCATCCGAGAGCACAGCGGCCTCGATGTAGGCCTTCGTGTCGTCCCAGTACCGGCCGGTCTGCGCATCGCGGCCCCGCACGGCACCGATCATCTCGGAGCCGAACAGGATCTGGGATGCCGGGACGACCTCCAGCAGCAGGTCGATGCCGGGCTGGTGGTACACGCACGTGTCGAACCAGAGCTGCGTCATCGTCGCGTCGAGGTCCCACCCCTGATCGCCCGCCATCCCGCGGAAGCGCCCCCAGTGGTAGGGCACCGCGCCTCCGCCGTGTGGGATGATCAGCCGGAGACCGGGGTGACGGGCGAGAAAGCCCGAGCTGAGCGCCTGCACGAACGCGGTCGTGTCGGCCGCGAGGTAGTACGCCCCCGTGGTGTGGACGGCGGGGATGCCGGACGCGCTCACGTGCACCATGCCGGGTACGTTCAGCTCGGCCATGGCGTCCCACAGGGGCGTCCAGTACCCGTCCGAGAGGGCGGGGGAGTCCCACCGCCCGCCGCTCGGATCGGGATTGACGTTGCAGCCGATGAAACCGAGCTCCTCGACGCAGCGGCGCAGCTCGCCGACGGCGCCGGCGATCGGGGCGCCGGGGCTCTGCGGAAGCTGCGCGACGGGGGCGAAGCTGCCCGGGAAGAGGGTGCACACCCGGTGGATGAGGTCGTTCTGGCGCCGTGTCCACTCGAGCGACGTGCGCTCGTCGCCGACGTGGTGGCCCATCCAGCTCGCGCGCGGCGAGAAGATCGTCAGGTCGGTGCCGCGTTCGCTCTGCTGTGCAAGCTGCGCCGAGGCGACGGCATCCACGAGTTCGTCGTCGGTGACCTCGAACTCGCGGGCCTCGATGTCGGCGAGCAGCTCGGGGGTGCGGGCCGAGGTCTGCGCCTCGCGCCACGCGGCCACTCCGGGCGGCGTCGTGGTGAAGTGGCCGTGGCAGTCGATGATCACGTGCGGCTCCGAGTCTCTGCGTCGAGCGATTGTAGCCAATTATGGCGACAGGCTACGACGGGGTCCAGCCCTCAGCCGCGTTGACGCGAGCGATCGGGTCAGCGCCAGAGCACCGCGATGGCCGCGTTCGCGAACGTGAACGCGCCGATGCCCCAGAAGATCGCCGGCGGCACGGAGCCGCTCTTGCGCTGGCGTGCCTGGCCGATCCCGAGCAGCGCGCCGATGACGAGCAGGATCACGAGCTTGGTGCCGATCTTGGCGTAGTCCAGCTCGTACGAGATGCCCCACGGTGCGGCGAGGGCGAGCCCGGCGACGCCGGCGATCGCGAGTCCGACGTGCTGCAGGCGGGTGATGAGGCGCTTGCCGCCCCAGGCCTGTGCCGCCCACGCGCCGAAGAGCAGCGCGAAGCCGACAAGATGCACGAGCAGGACGAGGTGGCGCAGCAGTTCCATGAACGTCACGGTAGGGCCCGCGGGCCCGCTGTACCAGCAAGGCGGGCCTCACTCCGAGTGAGACCCGCCCGCTCGAGACCGCAGAGGATGCCGGCGCTACAGCGAGCCCGTCGCGCCCAGGCCGATGTTGGTGTCGTACTCCACGTCCTTGGTCTCGGGAGAGAGCCACAGCGCGATGAAGGTCAGTACCGCCATGACCGACAGATACGCGCCCACCAGCCACGGGCTGCCGCCGGTGGCCGCCCACAGCGCGACCGCCACGATGGGCGCGAGCGCCGCGCCGAGGATCGAGGACAGGTTGTAGGAGATGGCCGAGCCCGAGTACCGCACGTTGGTGGGGAAGAGCTCGGGCAGCACGGCGCCCATCGGGCCGAAAGTCGCGCCCATGAGCATGAAGCCGAAGACGAGGAAGGCCTGCACGAGCGCGCCGGTGAACTTCGGGTCGACCTGCGGCATGAGGAAGACGTTGAAGAGCAGGCCGAAGACGAAGATCCCGCCGGTGACCCACATCAGCAGCTTGCGCCGGCCGACCGAATCGGCGAGGGGACCCGAGAGCATCGTGAAGATCCCGAAGAAGACCACGCCGACGATCTGCATGATGACGAAGTCCGTGTAACCGAACCCGAGCCCCGGAACGTAGGTCGCCGCGTCGAAGGACGTGCCGGCAGCATCCGCCGCCGCCTGGGCGCCCTCGGTCGTCGCCTTCGTGCCGTAGGAGAGAGTGAAGCTCGTCATGAGGTAGAAGAGCACGTAGGTGGCGAGCATGATGAAGGTGCCGAGAATCAGCTGGCGCCAGTGCCGGCGCACGACCTCGCCGAGCGGGAACTTGCGGATCGTGCCCGCCGTCGAGGCCTGCGTGAAGGTCGTGGACTCGACCAGCTTGAGCCGCACCCAGAGTCCGACGATGACCATGACGGCCGAGAAGAGGAATGGCACCCGCCAACCCCACGCGAGGAAGTCCTCGGAGCGCTGCGCGGCGCCGTCGGGGTGGGGCAGGGCGAAGTAGATCGCCAGGAACACGGAGTTGGCGATGATGAAGCCGATCGGGGCGCCCAGCTGCGGGAACGTGCCGTACCAGGCCCGCTTGCCCTTCGGGGCGTTCTCGGTGGCCACGAGCGCGGCGCCGGACCACTCGCCGCCGAGGGCGAAGCCCTGCGCGAGCCGCAGGACGAGCAGCAGCAGGGCCGCCCACCAGCCGATGTCGTTGAAGGTCGGCAGGCAGCCGATCAGGAACGTCGCGACACCCATCGTCAGCAGCGACGCGACGAGCGTGGCCTTGCGGCCGAACCGGTCGCCGAAGTGGCCGAAGATGATGGCGCCGATCGGGCGCGCGACCATCGCCGCACCGAAGACGGCGAACGAGGACAGCAGCGCGGTCGTGTCGTTGCCGGTCGGGAAGAACAGGATCGGAAAGACCAGCACCGCGGCGGTGGCGTAGACGTAGAAGTCGTAGAACTCGATCGTCGTTCCCACCAGGCTCGCCGCGATGACGCGGGAGCGGGGGTTGGCGGGGGTGGATGCCGGGGCGGAGGCGGACGGAGAAGCGGTAGCGGTCATGCGGTGAAAGGCCTGTCGGAACTCGCGGAGCGATGAGGGGCCGGAGTCGGACGCGGCGGCGCAGGGATGACGCGCCGCGGGCGCGTCAGTGGGACACCGGGTGTGCGGGCGGGGTTCGCCGACGCACAAACGTCTATTCTATGCGCGCACGGCGCGCAGGGTCCGCGCCGTGCGGAGGGCGGCATCCGCTGCTTCGAATCCCTTGTCCTCTGTCGACTCGGGCAGACCGGCACGGTCGATGCCCTGCTGCTCGTCGTCGAGGGTGAGCACGCCGAAGCCCACGGGCTTGCCGGTCTCGATCGCCACGCGGGTGAGCCCGTCGGTGGCCGCCGAGGAGACGTATTCGAAGTGGGGCGTGCCGCCGCGGATGATGACGCCGAGCGCGACGACCGCATCGGCGCCCGCCTCGAGGATGGCCTTGCAGACGACCGGCAGCTCGAACGAGCCGGCCACGCGCACGAGCTCGTGCTGGGCGCCGGATGCCCGGAGCGCGCGCGTCGCGCCCGCGATCAGGCCGTCCGTGATCACGTCGTGCCATTCGCCCGCGACGATGACGACGCGCAGTCCGGTGCCATCGACGGTGCCGGTGGCGACCGGTGCTCCCTTGCCGCTCATCGGTCGTGTCCGGTCTTGAGCTCGGCGAATGCCTCGGCGAGCTCGCCCTCGTCGATGGAGTGTCCCATGCGGTCCCTTTTCGTCTCGAGATACTGGTGGTTGTTGGGGCCGACGCCGACCAGCAGGGGCACCTGCTCGACGATGTCGAGGCCGAGTTCGCGCAGCTGGCCGACCTTGTCGGGGTTGTTGGTGAGCAGACGCACCCGCTCGACGCCCAAGTCGGCCAGGATGCCGGCGGCGGCCGCGTAATCCCGAGCATCGGCGGGCAGCCCGAGCGCCAGGTTGGCGTCGACGGTGTCGAGGCCGCGCTCCTGCAGGCTGTACGCGCGCAGCTTGTTGATCAGCCCGATGCCGCGGCCCTCGTGCCCGCGCATGTAGATCACGACGCCGCCGCTCTCGGCGATCCGGTTGAGTGCGGCATCCAGCTGCGGACCGCATTCGCACTTGAGCGAGCCGAAGGCCTCGCCGGTGAGGCACTCCGAGTGCACGCGCACGAGAGGCGCGCCCTCGAGATCGCCCGAGACGATCGCGAGGTGATCGGTGCTGGTCGTGCGGTCCTTGTAGGCGAGGAACCGGAACTCGCCGTGCTCGGTGGGCACGACCGACTCGGCGCGCAGGCTGACGCGGCGCCGGTGCGACGTCGGGGTCTCGGCGGTTCGCGGCTCGTGCTCGTCGAGGTGCGCCACGAGCTGTTCGATGGTGATCACCGGAACGCCGTCGCGGGCGCCCAACTCGATCAGGCCCGGCAGGCGCATCATGCTGCCGTCCTCGGCGACGATCTCGGCGATCGCGCCGACGGGGCGAAGCCCCGCGAGCCGCATCAGCTCGACGGCCGCCTCGGTGTGCCCGCTGCGCTCCCGTACGCCGCCGTCGACCGCCCGCAGGGGCAGGATGTGGCCGGGCCGGCGCACGCTCGTGGGCGTGGAGGCGGGGTCTGCCAGCACGTTGAGGGTGTGCGCGCGATCGGACGCGCTGATTCCGGTGGTGACGTGCTCGGCGGCGTCGACGCTCACCGTATAGGCGGTGCCCCGGGCATCCTCGTTGCGCTCGACCATCGGCGGCAGATCGAGGTGGTCGGCGATGTCGCCGGGCATCGGGGCGCAGATGAAGCCCGACGACCAGCGCACCGTCCACGCGACCCACTCCGGGGTGGCGAGCTCGGCCGAAAGTACGACATCGCCCTCGTTCTCGCGGTTCTCGTCGTCGGCGACGATGATCGGGCGGCCCGCGCGCAGGGCATCCAGGGCCTCGGGGATGGTGGACAGGTTCACAGCGCGCCTCTTTCGGTCGGGGCGGAGTCGCCGGCGAAGGAGAGCATGCGCTGCACGTGCCGGGCGAGGATGTCGGTCTCGAGGTTGACGGGATCGCCGACGGCGCGCGCCCCGAGCGTCGTCGCGGCGAGTGTCTCGGGGATGAGCGAGACCTCGAACCACGGGTCGGCGTCGGATGCTGCGCTGACGGCGCTGACCGTCAGCGAGACGCCGTCGAGCGCTATGGACCCCTTGTCGACGATGAGGGGGGCGAGGGACCGCGGGATCGCGACGCGAACGACGCGCCACTGGTCTCCGGGTCGCACGTCGGCGATGGCGCCCGTGCCGTCGATGTGGCCCTGGACGACGTGCCCACCCAGACGGGTGCCCACCGCCGTCGCGCGCTCGATGTTGACCGCGTCGCCGGGCGCGAGGGTCTGCAGGATCGACATGTCGAGTGTCTGGCGCATGACGTCGGCCGTGAAGTGGGTGCCGTCCTGGGCGACGACGGTCAGGCACACGCCGCTGACCGCGATGGAGTCGCCGTGCCCGGCGTCGGAGACCGCCAGCGGGGCACGGACGGTGAGGCGGATGCCGTCGCCCGAGGCCTCGATCGCGGCGATCTCGCCGATCTCCTCGATGATTCCGGTGAACATGTCAGTGTCCTCCTTGATGGGACAGATCCTGCAGGGGGGTGGCGATGAAGAGGGTGTCGGCGCCGAGGCGGATGACGTCGTCGAATCGGAGGCGGCGGGCGTCGGCGATCGTGCCGACGCCCGCGTCGACGATCGCGAGGCGGTCTCCGCCCAGCAGGACGGGCGCGACGTAGGCGAGGATCTCGTCCGCGAGTCCCGCGCGGACGAACGCGCTGGCGATAGTGGGTCCGCCTTCGACGAAGACGCGGTGCATCCCGCGTTCGCGCAGGTCGGCCAGCACACCGAGCAGATCGGTGCCGGGGTACGACAGCATCCCGCGCGGGTGGGTGCGTACCGCGGCGCCCTCGGGCACGCGACGGCGCCCGAGCACGACCGGCATCGGCTGGCCGGGGCGCAGCGAGCCGTCGGGCTCGCGCGCCGTGAGGGCGGGATCATCGGCGAGAACGGTGCCGGTGCCCACCACGATCGCGTCGGCGAGCGCGCGCCGGCGGTGCACATCGGCGCGCGCCTCGGGGCCCGTGATCCACTGGCTGGTGCCATCGCCCGCGGCCGCGCGGCCGTCGAGGCTCTGCGCCCACTTCACGCTGACGTGGGGGCGACCGAGGCGCATCATCTCGAGCCACGAGTCGAGCAGCTCGTGCGCCTCGTCGGCGCGCACGCCCGAGACGACCTCGATGCCGTGGGCCGCGAGTCGCTCCGAGCCGCCGCCCGAGCGCTCGGCGGGATCGTCGATGGCGTAGACCACGCGCGCAATCCCCGCCTCGATGAGCGCGAGTGCGCAGGGCCCCGTGCGCCCGGTGTGATTGCAGGGCTCGAGCGTCACCACCGCGGTGGCGCCGCGGGCCGCCTCCGCAGAAAGGTGCGAGAGCGCGTCGACCTCGGCGTGCGGCGTCCCGGCACCGCGGTGCCAGCCCTCGGCGAGCGCCTCGCCCCGGGGCGAGAGGATCACGGCGCCGACCTGTGGATTGATGCCGCGGGGGCCGCGCCGTGCCAGCGTGAACGCCCGGCCCATGGCCTGCCACTCGGTCTCGCTGTACGACATCTTCCCGGTCCTCAGATTCGTCCGGGGTGTGTCAGGCGATGGTGCGTGACTTCAGGCGGCGCCCGTAGGCGTCGCCGTCGTGCTGCCTCTCATCCGGACTAGCGCGGGTTCTCCCACGCATCACCGTCGGTTCCGGAATTCCACCGGATCGACCGGGTGTCGCATGACACGACGCCCAGCTCGCGGACTCTCACCGCCGGTTCGGATTCTCACCGACCCCGGAGCACGTTGACTGCTCGAAGTGTAGCAACGCGCGCGGGCGCACTTCATTCCCGCGCATCGAGAGTGTCGTTCGTTCGTCGTTCCGGCCGTGTTTCGGGCCGGGTGTCTGCGGCGGCGATTACGCTGGGAGGCGGGGGAGGGAGCCATGTCCGCACACGAGCAACGCATGCCCGCCCGCGCGGCGGACGACCTCCTGCGGCGCCCGCAGGCCGACGTCCTCATCATCGGCGGCGGCATCAACGGCATCGCCACGTTCCGGGATCTCGCGCTCCAGGGGGTGGATGTCGCGCTCGTCGAGCGCGTGGATTTCTGCTCGGGTGCCTCGGCGGCGTCCTCGCACATGGTCCACGGCGGTATCCGCTATCTCGAGAACGGCGAATTCCGGCTCGTGCACGAGGCGGTCACCGAACGTAACGCGCTCCTGCGCGACGCGCCCCACTACGTGCGGCCGCTGCGCACCACGATCCCGATCTTCTCCGCCTTCGGCGGAGTGCTGAGCGCGCCCCTGCGCTTCCTGCGCCACGGCGATGGCGCGACCCGCGAGCGCGGCGCCGCGCTCATCAAGATCGGCCTGGTCATCTACGACTCCTTCTCGCGAGGCGGGGGTCGCGTGCCCCGGCACACGTTCCGGGGTCGACGGCGGTCGCTGCGCGACCTGCCCGATCTGAATCCCGCGGTGAAGTACACGGCCAGCTATTGGGACGCGTCGCTGCGCGATCCGGAGCGGCTCGCGCTCGATGTGCTCGCCGACGGCATCGCCGCGGGCGAGGGGCGCGCCCGCGCCGCCAACTACGTCGAGGCGATCGGCGCGCAGGGCGGAGGTGTCGTGCTGCGCGATGCCCGGACCGGTGCCACGACGACGTTCACCGCATCCGTCGTCGTCAACGCCACGGGGCCCTGGACCGACCTCACCAACGCCGCGCTCGGATCGCCGACGCGCTACATGGGCGGCACCAAGGGCTCGCACATCGTGCTGGATCACCCCGAGCTCCTGGCCGCCACCCGGGGGCGCGAGCTGTTCTTCGAGCACAGCGACGGCCGCATCGTGCTCATCTACCCGCTGAGACGGCGGGTCCTCGTGGGCACCACCGATCTCGAGCACGACATGGCCGACCCGATCGTGTGCACCGAGGCCGAGGTCGACTACTTCTTCGAGCTCGTGCGCCACGTCTTCCCCCGCATCACGGTCAGCCGCGAGCAGATCGTGCACCGGTTCGCGGGCGTGCGGCCGCTGCCCGGACACGGCGACCTCGCGCCCGGGTTCGTCTCGCGCGACTACCGAATCGAAAGCGCGCCGCTGCGGGATTCCGGGGCCGCAGCGGTGCCCGTGCTCAGTCTCGTCGGAGGCAAGTGGACGACCTTCCGGGCCCTCGGGGCGCATCTGGCCGATCGCGCACTCGGCGCGCTCGGGCGAGCGCGTCGCTTCGGGACCAAGGGTCTGGCGATCGGGGGCGGACACGGCTTTCCGGTCACGACGGCTGCGCGGTCGCGATGGCTCGATGAGCACGCGGGGGCGCTGGGGCGCGAGCGGATGGAGCTGCTGCTCGATCGCTACGGAACCCTTGCCGTACAGGTGCGCGACGCGATCGCGGCCGATTCCGACGACCGCGCGCTGGCGGCCGCCCCGCACTACAGCACGGCCGAGATCCGGCACCTGGCCCGGACCGAGTCGGTGCATCACCTCGACGACATCCTCCTGCGGCGCACGAACCTCGCCTTCACCGGGCGAGCGACGTCGGCGTGCGCGGAGGAGGTCGCCGGCGCCGTCGCCGACGTGCTCGGGTGGGATGACTCGCGGTGCGCGGAGGAGGTCGAACGTGCTCTCGCCGCCGTGCGGGCGGCCGAGCCGCGTGAGCCCGCGGACGGAGTCCATGACGCCCCGGTGTCCGGGGCGCGCGTGCCCGACACCGCCGACCCGTTAGCCTGACCGGGGCGCGGCGAGCGCCGAGGACAACCGAGAGGCGGCGATGTGGCCGATCATGTGATCGCCCTGGATCAGGGCACGACCTCGACGCGGGCGATCGTCTTCGATTCCGAGGGCACGGCGATCGCGACCGCGCAGCGCGAGCACGCGCAGATCCTTCCCCGCGCCGGTTGGGTCGAACACGACCCGGTCGAGATCTGGACGAACACCGAATGGGTGCTCCAGGCGGCTGTGGCCCAGGCATCCATCCCGCTCTCCCGCATCGCGGCGCTCGGCATCACCAATCAGCGCGAGACCGCGATCGTCTGGGATCGGCGCACGGGACGACCCGTGGGCAACGCGATCGTGTGGCAGGACACCCGCACGCAGGCGCACATCGATCGGCTCGCCGAGCAGGGTGGCGTCGCCCGGTTCGCGGAGGTGACGGGGCTGCCCCTGGCGACCTACTTCTCGGCGTCGAAGATCGCGTGGATCCTCGAGAACACGCCCGGTGCGCGGGCCGACGCGCAGGCCGGGCACCTGCTCTTCGGCACTCCCGATTCGTGGGTGATCTGGAATCTCACCGGCGAGCGACGCGGCGGACGCCACGTGACCGACGTCACCAACGCGAGTCGCACTCAGCTGATGGATCTGAGGACGCTGGACTGGTCGGACGAGATCCTCGAGGCGTTCGGCATCCCCCGCGCGATGATGCCCGAGATCGTCCCGTCGGTGCACGCGGTGGGCCGGGTGCAGACGCCGGGGTCGCTGCGCGGCGTGCCGATCGCGGGAATCCTCGGCGATCAGCAGGCCGCGACCTTCGGGCAGGCGGCCTTCGAGGCGGGGGAGTCCAAGAACACGTATGGCACCGGCAACTTCCTGATCGTCGGCACCGGCGATCAGATCGTGCGATCGACGCACGGTCTCGTCACCACGGTCGCGTATCAGCGCGAGGGAGAGTCGGCGCGATATGCGCTCGAGGGATCGATCGCCGTGACGGGGTCTCTCGTGCAGTGGCTGCGCGATAACCTCGGCCTGATCAGCGAATCCTCCCAGGTGCAGACTCTCGCCGAATCGGTGCCCGACAACGGCGGCGCCTACTTCGTGCCGGCCTTCTCCGGTCTGTTCGCGCCGTACTGGCGCCCCGACGCCCGCGGGGCCCTGGTGGGACTGACCCGGTTCGTGAACAAGGGCCACATCGCGCGCGCGGCGCTCGAGGCGACGGCGTTTCAGACGAGGGACGTGATCGAGGCGGTCGTGGCCGACACGGCGACTCCGCTGGCGGAGCTGCGGGTGGATGGCGGCATGACACGGGACGACCTGCTCATGCAGTTCCAGGCCGATGTGCTCGGCATCCCCGTGGTGCGCCCGCGCGTGATCGAGACGACGGCCCTCGGCGCCGCCTACGCGGCAGGCCTCGCGACGGGTGTCTGGGGTGGGTTCGACGAACTGCGGGAGCAGTGGCGCGAGGGCCGGCGCTGGGAGCCGCGGATGCCGCTGGAGGAGAGCGAACGCCGGGTGCGGCTGTGGCGCAAAGCCGTCGACCGGTCGCTCGACTGGGTCGACGACGACGTGCGGGCCCTCTGAGGCTATTTGAGCAGGCGCGACAGGCGCCGGTCGGCCAGCACCTTGCCGCCGGTCTGGCAGGTGGCGCAGTACTCGAGGGAGTTGTCGGCGAAGAAGACGCTGCGCACCGTGTCGCCGCACACGGGGCAGGGCTCGCCGCGACGGCCGTGCACCCGCATACCGCGGCGCTTGGCGTCTTTGAGGTCGGCGGGCGGTTTTCCGGATGCTGCGGCCAGCGCCTCGTCGAGGGTGGCGTGCATCGCGGCGAAGAGGGTGTCGACCGCGGCGGGTTCGAGGGTGGCGGCGAGGGCGTAGGGCGACATGCGGGCGACGTGGAGGATCTCGTCGGAGTACGCATTGCCGACCCCGGCGATCACGGACTGATCGCGCAGCACGCCCTTGATCTGCGTGCGGCGGCCCTCGAGCAGACCCGCGAGCGTGTCGCGGGTGAAGTCCGGGTCGAGCGGGTCGGGTCCGAGCCGGGCGATACCCGGCACATCGGCGGGATCGCGGACGACCGAGACGGCGAGCGACTTCTTGGTGCCGGCTTCGGTCAGATCGAACCCCGAGCCGTCATCGAGCGCGACCCGCAGCGCGATGGGGGTGCGGCCGGGCTTGATGAGCGTGGTCGGCAGGGTCTCGTACCAGCGCAACCACCCCGCTTTGGCGAGGTGGAACACCAGGTGCACGTCGGCGTCGGGAGGGGTGGCGACGGCCACGGCGGTGCGGTCGGCCTCGCCGGTGCCGGTGCCGGTGCCGGTGCTGGAGCCGGTGTTGATGGTGCGGCACGCGATGTCGACGAACTTGCCGTGGCGCTGGACGTCGGTGACGACCGCGCCGTGCAGTGCCTGCACGGGCGGGTCGAAGGTCTTCAGCGCCGCGATCTGGGCGACGGACACACGTGTGATCGACCGGCCGACCGCGCGCCCGCGCAAGAATACGACCAAACCCTGCACCTCGGGCATCTCGGGCATGCGTCCATCGTGGCACGGACCCCCGACATCCACCGGGGCGCGAGCGTGCCGTGGGAGCGTCAGCGGCGGCGCAGCAGACCGACGCGGTCGTAGACGTCGGCGAGCGTCGCCTCGGCGACGGCCGCTGCGCGGTCGGCGTTCGCGGCCAGCACCCTGTCGAGTTCGGCCGGGTCATCGAGCAGTTCGAGCGCGCGCGTGCGCACCGGCTCGAACTCCGACACGACGACCTCGGCCAGTCCCTTCTTGAAGTCGCCGTAGCCCCGGCCGGCGTACTCGTCCTCGATGGCCGGGATCTGCCGTCCGGTCAGGGCCGCGTAGATCACGAGCAGGTTCGATACGCCGGGCTTGGCTTCGCGGTCGTACCGCACGGCGCCCTCGCTGTCGGTGACGGCGCGCATGATCTTCTTCGCGCTGATCGAGGGCTCATCGAGCATCCACAGCACGCCGGCGTCGGACTCCGCCGATTTCGACATCTTCGCCGTCGGATTCTGGAGGTCGTAGATGCGCGCGCTCTCCTGCTGGATCATCGGCATCGGGACCCGGAACGTGTCGCCGTAGCGCGTGTTGAAGCGGTCGGCCAGATCGCGGGTCAGTTCGATGTGCTGCTTCTGGTCATCGCCGACCGGCACGACGGCGGTCTGATACAGCAGGATGTCGGCCGCCATGAGCACCGGATAGGTGAACAGGCCCACGGATGTCTGATCCTGGCCGTAGCGCGACGACTTGTCTTTGAACTGGGTCATCCGTCCCGCCTCGCCGAAGCCGGTGAGCGTGCCGAGGATCCACGCGAGCTCGGCGTGGGCCGGCACGTGCGACTGGACGTAGAGGGTCGATTTGGCGGGTTCGATGCCGGCCGCGATGTACTGCGCGGCCGTGCGGCGGGTCTTCTCCCTCAGTTCGGCGGGGTCGTTCGGCTGCGTCAGGGCGTGCAGGTCGACGACGGAGAAGAACGCGTCGTACGACTCCTGCAGGTCGCGCCACTGCAGAAGGGCTCCGATGTAGTTGCCGATCTGGAGGGAGTCGGCCGAGGGCTGCATTCCGGAGTAGAGGCGCGCTTTGGTCACCGATCAATCCTAGGCGCGGGATGCTGTCACCCCGCGTCGCCGGTGCTCAGAGGCCGATGCGGTAATCGGCGACGACGGGCGCATGGTCGCTCCAGCGTGTGTCCCACGACGGCGCGCGCACGACGCGGTAGTCCTCGACGCGGGCGGCGAGCTCGGGGGACGCGAGGTGGTAGTCGATACGCCAGCCGGTGTCGTTGTCGAACGCCTTGCCGCGGTTGGACCACCAGGTGTACGGACCGTCGACGTCGCCGTGGAATCGGCGCCCGACATCCACCCAGCCGAGCCCCGCGCCGGAGGTGCCGTCGGTGCACGGCACGTCGGCGCCCTCGACCCCGAGGAACCGGTCGAAGTAGGCGCGCTCACGCGGGAGGAAGCCGGCCTTCTTGAGGTTGCCCCGCCAATTGCGGATGTCGAGTTCGCGGTGTCCCACGTTGAGATCGCCGGTGATGAGGGAGAGCGGTGCCGCGGCGCGCAGCTGCGGCATGCGGTGTTCCATGGCGTCGAGGAACGCCCACTTCTCGTCTTGGCGGGCGGTGCCGACCTCGCCGGTGTGCACGTAGGCGCTCACGACGCTGAGTGTCTCGCTCTCGACCTCGACGTCGACCTCGATCCAGCGGCCCGCGGTGTCGAGGGCGTCGTCGGCGAATTCCGTGCGCACGGCGCCGAACGGAACCCGTGCCGCGACGGCGACGCCCGCGCGACCCTTGGCCAGCGCCTCGTCGCCGACGACGTGCCAGCCCGGCAGCGACGCCGCGAGATCGTCGGCGCCGGCGCGCACCTCCTGCAGAGTGAGGATGTCGACGTCCGCCCCCTCGAGCCAGGCGTGCATGCCCTTGCGGGCCGCGGCCCGGATGCCGTTGACGTTGACGGATGCGATGCGGATGGTTCGAGGCACGCGCTCCACTGTAGCCAGGGCCGCCGACACCGCCGCGATGCCCGGGCGCCGCCGCCGCCGAACCGCGAGGCGTCAGAAGTCGAACACGCCGCCCGAGCGCACCGGAGGCGGGGGAATCTCGCGGATGCGCGCCAGATCGTCCTCGGCCTGTCGCAGGCGACGCGCGGCGGCCCAGGCACGGTACCACGGCGCCTCGTCACGCTCGAGGCGCGCCTCACGCAGCCGCACCTCCGCCGCCAGCAGCAGCGCGTCGTACTCCGCGCGGGCGCGCTCATCCTCGCTCTGCTCCGCGATCGCGAGATTGCGGTCGGAAGCGGCGACGGCGATCCAGGATCCGGCGACGAGGATCACGATGCTGTTGAGTCGGAACCACAGCAGGAACCCGATCAGCACCGCGAAGGTCGCCAGCAGCGGATTGGAGGGCGTGTAGCTCAGCAGCAGGCCCGCACCGACCTGCAGGACGACGATCGCGGCTCCGCCGAGCAGCGAGCCCGGCCAGATCCGACGCCAGGGGAGGGCGGCGCCGGTGAGGAACCGGAACATCCCCGCGAGGGCTGCCCCGTTGATCGCGAAGGACACCAGCAGGGATGCCACACGCGCGACCGCATTGGAGAGTGCGCTCAGATCCTCGAGGCCGAAGACGGTGAACAGCAGCCCGAGCGCCCAGGTCGCGATGCTTCCGACGAGCGCACCGGTGAGCAGGGCGACCCCGAAGATGACGGCGGCGACAAGGTCGCGCGCCTTGAGCAGAAAGTAAGAGCGGGTGTCGAAGGGAAGACCGAAGATGTCCCGCACCGCCCGGCGGGCGAAGGTGATGAAGCCGATCGCCGTCCACACGACGATCACGAGCGCGATCGCGCCGGTGATGCTCAGCGTGCTCGCGCTGCTGGTGGCCACGGCCTCGACCTGTTCGGGTGTGACCAGGCCCTGCTCGCTGATGAGATTCGGGATGTAGTCGTTGATGATCGAGATGAGGCCCTCGATCGCCGCTCTGCTCGCCCCGAGCCAGAGGCCCACGATCGCGAAGGCGAGATAGATGACACCGAAGATCGCGAACAGCGCCTGGTAGCTCACACCCGCCGCGAGGAGGAATCCGTTGTGCCGCAGATAGTGGCGCCAGACCCGGATCGGAAACCACGCAAGGGTCCGGCGGGTGATGCGGGTGGCCTTCTCGACCGGCTCCTCGAGGTGCGTGCGCAGCGTCTCCTGGGCGCTCTCCCACCGCGCGCGCCACTCGCTCGTCTCATCGACGGCGGGGTCGGGCTTGCGCGGGTCGGTCACGCCTCCAGGCTAGCGATGCCGCCGGCATCCCCTGTTCTCATCGTCGTGGGGCGGGCGAACTTCGTCGCCACCCGCGCGGGCGCGACGAGGACGGAGTCGGGGCCGCGGTCGGACACGCCAGGAAGGCCCGCCGCCGCGACGAACGCGTCATCCAGGTGCAGGAGGTCGCCTCGGTACAGCCGCCATGCAGGATGGGTGTTGGGCGCGAAGATCGTGCGGCCCCGGCGGGTCTCGTGGAAGCCCCACCGCGCTGTCAGCCAGCGCGCCTGCGCGGACTCGTCCGCCTCATCGGTCGCCGCCACGCGGAATGCGGTGCGCGCCCCGCCGCGATTCCGCGTCGCTGCGAAGTCCCACACGCCGGGCGATCGCCGCAGCGACGTGCGCGACCACACGTAGGGCAGGCCGAACAGCGCCCTGGCGGCCAGTACGGAGACGAGCGGCGAGGCGTCGAGGGACCGGAAGACGACGCCGCGCCGTCCCGCATCGTCGATGGAGTACAGACGCACGTTGATCTCGACGAAGGTGCCCCAGAAGGGCACCGCCGGAAGCGGCAGGAACCGGTGGTCGGCGAGTGTGAACCCGATCAGGCCCACCCAGGTGCTGCCGTCGTGCTCATCCGGGCGCACGCCGGCCGGCATCATCGGCGCGACGAGCGCCGGATCGACGCGCCAGTGCAGAAAGACCAGATCGCTCCACACCTGAGCGACGACGGCCCGCCCGGGAAGGGGCGGGCCGTCGTCGGAGAGGTCGATCACAGGCCGCGCAGGACCGCCTGCTTGACCTCGGCGATGGCCTTGGTGACCTGGATGCCGCGCGGGCACGCCTCGGAGCAGTTGAAGGTCGTGCGGCACCGCCACACGCCCTCTTTGTCGTTGAGGATGTCGAGCCGCACGTTGCCCGCGTCATCGCGCGAGTCGAAGATGAAGCGGTGCGCGTTGACGATCGCGGCCGGTCCGAAGTACTGACCGTCGGTCCAGAACACGGGGCACGACGAGGTGCACGCGGCGCAGAGGATGCACTTGGTGGTGTCGTCGAAGATCTCGCGGTTGACGATGGACTGCACGCGCTCCTTGCCCGGCTCGGGCGTGGAGTTGGCGATCAGGAACGGCTTGACCTCGCGATACGAGGCGAAGAAGGGCTCCATATCGACGATCAGGTCCTTTTCGAGCGGCAGACCCTTGATCGCCTCGACATAGATCGGCTGCGAGATGTCGAGATCCTTGATCAGGGTCTTGCACGCGAGCCGGTTGCGTCCGTTGATGCGCATCGCGTCGGATCCGCAGATGCCGTGCGCGCACGAGCGGCGGAACGACAGCGAGCCGTCGACCTCCCACTTGATCTTGTGGAGGGCGTCGAGCACACGGTCGGTCGAGTAGAGCTCGACGTCGTAGTCGACCCAGCGCGGCTCGTCGTCGACCTCGGGGTCGAAGCGGCGGACGATGAAGGTGACGAGGAACGACTGGATGCCGGTGTCGGCGCCCGCGTCGATGTCGGGCGTGGCATCGGTGGCGGTGGCGATCGCCTGTGACATCAGTACTTCCTCTCCAACGGCGGATAACGCAACTCGCCGGCTTCGTTCTTGGTGAAGACGACGGGCTTCCAGCCGAGCGTGATGTGGTCATCGGCCTTGGACGAGTGCGGGTCGCCGCTCAGGTAGGCCATGGTGTGCTTCATGTAGGCCTCGTCGTCGCGCCCCGGGAAGTCGTCGCGCATGTGGCCGCCGCGGCTCTCCTTGCGATTGCGCGCGGTGACGACGACGACCTCGGCGATGTCGAGCAGGAACCCGAGTTCGACGGCCTCGAGCAGGTCCGTGTTGTACCGCTTGCCCTTGTCGTCGACGTGGATGTTCTTGAACCGCTCGCGCAGCTCCTCGATGACGCCGAGCACGTGGGTGAGGGACTCCTCGGTGCGGAACACCTGAGCGCCCTTGTCCATCTCCTCCTGCAGCTTCTTGCGCAGCACGGCGATGCGCTCGGTGCCGGTGCCCTCGCGCAGGCCCTCGATGAGGCCGTACACCTCGGCGGCCGGATCCTCCGGCATGGGCACGAAGTCGGCGGTCTTGACGTACTCGACGGCGTTGCGGCCGGCGCGCTTGCCGAAGACGTTGATGTCGAGCAGCGAGTTGGTGCCGAGGCGGTTGGAGCCGTGCACCGACACGCACGCGCACTCGCCGGCGGCGTAGAGCCCGGGCACGACCGTGTCGTTGTCGGCGAGGACCTCGGCATTGACGTTGGTGGGGATGCCGCCCATCGCGTAGTGGGCGGTGGGCATCACCGGCACGGGCTCGACGACCGGGTCGACGCCGAGGTAGGTGCGGGCGAACTCGGTGATGTCGGGGAGCTTCGTCTCGAGCACCTCCGCGCCGAGGTGCGTGCAGTCCAGCAGCACGTAGTCGCGATGCGGACCCGCGCCGCGGCCCTCGGCGACCTCCTGCTGCATGCAGCGGCTGACGATGTCGCGCGGGGCGAGGTCCTTGATCGTGGGGGCGTAGCGCTCCATGAAGCGCTCGCCCGACACGTTGCGCAGGATCGCTCCCTCGCCGCGGGCCCCTTCGGTGAGCAGGATGCCGAGACCCGCGAGTCCCGTGGGGTGGAACTGGAAGAACTCCATGTCCTCCAGCGGCAGGCCCTTGCGCCAGACGATGCCGACGCCGTCGCCCGTGAGGGTGTGGGCGTTGGAGGTGGTCTTGTAGATCTTGCCGAACCCGCCCGTGGCGAAGACGACCGCCTTGGCGTGGAAGACGTGCAGGTCGCCGGTGGCGAGCTCGTAGGCGACGACGCCCGCGACCTGCGTCTTGCCGGCAGCATCCTTCGTCGTGATCAGATCGAGCACGTAGAACTCGTTGAAGAAGTTGATGCCGAGCTTGACGCAGTTCTGGAACAGCGTCTGCAGGATCATGTGCCCGGTGCGGTCGGCGGCGTAGCACGCGCGGCGCACGGGGGTCTTGCCGTGATCGGCGGTGTGCCCGCCGAAGCGGCGCTGGTCGATCTTGCCCTCGGGGGTGCGGTTGAAGGGAAGACCCATGTTCTCGAGGTCGATGACCGCGTCGATGGCCTCTTTGGCGAGGATCTCGGCCGCGTCCTGGTCGACGAGGTAGTCGCCGCCCTTGACGGTGTCGAAGGTGTGCCACTCCCACGAGTCCTCTTCGACGTTGGCGAGCGCCGCGGCCATGCCGCCCTGCGCGGCACCCGTGTGCGAGCGCGTCGGGTAGAGCTTCGAGATCACGGCGGTCTTGGCGTGCGGGCCGGCCTCGATCGCTGC
>NZ_QFPF01000176.1 GCF_003248605.1 Microbacterium sp.
TTGGCGAGCACGGCTCCGGCGATGCACCCTGCGATCTGAGCGGGCAGGTAGATCGAGGTGATCGACCAGGGGCGGCGGTGCAGGACGACGTCGACCATTGTGACGACCGGGTTGAAGTGCGCACCTGAGACGGTGGCGAAGACGACGATGAGCACGGCGAGGCCGAGGGCGGTGGCGAATGCGTTCTCGAACAGCTGCAGGCCGATGTCGCCGGGCGAGAGGCGCTCGGCGGCGATGCCGGATCCGACGACGACGGCGGCGAGCAGGGCGCTGCCGAGAAATTCGCCCAGAGCGGCGCGGGCGGTGTCGTTCACGACGCGAGCATCCGCGAGACGCGGTCGAGGGCACCCGGGACGAGCGCGTAGTACGCCCACGTGCCGCGCTTGCTTCGGGTGAGGAAGCCCGCGGCGGTGAGCACCTTCAGATGGTGCGACACAGTGGGCTGGCTGAGACCGACGGGCTCGATGAGGTCGCAGACGCACGCTTCGGCGTTCACCGAGGCGGCGACGATCGAGAGCAGGCGCAGTCGGGTCGGATCCGCGAGGGCCTTCATCGTGACGGCAAGCTGCTCGGCCTCTTCGGCCGAGAGGGGTTCGCGCACGAGAGGCGTGCCGCAGGAGCCGACGACGGACACGTCGGTCACGGCGAGCGGGGTGGGCATGCATCGACGATAGTCGATATTGACAATCATCGATACTCGGGCGCAGAATCTACATCGAAGTTCGTCGATGTCTTTCGGAGGCCGCCATGACCCTGCTCGATCTGACCCCTCGCGTGCGCGAGGACGCGAGGCTCGCAACCCTTCCGGCGGTCGTCATCGGGGCGGGTCCCATCGGGCTCGCGGCGGCGGCGCACCTGCAGCGCCGCGGCATCGACTTCGTGATCCTCGAGGCCGGTGACCGCGTCGCGGACAGCGTCCGCTCGTGGGGACACACGCGCCTCTTCTCGCCGTGGCGGCACCTCGTCGACCCCGTGGCGCGGGAGCTGCTCGAAGCGCGCGGGTGGCAGCATCCTGCCCCCGAGGTGGCGCCCACCGGCGGCGAACTCGTCGAGGCGTACGTCGCTCCCCTCGCCGAGGTGCCCGAGATCGGCGCGCGTCTGCGTCTGGGCACCGAGGTCGTCGCCGTGAGCCGCGAGGGCATGGACCGCACCCGCAGCAGAGGCCGGGCCTCGACGCCGTTCGTGATCCGCACCCGCACGGCCGGCGGCGACATCGACGAGATCCCGGCGCGGGCCGTGATCGATGCCTCGGGCACCTATCGTTCGCCCAACCCGCTCTCCTCGAACGGACTCGACCTGCTCGGCCTGGCCGAGATCTCCGACCGGGTCGCGCCGGCGCTTCCCGATGTCCTCGGCGCCGATCGGCCTCGATTTGCCGGACGCCACACGAGTGTCGTCGGTGCCGGTCACTCCGCCGCAAACACTCTGCTGGCGCTCGTCGCGCTGGCCCGCGAGGAGCCCGGCACGCGAGTGAGCTGGCTGATCCGGGGCAGTGCGGCGGTGCGGGTGACGTCGTCCGGCGATGACGAGCTCGCCGATCGCGCCCGTCTCGGCGGACGGGTCGACCGTGCCGTCTCGGACGGGCTCATCGAGATGGTCGACGGATTCGAGATCATCCGCGCGCATCGCGCCGGCGACCAGGTGTCGCTTGTCGGGCACCGCCGCGGCGAGGTGGTCTCGCACGCGACCGATGTCGTGGTCAACGCCACGGGTTTTCGCCCCGACCTCGACATGCTGCGCGAGATCCGCCTCGAGCTCGACGACATCGTCGAGGCCCCCCGCCGCCTCGCGCCGCTCATCGACCCGAACGTGCACACCTGCGGCACGGTCGAGCCGCACGGGTACCGCGAACTCGCGCACCCCGAGAGCGGCTTCTTCATCGTGGGCATGAAGTCCTATGGTCGGGCGCCGACGTTCCTGCTCGCGACCGGATACGAGCAGGTGCGCTCCGTCGCGGCGTGGCTTGATGGAGACATGAGTGCCGCGTCGACGGTGCAGCTCTCGCTTCCCGCGACCGGTGTCTGCTGCTTCGTTGGCTTGGGGTGCGATGGGCGGGGGAACTTGTTCGGCACCGTCACGATTCGCTCGGAGATAACGCTCGGCGCCCAGGGACATACGTTCAGCGGCGAGT
>NZ_QFPF01000040.1 GCF_003248605.1 Microbacterium sp.
GTCAACGGGCGTTTTGAGCGGCCGGAGTGATTTGACCTCGGCATCCCGCGTCTGATTGCCTCGAAGGAGGGCCGATCTCGGCCCATAAGTCCAGTCCGCGTTCGCGCCGCCCCCAACCCGATGGGCGTGGCGGGCGAACGTACGGTTGATGGATCAGTGCGGACGACCCGATGTCCTCCGCCGGTGCGACGAACGCACGACGTCTGCGGACGCGTGCCCGTCGCCGGTGATCATCACCCGGGCGTAACCGATGCGGCCCCACCATGCGCAGCGGGCCGTCGAGGTGTGACCAGTGACCGTCGCGCACGCGATCGAGGCAACAGGCCTCTACAAAGTCTTCGGAAAGAATCCCAAACAAGCCGCCCGGCGCCTCGCCGCCGGGGAGAGCCGCACGCAGGTCGCGGACGCCGGAACGGCGGCCGTCATCGACGCGAGCTTCACCGTCGCGCCCGGCGAGATCTTCGTCATCATGGGCCTGTCGGGATCGGGTAAGTCGACGATCATCCGCATGCTCAACGGGCTGCACGATGCGACCGCCGGCACCATCACGGTGCAGGGCGAGACCATCACCGACATCCCGGCGAACAAGCTGCGTGAGATCCGGCGGGATCGGGTGTCGATGGTGTTCCAGCACTTCGCGCTGCTGCCGCACCGCACGGTCGCCGAGAACGTCGCCTACTCGCTGGAGCTGCGAGGCGTCGGCAAGGCCGAGCGCACGGCCAAGGCCGACGAGATCCTTGCCCTCGTGGGCCTCGAGGGGTGGGGTGACAAGCTGCCCTCGGCACTCTCCGGCGGCATGCAGCAGCGCGTCGGCATCGCGCGAGCACTCGCGGCCGACACCGACATCCTGCTCATGGACGAGGCCTTCAGCGCACTCGACCCCCTGATCCGCCGCGAGATGCAGGAGCAACTGCTGTCCCTGCAGCAGAAGCTGCAGAAGACGATCGTGTTCATCACGCACGACCTCAACGAGGCGATGTTCCTCGGCGATCGGATCGCGGTCATGCGCGACGGTCGCATCGTGCAGATCGGCACGCCCGAAGACATCCTCACCGACCCCGCCAACGACTACGTCGAGCAGTTCGTGCAGGACGTCGATCGCGCCCGCGTGCTGACGGCCGCGAACGTCATGGAGCTTCCGCGTCCCGTCGTCAGCGAGAGCGGCGGCCCGCGCACGGCCCTGCGCCAGATGCGCGACGCGTACTCGTCGGCCGCGTACGTCGTCGGCCGTGATCGCCGGCTGCTCGGCATCGTGACGGATCGGGATGCGGTCAAGCTCGTCCGTCGCGGGGAGCGTTCGCTGTCGTCGGTGGTCACCCGCGTGCCGCAGAGCGTCTCGAAGGACGAGGTCCTGGTGAACCTGTTCGTACCCGCGGTGGAGTCGCCGCTGCCGCTCGCCGTGACGGATGACGAGGGCCGGTTGGTCGGCGTCATCCCCCGCGTCACCCTGCTGGCGGCCCTCGGACCCGGACCCAGCGACACCTCGGAGATCACGATCCTGCCCCAGCCTGTTCCCGCGACCGAGATCGATGCGGTGCTGGCGGCCTCCGCCACCGCCGACGAAGCGCCGGCCGGCGAGAGCGAGGGGGTGCGCTGATGGATGGTTTCCGCATTCCGCTCGGGGACTGGATCGACACCGGTGTGGACTGGCTGCGCGACAACCTCGCGGGGCTCTTCGACGTCATCACCGTCGTCGTGCGGTTCCTGGTCGACGGCCTCACCGACGGGCTCGTCGCCATCCCGGTGTTCGTGGCGATCGCGCTCTTCGCGCTGCTGGGCTGGTTCTTCCGGTCGTGGCAGATGGCTCTCGGCACCGCGCTGACATTCACGCTGATCGTCGCGATGGACCTGTGGGTGCCCGCGATGCAGACGCTCTCGCTCGTGCTCGTGGCCACCCTCGTGGCGCTGCTGATCGGGATTCCGCTGGGCATCTGGTCGGCGCGCAACGACACCGTGCGCGCCATCCTCAAGCCCGTGCTCGATTTCATGCAGACGATGCCCGCGTTCGTCTACCTGATCCCCGCGATCACGTTCTTCAGCATCGGCGTCGTGCCGGGACTCGTCGCGACGGTCATCTTCGCGCTGCCCCCCGGGGTGCGCCTGACCGAGCTGGGCATCCGCGGCGTCGACTCGGAGACGGTCGAGGCCGGGCACGCATTCGGCGCCACGCCCGGACAGATTCTGCGCGGCATCCAACTGCCCCTCGCCACGCCGACGATCATGGCGGGCGTCAACCAGGTCATCATGCTCGCGCTGTCGATGGCGGTGCTGGCGGGAATCGTCGGCGCCGACGGCCTCGGCAAGATCGTCGTGCAGTCGGTCTCGACCGTCAACCTCGCGCTCGGCGTCGAGGCGGGCCTGGGCGTCGTGATCCTCGCGGTCTTCCTCGATCGCGTCACGGCCGCGCTCGGAAACCCCGCCGACTACCCGAGATCACTGCGGGGCGTGCTCGGGCGCCGTCGCGCGGCGGGGTCGCGCAGCGGTGGCCCGGCCGGGGGCTCGAACGCTGCGGCCGAGCAGGCCGAGCGCGAGGTCGCGTCGCCGCGGCGGGCTCCCGTCGGTGGCGGCGCCGTCTGAATCCCGCAGATCCACAACTGAAAACCCATACGAAACGCATGCAATCACACATGAAGATGAAGGGAAGCACCATGAGAAATCGCAAGCTGACAGGAATCCTCGCCGTCGGAGCGGCCGCGACGCTGACGCTCGCCGGCTGCTCGGGCGACGCCGGTGACAACGGAACCGGCGACACCGGCTCGGAGGACATGGGCACGATCACCCTCGGGTTCCTCCCGTCGTGGACCGACGGACTGAGCACCGCGTACCTGCTCGAGAACCAGCTCGAGAAGCTGGGCTACACGGTCGAGATGGAAGAGCTCACCGAGGCGGGACCGCTGTACACGGGCCTCGCGCAGGGTGACGTCGACATGTATCCGTCGGCCTGGCCCGAGGTCACGCACGCCGAGTACATGGAAGAGTACGGCGACGACATCGAAGACATCGGCGCCTACTACGAGGGTGCCGTGCTCACGATCGCCGTGCCCGACTACGTCGAGATCTCCTCGATCGAGGAGCTGAAGGGCAACGCCGACATGTTCGGCGGACAGATCATCGGCATCGAGCCCGGCGCCGGTCTCACGCGCGTGACGCAGGAGGAGATGATCCCGGCCTACGAGCTGGGCGACGAGTACGAGCTCGTCACCTCGTCGACGGCCGCGATGCTCACCGAGCTCGAGAACGCGATCGCCGCCGAAGAGAACATCGTCGTGACGTCCTGGCGTCCCTTCTGGGCCAACGACGCCTACAACCTGCGCGACCTCGAAGACCCCATGGGCGCCATGGGCGAGCCCGAGGCGCTGCACTTCCTCGGGACGAGCGACTTCTCGGAGCGCTTCCCCGAGGCGGCCGAGCTGATCGCCGGCATCGAGCTGGATGACGCGCAGTACGCCTCCCTCGAGGACATGGTCGTGAACGAGTACGGCGAGGGCAACGAGCCCGAGGCCATCGAGGCCTGGCTCGAGGCCAACCCGGACGCGTTCGACACGATCATCACCGAGTGATCGCGCTCTAGCGGCTGTGCGAGCGGGTCCCGGCTTCGGCCGGGGCCCGCTTTGGCGTGTCGCCGGCGCCGGGTGGCAGCATCCCGTTCGTCTCGCGCTGGCCGCGCTGGTCGCGTTGGTGCTCGCCTGTCGCGTTGTGTGGGTGTGGATGCTGCGTACCCGCATTTTGCGACAGGGGAGCATCTTGCGGCTCGGGTCCCTGGTGCTCGCCTGTCGCGTTGTGTGGGTGTGGATGCTGCGTACCCGCATTTTGCGACAGCGGAGCGTGGATGGCGGGGTGGATGCTGCGTGCCGCGTGTCAGGTGCGCGACTCGTGCCGCGCGGGCTTGAGCCGAGCGGGGGCGTCGTGCGCGTCGACCCACTCGCACACGAAGGAGCCCCGATACCCGAAGAGGAATCCGAATCGGTGGTTGTGCACCTCCAGCTCGACGTGGAAGCGCTGATCGTCGTCGTCGAAGTACTCCTTCAGCCGCGCGCGCCCGCTCAGCAGGAGCGGGAAGGCGAAGCCGATCGGCCCCGCGAAGAACCGCTGCGTGTCAGAGGTGAGCAGCAGGCCTCCGCGCTCATCGATGCGAAGGTCGAGCTCGACGGCGAGGTGCTGATGCGTGCCCAGATAGTCGAGCACGCGACCGCCGTCGAGGATCATCGTCGCGTCGAAGCGGCGCCGGTGGGCACCCACGGTGTACTCGCGGACGAAGGTGACCGTCTCGCGTCCGAGTGGATCGCGGTACGGATAGTTCTCGATGACGAAGGGCACCCGCACGCCGGTGTCGGGGACGAGGATGTTCCGGAGTCTCCCGATCTGGAGGAACGGCACCGTCCACCAGGGTCCGCGCCGGATCTCGTCCATCACACCCCGCCCGATGCACGCCTCTCCCGCGTCGAGCCCGACGCCGAACCGGCGGCGCATCATGGGGTGCAGGCGGGCGAAATCCTCGCCGAGCGCGCGTTCGAAGATCGACGTCATGAGGGAGACGTCACGAGGGAGATGCCGGGTCGGGGAGGGCAGCAAGCGTCGCCGGAGCGCTCCGCACGAGCTCCGTCCGCTTTCCATACGCGGGCCTGCGACGGCACCGTGTCGCGCGCGGTCGGTCCGGCCGCCACCACCACGCGACGCTCCACAGCGGCCATCGCTCGGGCGGGTCGTCTGACTCGATCCAGAGGCGGAGTCGATCGAAGCTCCAGGCCGTCGCCCAACCGAGCAGTGGGCGGACGACGACATCCAGCATCCCCCAGCCGGCGTCGTAGTCATATCCGGTGATGAAGCGGGTGCCGCTCTCGACGGGCACGTAGCGCCAATATCCGCGACCTGAGCGGATCGGCGACATCCGGTCGCGGGTGTGGAACCGCAGCGCGGACGTGCGCGTGCCGTCGGGCCGGTCGTGTTCGCCGATGCTCACGCCGGTACCGCGCACGACGTGACCCGGCACGCGACGCTCATAGGTGAATCGGGTGGCGCCGTCCTGCGTCTTGTCGACCGGCATGATGCGCGTGAATCTGACGTCCCAGCGCACGTGCGCGCGCGGATCCTGCGTCGCGCGCCACACGGCATCGACATCGGCGCAGATCGTCGTCTCCACATAGATGCCGCGCCCGCTCACAACACGACGCTACGACAGCGGGCGCCGCCCGCGGACGGCGCGCGCCGGTGCGCCGCGGGATGCTCGCTTGGTGGCGCCGTCTTCGCTCGCCTGTCGCGTTGTGTGGGTGTGGATGCTGCGCACCCGCATTTTGCGACAGGGGAGCATCTTGCGGCTCGGGTCCCTGGCGCTCGCCTGTCGCGTTGTGCCGGTGTGGATGCTGCGTACCCGCATCTCGCGACAGGGGAACCGTTCCTCGAGCCGGTCAGTCGGTGGGTGGACGCCGCAGCCGCTTGGTGTCGGTGCGGTGCCGCTTCGCCGTGAGGCGACGCTCCTTCGCGCCTCGAGTCGGCTTCGTCGCGCGCCGCGTCGGGGACGGTGGCCGCAGCGCATCCGCCACGAGGGCCGCGAGTCGGGCGCGCGCCGCCTCCCGGTTGCGGACCTGCGCGCGATGTTCGGAGGCCGCGATCGTCAGGACCCCGTCGACGAGGCGACCGCCGAGGCCGTCGAGCAGCCGCTCGCGCTGAGTCGGCGAGAGGGCACGGGAGTGGACAGCATCCCACAGCAGTTCCACACGCGAGTCGGTGGTGTTGACGCCCTGCCCGCCCGGGCCGGACGAGCGGGAGAAGCGCCAGATCAGCTCTGCGTCGGGGATCGTCAGGCTCGCGGTGACCCGAAGGCCGGCACGATGGGGCGCGGGCACGAGACCTACCGGGCCGGGTCGGCCAGGGCTGCCCGCACGTGCGCCACGATCGCGTTGGCGTGCCCGTGCCCCATGCCATGCTCGGCCTTGAGGTATGCCACGACCTGCATGTGCGGGTGATCGGCCAGGCGATCGGCGGCGATGTCGAGCCACTCCTGCACCGGGTGCCCGTACGCCTGCTCGATGCTCGCGAAGTACGACGCCGGTCCTTTCGGCTTCGAACCGTCGGGGGGTGGGTCAGGGGCGAAGACACGTCGAGCGCTCATGCAGCCAGGATAGGAGTGCTCAGCTCCGGATGATGCCGGTGACAAGTGCGGCGAGACGATCGAGATCGGCCCCTCCGGGTACGTCGTTGCGCGATCGCAGGGGAAGTCGCGGGCGTCAGTCCTCGTAGCCGATGAGCCACGTGATGCCGTATCGATCAGTGAGCGTGCCGTCGTGGGCGCCCCATGGTCGCTCCTGCAGCGGATCGATGACGGTTCCGTCGTCGGCGAGGGCCGTGAACCATGACTCCAGGGTGCGCGGGTCGGCGGTGCCGAGCAGCGAGAACATGATGCCGCTCATGACCAGCGGGCGGGTGGCGGTCGAGGCGTCTGCCGCGAAGAGATCGACCGGACCGGCGAGTATTCCGTGAGCGATCGCGTCTGCAGGGCCGTCCGTGCTGCCGAACTCGGCCCGCGTGTGCAGCTCCAGCGCGCCGCCGAAGACGCCGTGATAGAACGTGAGGGCCTCACGTGCGGTACCGGGGAAGTGGATGTACGGAACGAGACGTGCCATGCGCCGACCCTACGCCGGCCGGACGCCGGCGACGACCCCCGGCATCCGACCCCCGGGATCACTTCGCCGAGATCCGGGCAAGGATGGGTGCCATGTTCACCGTCACCGAATCCATCACGATCGCCAGGCCCGTCGATGAGGTGTTCGCGTTCCTGGCCGACGGTCGCAACCGAGCAAAGTGGGACACGTCGGTGATCTCCGAGGAACTCACCTCGCCCCCGCCGCTCGGTGTCGGAAGCACCCTGCACACGCGCATGCGGGTGATGAGCCGCGAAGTCGAGTTCGACTGGCGCGTGACGCGCTTCGATTCCCCGCGCCGGATGGCGATCGAGAGCACGGCGGGGATGCTGCCCACGTCGTTCCTGCTGGAGTTCACCGATGCGGGCGAGGCCACCGGCGTGGTGGCGACGGTGGCGGGTGAACCGAGAGGGATGCTGCGCCTCGGTGAGCCCATGATCGCCGAGTCCGTGCGCGCCACCCTCGCGACGGGTCTCGCGCGCGCGAAGCGGCTGCTCGAGGAGCGTCCGCGATAGGGGTTCGGAGTGGAGCCGCCCCGCGCGTCGGCCCCACCGGCCGCATGACCCCGATCCCACGCATCGCCGAGGGCCTCGAGATCGCGCGCCAGAGCATCGCGGCGGGCAGGCGGCTCGATCAGTCCCAGAACGATCGGGCGCTCGAGGTCGTCCTCTTCGAATGCGACCCAGACTCCGGCGCCGATCGGCACCGCGTGGGGGGCGAAGGCGCCGAGCGGGATGACGACGGGAGCCCAAGAATCAAGCCCGGTCTGGGGAAACCGGATCTGCACTCGGCCGCGCCCGGACGGATCGTCGTCTGCGATGACTTCAGCCCGGTGAACGCCCACGCGCTCACCGTACCTTGCAGCCTGTCCGAGCGGGCGCGGTGCGGTCGGGATCGTCCGCGCCGTACGCCTGGCAGGATCGAAGAATGGTCAGTTCGTTCACGCTCGTCACGCGGACGACCGCATCCGTCGAGCAGCTCTTCGAGCTGTCGTTGAGTATCGACGAGCACATGTCATCCATGGATAGGTCGAGGGAACGTGCGATCGCGGGCGTCACCGGCGGGTCGATCGGTCTCGGAGAGACGGTCACGTGGCGTGCGCGACACTTCGGCATCTGGTTCACGATGACTTCGAAGATCACTCATCTCGAACGCCCCGGGTGTTTTGTGGACGAGCAGGTGCGGGGCCCCTTCCGCTTGTTCCGCCACGAGCATCGATTCGCCCTCGAAGACGGGAAGACGGTCATGGTCGATACGCTGACGATCGCGTCGCCGATCCTCGGTCGCCTCGCGGAGCGTGCGATTCTCGTGCCCTACCTGCGCCGGCTGATCAGACGGCGCAACGAGCATCTCCTTCGCGTGCTCGCAGCCGCGCCGAGCGGCAACGCCTGATCGCGCGACGCGTCGCGAGCGTTCAGCGGCCGGAGGGCGGCAGCTTGTCGACGCCGTGCCGGAGAGGCTTTTCGGGCTCGGCCGCCGTTTCGGGGGAGGCCGCGCCCTCGTGAGTGGGCGCATCCGTACCCGGGTAGTGCGGCTGCTCGATCTCGTCCCCGCTATCGCGCTCCTCCTCCGGCGGAAGGTGGTCCTGCGGCTGCTTGATGTCATCTCGATCGTTCATGCCCCCAGGTTTCGCGTCTCGCCCGCCCCACGGAAGGGGGTTGCGGACCTCACGGGAGCATGATCTCGCGGCAACGCGGCGCCTCGCGCTCCCGCGCTCCTGCGCCGGTGTTCGGCTGTCGCGTTGTGCGGGTGTGGATGCTGCGGACCCGCACTTTGCGACAGGGGAACGGGTGGGGCGCGGTGCGGGACCCGCGGTGTGGGGTGACGCGCGGGGGTGACGGCGCGCGCCGGGGTCAGGCCGGAGGCCGGGGGCGGGTGATGCGTCCGGGGGCGGCGGGAGGCGCAGGATTCGTGCGGGGTGGTGGGGTCACGGGGCGAGGGACGGATGGGAGAGGAGCGCCGGACGACCCCGCATCCGAGGACCCATCCGGATCGGGCTCGGCATCCCTCGCCGTCGCCGTGAAACCGCTGCCCGGCCCGGACCCCTGACTCGCCGGTGTCGACCCCTGGCCTGGCGCCGGCCTCTGCTCCGGCGCCGACCCCCGACCGGGCGGCGACCCCTGACCCGAGGTCAACTCCAGCGCGACCCGCTCCTCGAGCGCATCGATCGCGCCGTCCGAGAGCAGGATGAGACCGTCGAGTTCCTCGCGCACGCGACGGTACGCCAGCTGTCGTTCCGCGGGCGTGGCCGCCTGATCGATCGCGACCGTGAGCAGCTGCTTGGCGGTGTCGAGGCGCTTGCGCTCGGACTCGGTGAAAGACGAGTCGCGGATGCGGCGCGCATCGCGCTCGGCGATCTCGAACGCGGTCGCGAACTCGGTGACAGCATCCCGGTACTCCGCGAGGGCCTCCTTGCTCAGGCGCGCCTTGACCGACGCGGGACGCAGGCCGTCGGCCTTGCGCTTGGCGCGCAGGAACGCCGCCGTCAGCGGCTGGCGCCCGTCGCTCATGGCCGGAAAAGCGATGATCTTCGCCACGTCGAGCTCGTAGTCGAGCCAGCGGGCGGTGATGGCATCGTGCTCGTCGAACAGGCGCTGCAGTCGGGCGGCGGGAGTGTCGGCGCGGGCATCCGCGGCTCCGGGCACCTGTAAATCAGTCGACGGCAGGGAACCGGCGACGGCCGCCGCGCGCAGTTCACTCTTGGCACGCAGGATCTCGAGCCGCCGTTTGTGGCGCCGCCGCGCCCCGCGCTCCCAGGCGCTGCCGAGCCCGCCCATGACGCCCACGAGCGGGAAGACCAGCCACCAGTAGCTGCCGAGGAACGTGAAGAGAGGCTCCACCCCCTCATGCTATCCGCGTGGTCGACCCGGGCGAGGTCAGTCCGAGGATCGCCGCGGGACCGGCCACACCCGCCGCGAGGGCGAGGGCGAGGGCGAGGGCGAGGGCGAGGGGATGGATGAGGATGCGGGGGCCTCCCGCCGCGGCTCCGGCTCCGGCCGCGGATTTCGCTGGGGCGGCGGCTCCGATCGCCGCTCAGCGGCAGGAGGCTGGGGCCGCCGCTCAGCGGAGGAAGCCGCGGGTGCGGGCGGCGCCTCGGAACGCTGGGGCCGCCGCTCCGCCGGGGAATCCTCGGGCGCGTGCTCGGGCTCGGGCGCATGCGGGGGCTCGGGCGCGGCAGCGGTATCCGAAGCTCGGGTCCGCTCTGCCGGGTCGTGCGCGTCGTCGCGGCCCTGACCGCGGGTGGCGCGGAGCACAGCATCGAGCGTCCACGCGGGTGCTGCTGCCGCGGCGGCGCTCGCCGTGCTGCGGGCGCTCTGCACGAGGTCGTCCCACGCCCCGCGCAGCTGCGGCGGAATCGACGGCCGCGACCCCGTATCGCCCCCGTGCCCGCCACCCCCGAGCCCGCCACCGCCGAGGCCGCTCCGGCCACCAGGCCCGCCGGTGGCACCCGCCGCACGCCACGCGTCGGCCTCGGCGGTCTGGAACGCCGCCTCGAGGTCGGTGACCGCGGCGCGATAGTGCGAGTACGCCTCGGGCGTCATGCTCGCCTTCGGCGAGGTTGGACGCAGCCACCGGGCTCGATCGAGCGCCGTCAGCAGCGCGGAGGTCGCGGGCACACGCGTGTCGGTCATCGTGGGGAAGGCGATCGCCTTCGCGGGATCCGTTTCGTACTCCATCCAGCGCGACACCACGGCGTCGTGGGCGGCGACGAGCCGAGCCGTCGGCAGATGCTCGTCGTCGCGGGGCATGCCGCGCAACGCGATCCGCGCGGCACGCACCTGCACCCGGCGCCCCTGCAGCGCCGTCTGCGCCGACCTCATCTCGCGCTGAGCATCGCCGAGCGACCGGCGCGCAGCATCCATCGCACCCGTGCCGGCGCGTCCGGCCTGGCGTTCGCTCTTGGCCGCCAGCATCGCGGCTCGCGCCGACGTCACCTGGGCGCGGGCGCCGTGGAGGCGGGCGCGCGCGACGTCGAGCTCATGTCGCGCCGCGGCGTACTCGATCGTGCGCTCGCGGTGTCGGCGTCCGTAGCGGATCGCCGCGAACGACGCCGCGCCCCCGCCGATCACGACGGGCCCGAGCCACCACAACTCCGCGGCGAACGCGAAGACAGGGTCCATCACCTCATGCTAATCGCGTGTCGCGAGGGTGTCAGCGGTCCCGCGGGATGGCACCCGGCGTCCGGACATCGCCCTCGGCGCGTGTCAGCCAAAGAGCAGCGCGAGCACCGTTGCGCCGCCACCGCCGATGATCAGCGCCGCGATCACGATCCACGCGGTCACCCGCATCCGCTTCTGCCGCTTGTCGGCGAAGCCGCGGTACTCGTCGTCGTCGCTCATGCTCGTCCTCACGCCACCGGGGGCGCCGCGGGCGCCTCGAATTCGCCGATCGTCGGCCCGAACGCGGCCGGGAGCGTGTCGCGCCACAGGGTGCCGAGCTCCGACAGCGGAACCGTGAACAGGTCCTGGATCTCGAGCTCCGCCTCGCCCGCGGGCGACACGTCCGTGACCCCGATGCGCAGCACCGGGTAGCCGCGGCCCTCGCACAGCCCGCGGAATTTCACGTCGTCTTCGCGCGGGACGGTGACGAGCACGCGGCCCGTGCTCTCGGAGAAGAGCGCGGATGCGGCATCCACTCCATCGCGTTCCATGAGCTCGCGCAGCCAGACGCGCGCGCCGACCCCGAAGCGCAGCACACCCTCGGCGAGGGCCTGTGCCAGCCCGCCACCCGAGAGATCGTGGGCGCTCGAGACCAGAGACTGCTGGGATGCTGCGTGCAGCAGCTCCGCGAGCTGCTTCTCTGCGGCGAGGTCGACCTTCGGCGGCAGTCCGCCGAGGTGCCCGTGCACGACGTGCGCCCACTCCGACCCGCTCAGCTCGTTGGCGGTGACACCCAGCAGGTAGATGTTCTCGCCGGCATCCTGCCACCCGCTCGGGATGCGCCGGGCGACGTCGTCGATGATGCCCAGAACGCCCACGACCGGCGTCGGGTAGATCGGCTGGTCGCCGGTCTGGTTGTAGAAGCTGACGTTTCCGCCGGTGACGGGGATGCCGAGCTCGCGGCAGGCATCCGCCAGGCCCTCGACGGCCCGGCTGAACTGCCACATGACCTCGGGATTCTCGGGGCTTCCGAAGTTCAGGCAGTCGGTGACGGCGGTGGGGACCGCACCCGAGACGGCGACGTTGCGATACGCCTCGGCGATCGCGTGCTGCGCGCCCGCGTACGGGTCGAGCTGGCAGAGCCGGCCCTCGCAGTCGGTCGCGATCGAGAAGCCGAGACCCGACTCCTCGTCGACCCGGATCATGCCGGCGTCGTCGGGGAACGACAGGGCGGTGTTGCCCATGACGTAGTAGTCGTACTGGTTGGTCACCCAGGAGGTGTCGGCGAGGTTGGGGCTCGAGAGCAGCTGGGCGAACTGCTCGCGCAGCGTCGCGGGATCGCTCGAGCGCGGAAGGGCGCTCGCCGAGTCGCCCTGCAGCGCGTCGAGCCAGCTCGGGTAGGCGACCGGTCGTTCGTAGACGGGCCCGTCGATCGCGACGGTGGCGGGGTCGACGTCGACGATCTTCTCGCCGTGCCAGTGGATGAGCAGGCGCCCATCGCCCGTGACCTCGCCGAGCACGCTCGTCTCGACATCCCACTTGCCGGTCACGGCGAGGAAGGCGTCGAGCTTCTCGGGCGCGACGATCGCCATCATGCGCTCCTGGCTCTCGCTCATCAGGATCTCTTCGGGCGTGAGCGTGGGGTCGCGCAGCAGCACGTTCTCGAGATCGACCCGCATGCCCGACCCGCCGTTGGCGGCCAGCTCGCTCGTCGCGCACGAGATGCCCGCGGCACCGAGGTCTTGGATCGCTTCGACGAGCTCGCCCTGGTACAGCTCGAGGCAGCACTCGATGAGCACCTTCTCGGCGAACGGGTCGCCGACCTGCACGGCGGGGCGCTTGGTGGGCCCGCCGTCGGCGAAGGTGTCGGAGGCGAGGATCGACGCTCCGCCGATGCCGTCGCCGCCGGTGCGCGCCCCGAACAGCACGACCTTGTTGCCGGCGCCCGAGGCGTTGGCGAGCTTGATGTCTTCGTGGCGCATGACGCCGACGGCCAGCGCGTTGACGAGCGGGTTGCCCTGGTACACCGAGTCGAAGACCGTCTCGCCGCCGATGTTGGGCAGGCCCAGGCAGTTTCCGTAGAACGAGATGCCGCTGACGACGCCGTGCACGACGCGTGCCGTGTCGGGGTGGTCGATGGCGCCGAAGCGCAGCTGGTCCATGACGGCGACGGGACGCGCGCCCATCGAGATGATGTCGCGCACGATGCCGCCGACGCCGGTCGCGGCGCCCTGGAACGGCTCGATGTAGCTGGGGTGGTTGTGGCTCTCGACCTTGAAGGTCACCGCCCAGCCCTCGCCGACATCGACGACGCCGGCGTTCTGTCCCATGCCGACCATCAGACGCTCACGCATCTTGTCGGTCATGCGCCGGCCGAACTCGCGCAGGTAGATCTTGCTCGACTTGTACGAGCAGTGCTCCGACCACATCACGGAGTACATGGCCAGCTCGGAGCTGGTGGGGCGTCGGCCGAGCAGCTCGCGGATGCGGTCGTACTCGTCGGGCTTGAGGCCGAGGGCGGCGTAGGGCTGCTCGCGCTCGGGGGTGGCCTCGGCGTTGTCGACGGTGTCGGTGGCGGGCCGGGGGGAGACGGCGGCGCGGCCGTCGGAAGTGGGGATGGTCACGCGGCTGGGCTCCAAGATCACGGGATGCCGGACCGCATCAGTCTAGCCGGGGCGCGCCGGCTCCCTCGAGGTGCTGGGGCGCCGCGTCGTCCGGGGTCGCCAGGTCGCGCGCCCGAGCCTGTTCGCGGGGCGCCGGCCGGTGCGGGTTCAGCGCGACGTGAGGACTTCTGCGCGGCGCGAGGATTCTGCGTGCCGCAGCATCCTCGTCTCGAGCGGAAGTCCTCGTGTGGGTGCACGCGCAAGCGCCAGGTGAGCGCGGAAGTGCCGGCGCCGGCGCCGGCAGCAGCAGCGGGCGGTGTCGGTATCGCAGTCTCGTGACACTGGGTGTCACGAGTGGAGGGCGATCGCCAGCGTCGACGGCCGGTCTTGTCGTGACACATTCCGGTCTTGAGCGATCCCGCGACCGCGTCGGGATTGAACTCGGGTACGCCTTCACGATGATCAGGTGCTGACTCGGGACTCCCGCCCCTATCCGCCCGGGAACGCTCCTTGCGAGCATGAGCGCATGACACCTTCTCGTATCCTTCTTCTCGCGGCGGGCATCGCTGCTCCGATCCTGTTCGTGGCCGGCCAAGCGCTTCTGCCGAATCTCGGCCGGGACCCGGATGAGGCGTTCCCTTTGATGCTGCAGTATCGCGACCAGTTGATCGTTTCGCGCCTGCTGACGACCGCGGGCGCCTACCTCCTCCTGCCGACGTTGTGGTTGATCGCGCGGCTCGGCGGCAAGACGACGTGGGTAGGGGCCGCGATCGCCGCCGTGGGCACCTTCTTCAACGCCGTCAGCCAGGGCGTCAACGGGTACGCGGCGTGGGCGGTTACCGCACCGGGCCTCGACCACACCGAGTCGATGCAGTCGCTGCTGCACCTCGATCAGGGCGCGGTCGCCCTGCCGGTGTCGTACTGGTCGATTCCCGTTTTCGCTCTCGGCCTCGTCGTTCTGGCGATCGGCCTGCTGATCGCGAAGACGTCGCCGCGATGGATGCCATCACTGCTGATCGTGGGCGTCGTCGCGGCGTTCCTCACCGCGGGTCTCGGTCCGATCGTCGCGCTCACGCAGGCGCCTCTCGCAGCCGCGTTGATCGCTCTTGTGCTGCGGAGCGCCTCGACACTTGCGGTGCCGTCGCTTCCGGTTCACGCTGAGAGGACATGACCGAGCCGCTCCGTCACCCTCGCCTCCTGCTGTCTGGCGCGGCCGGGTGCGCACTTCTCGCATCGTCGGCGGTGAGCGTGATGGTCGCGGTCGGTCCCGAGCGAGCCCTGATCTCGCACCTGGTGGAGGGCACCGTGGTCGCCCTCGCGTGGGTCGCCCTCGTGGTCGTGTGTGTCTTCCGGCAGCGACGCGCGGGTGTCCCGCTCGGGATGGCCGCGGCCTGGAGTGTGTCGGCGGCATCCGGCGGTTGGGCGCTCTTGGGATGGCCCTTCGCGATCGCGGGGGCATGGGTCAGCGTGACGACGTGGGCGATCGGCGTCGGAGTGTCGTACACGCTCGGCGTCCTCGAGGCAGCCAGATGGAGCACACCCCGCGTGCTCTCCGTGCTCGCAACGGCCAGCGCGCTCACCATGGCGTTCGCCTTCGCCACGCTCCCCACGATCACCGTCGAGCAGGGTGATGCCCGGCCGAACCCGTTGGCGCTGCCGCTGTCGCCCAGCCTCTCGGCGATAGGAATCGCGGCGACGGCGGCCGTCTCCTTCGCTGCCATCGCGACGCTGGTGCTCGGCGCGACGAGCCCCGCTCGTCGGCGATCGACGTGGCCCGTGGTGACTGCCGCGATCCTCGGCCTCGCCGGGATCGCCGCCGGTGCGGTGGCGAATCAGTGGGCGCCGCTCGTTCAGTCGCTTACCGTACCTCTGCTCCCGTTGGCGATCGCGGTGACCGTGTGGGGATCCATGAGCCCCGGCATCCGTACCGCGAATGCGAAGCTGGACGGCGCCGCCGATCCCGCGAGTGCGCTCACTGCCACGTTGACCGAGATCCGGCATGACCTGGGGCTCGCCGGCCTCGCCATAGAGATCGCGGACGACGTCGTCGTCCGTGTCGGAGAAACGGGCGAGCACCGGATCCCGCTCGTCCACCTGGGCCGCATCGAGGGTCACCTGATTGCTCCGCCGCTGGACGAGGACGCCGCGATCGAGGTGAAAAGAGTCGGCCCCTCCATCGCCGCGGTTCTCGCGTCGGCGCGCCTCATCGAGGAGGTGCGGCGATCCCGCGCTGAGCTGGCCGTAGCCCGGGAAGAAGAAAGACGGCGTGTCCGGCGCGACCTGCACGACGAAGTCGGGCCGCTGCTCTCCGCCGTCGTCGTGCAATCGGACGTCGCCAGTTTGGCGCTCGAGCGTGATCCCGAGCGTTCGCGGAGATCGATCGCGGGCGTGCGCGCGGCCGCCGGGGGCGCCGTCGTCGCGTTGCGCCGCATCGTACGAGATCTGCATCCGGTCGCCGTCGACGCCCTCGGACTCGTCGGGGCGCTCGAAGAGCTCGCCGCCCGTCTGTCGGGCACCACGTCGGTCCGTGTGAGCGTCACGCCGTTGCCGCCACTCCCCGCCGCGGTGGAAGTGGCGCTCTACCGCATCGCGGCAGAGGCGACGGGCAATGCGGTGCGCCATGCAGCCCCGGCGACGGTGCACATCGATCTCTCGGTGAAGCGCGCTGTGATCACCTTGACGGTGTCCGACGACGGCACGGGATTCGAGCCGGACCGGGTGACTCCCGGGGTCGGGCTGGAGTCGGTGCGGCAGCGCGCGGCGGAGCTGAACGGCACGCTGTCGATACACAGCGACGGCGCTGGCACCGACGTCCGGGCGGACATCCCGCTCGAGAGCGGAGGCGATGCCGCGTGAGGGTGCTGCTCTGCGACGACCATCCCGTCTATCGCGACGGGCTCCGATCCTTGTTCGAAGAGCTCGGCGTCGAGGTCGTCGCAGAGGCCGGGACGGGGGAGGAGGCGTTGATGTTGACCGCTAGCTGCCGCCCCGACGTCGTGGTGATGGACCTCTCGATGCCGGGCATCGGAGGAGTGGAGGCGACGCGGCGCATCGTGGCCGCGTACCCGTTGGTCCGTGTCCTTGCGCTCACGATGATCGACGACGACGCGACTGTGCTCGCCGCTCTCCGCGCGGGTGCGAGCGGGTATCTGCTGAAGGGAGCGGGGCACGCAGAGATCAGCGGAGCCCTCGCCAACGTCGCCCAGGGAGGGGTGATCATCGCGCCGGAGGTCGCCCGCGGAGTCAGAGCGGGAATGCAACCGGCCGAACCGTTCCCCCAGCTGACACCCCGCGAGCGAGAGGTGCTCGGCATGGTGAGTCGTGGGCGGACGAACGAACACATCGCCGAGACCCTCGGGCTCTCGATCAAGACCGTGCGCAACATCGTCTCGAGCGTCTTCGCCAAGCTCGGCGTTTCCACTCGCGCGCAGGCCGTCGCCGTGGCACGGGATCACGGTCTCGACGGGCATTGACAGGTCTCGTGCGAAGGACAGAGGGCGAGGTCGCATCAGTGCGTTGGGCGAGCTTTCCTGATCAGCAACCAGAGGACCTCCCAGCGCTCTTCCTGAGACTCGCACCACACGTGTGTCCCGGTCGGTTGCCAGAAGTACAGGCTGGGGGTGAATCGGAAGCGGACGCCCTTCGACTTACGCAAGGGCTGAGGGTCGATCGCCGTCCAGGCTCGATCGCCGAGATCCCGTCCGACGACAGCCCATTCGTGCTGGCCGGACTTCTGATGCGCCCTGTCGTCCGGGCGCGAAATCCAATGCAGCTCAGTCGACGATGTACGGCGTCGGGGGACGATCTGCTGAGGTCCAGCTACTGGGAGCACCCGCACCACCTCTCGCAAGCGAATTCGGTGTCTGACGTTGCGAGGACGATGGGCTGATCGGAGCCCCATCGCTCCTCTATCCAGTTCCGATATTCTTCCTCGGCGAAGAACTACCCGTCGTCGTCATCGGCGTGTCGTGACACTCGATGTCATTCGACCGCCCGCCTGTGTCACGCATGGCCGGTTTGTGTCACCCGAACGCGTTCCCGACAGGCGGGCCTTGACGGATGCTGCCATCGGGCATAACGTACAACCAAATGGTTACATATCCTCTCTCCGACACCGAGATCGACGCGATGTTCCACGCGCTCGCGGATGCGACGCGCCGCGACATCCTGCGCCGGTCGCTCTCGCGTGAGCACTCCATATCGTCGCTCGCGCGGGAGTACTCGATGTCGTTCGCGGCCGTGCAGAAGCACGTCGGCGTGCTCGCGGCGGCGGGCCTGATCGTCAAGCGCGCCGAAGGACGGGAGCGGCTTGTGCGGGCCGACCCCGCGCGCATCGCCCGGGCGCGACTTCTGCTCGAGGGATACCAGCAGCTCTGGCGCGGCCGCGTCGACCGACTCGACGCGATCCTCGCCGACGATGCCGAAACCGCCGCGGGGACCCCTTCGACAGGCTCAGGGGCCGCCGAAGCCGAGCGGGCCGCCGAAGCCGAGCGGGCCGCCGAGGCGGGGCGGTCCGCCGACACCGAGACGACAGCATCCACACCACTCATCGAAGGAGATCGACATGCCCGTGATTGATGTCACCACCGACCCCGAAGCGCTCACGATGACGCTCGTCGCCGAATTCGACGCGCCGGTCGAGCGCGTCTGGGACGCGTTCACGCAGCCACGTCAGCTCGAGCGGTTCTGGGGACCTCCCGGCTGGCCGGCGACCTTCACCGCGTTCGACCTCTGCGTCGGTGGGCGCGCCGCCTACTTCATGACCAGCCCGAAGGGCGAGAAGGCGCCGGGGGCATGGGAGTTCCTCGCGATCGAGGAGCCGCACCGGTTCGAGGTGCTCGACAGCTTCACCGACGAGCACGGCGATCCGGTCGAGGGCATGCCCTCGATGCGCACCACCTACGACTTCACGACGACGGATGCCGGCACCCGCCTCACGAACGTCACCTACTTCACCTCGGGCGAGGCCCTCGAGCAGGTCGTCGCGATGGGCGCAGTCGAGGGCTCGACCATGGCCATGAACCAGCTCGACCGCGTACTCGCCGGATTGCGGGCGTACGCGCAGGGCAAGGGCACACGGACCGAGTTGCTCGATGACACGCACGTGCGCATCACGCGGCTGATCGAGGGCCCGCGCGAGCTGGTCTGGCGAGCGCACACCGAGCCCGAGCTCATGACGCAGTGGCTGCTCGGGCCCGACGGGTGGCGGATGAGCGTGTGCGAGGTCGATCCGACGGTGGGCGGTCGTTATCGCTACGTCTGGGAGCCGGTGGGCGACACCGAGGGTCAGGAGTTCGGCTTCGACGGCGAGACCGTGCTGAGCGAACCACCGCGCCGCGCCGTGACGACCGAGCACATGACGGGCACGGACTTCGCGTCGACGCTCAACGACATGACGCTCGACGAGGAGGACGGCGCCACCCTCATCTCGATCGTGATCGAATACCCCGACCGCGAGACACGCGACATGGTGCTCGCGACCGGCATGACCGACGGGATGGAGGCGTCGTACGCGCGGCTGGAGGGTGTGCTCGTGGGCTGAGCGGCCGGGCGATGCGCCGTGGGCCGGCGCTTTCTGTCGAGGTCGGGCTGATTCGAGAAGTTTTTCTGTCACATCATTGACGGAAAAATTGGGCGCCGCTTAGCGTGTGCAGGTGCCCAAGCCCAACGGAGTGCACGCACTCCTTCGCCAGACCCACGAGGACCGCGTCCTGCGCGTCCTGCGCGAGCGCGGCGCCCTCGCCCGCGGTGAGATCGCGCGGCGTCTGGGCCTGTCACGCACGACCGTCTCGGCGATCACGAGCGACCTGCTGGCGCGGGGCGCGATCATCGTCGCCGATACGGATGCGGCCGAACGCTCCGGCAGCGGACGACCGGCGGAGCGGCTTGCCCTCGACCCTCGCGCGGGCCAATACCTCGGCGTGGACTTCGGCCACCGCCGCGTGCGCGTCGTCGTCGCCGACGCGTCGCACGACATCGTCGCCAGCGGGCGAGCGGGGTATGACGACGGGGCCCAGTGGCCCACACGTCTGGATGCCGCGCTGACGCTCATCGACGACGTGGCGCGCGAGCATGGGCTGCACTTCGGGGCACTGCAGGCGATCGGCATCGGCGTACCCGGCCCCGTCTCGACCGCGGGTCTCGAACTCGCCGAGAGCTGGGGACGGATGTCGTCGGGCGTCACCGTCGGCGACGTCTTTCAGGATCGCTTCTCCGCTCCCGTCATCATCGACAACAACATGCGCTTCGCCGCGCTCGCAGAGGCCATGAACCTGCCGGGGGGTGGCGGAGACGTCGTCTATGCGCGCCTGGCCGACGGCGTCGGCGGCGGTGTCGTCGTCGCGGGACGCCTCGTCACCGGTGCGGTGGGCCTCGCGGGCGAACTCGGCCACGTGCGCGCCGTGGACGGCGGCCTCGGCTGCCGCTGCGGTAAGAGCGGCTGCCTCGAGACGGTCGCCTCCGCGCCCGCCGTGCTCGCGACGTGCGCCGCTCGGGGTGTCGCCGTGGCGGATCTCGACGAACTCGCCCTGCAGATCGAACGCCGCCACCCCGTCGTGGACGAGGTGCTGCGCGAGGCCGGCGCGGCGCTCGGGCGCGTGCTGGCAGCATCCGCCATGGTGCTCAACCCCGCGCACATCATCATCGGCGGCGAGATCGCCCGCGTCGCTCCCGCCCTGGTCACCGCCGCACGCGACACCCTTCACTTCGAGCGTCTGCCCGGATCCGCCACGGCGCCCGAGGTCCGCGTCGCGGAACTCGGCGACGACGACGGCGCGATCGGCGCCATCGCAGCGTCGTGATGACGCGCCGCCTACCCGACCGCGCCACCGAGGAGGCCTCGTGGCTACCGTGACCACGCAGGCCGTGCGCACCGAATCCGAGAAGCAGCAGAAGCGCCTGAAGACGGGCGCCGGCAGTCGCAACCTGCTGATCGGGTTGAACATCGTCTCGATCGTGCTCGGCATCGGCATCTGGTGGGGCCTCGCGCTCGCGGGATTCCAGTTTCCGACCCCTGCAGAGGTCGTCCAGAAGGCGGTCCAGCTCTGGCAGGCAGGAATCCTCCAGGAGGACATCCTCGCCAGCCTCGGGCGTGTGCTCAGCGGCTTCATCCTGGGCTCCGCGGTCGCGATCCCGGCCGGCTTCCTCATGGGGTGGTACACCGTCGCGCGCGGTCTGCTCGAGCCGTGGATCCAGTTCTTCCGCACCATCCCGCCGCTCGCGCTGCTGCCGCTGGTGCTCGTGCTTCTGGGCATCGGCGAGGTGCCGAAGGTGTTCGTCATCTTCCTCGCCGCGTTCCTCGCCTGCGTCATCTCGACCTACCAGGGCGTCGTGAGCGTCGATCGCACCCTCATCAACGCGGCGCGCGT
>NZ_QFPF01000177.1 GCF_003248605.1 Microbacterium sp.
GCGGCGCGAGCGCGACGCCGACAAGCTCGAACAGCGCGGCGTCGGCAAGGAGGCCGTGAGCGCGAAGATGGCCGCCGACGTCAGCCAGGGCAAGCCGGCCACCGAGGCGGTGAAGGCGCAGCAGCTACAGAGCGCCAAGGCGCGGCCGAACCGGTCGCGCTCGTCGAAGGTGCAGCGCACCGAGATTGGGCGATGAGCGCCCGCGGGAGGCTCGTCGCCCAGCTCGTCGGCGTCGGAGTGCTCGCAGCGGGCGTCGGCTTCGGCGTGCGCAGCCTCCTACCGCCGTTCGTGCTCGACGACCCGTTCTGGCGGGACTTCTGGTCAGGCCCGCCGATGGCGGGCCTGTTCGCCATCGTCGCGGCCGCGGTCGCGTTCTATCCGGCGTACCGGTCGACGCTGATCGCGCGCGAGAACGCAGCGCGGGAGCAATGGTGGAAGCGGGCGGAATGGGCGCTCGGTCAGGCCGGTTCTGACAATCAGACCGACCGCGAAGTCGCGAACGACGCCCTGGTGGCGCTGTTCGACGAAGCGACCGAGACGGAGGGCAAGATGATCTACCGCACGATGCAGAACTTGCAGGATGCGAGCGGCGTAGACAGCGAGCCCGTATCGGCGGAAACTAGTAGTAGATGGAGGTGGCTACCGTGGGTGAAGTGACGAAGAAGGCAAGCAGCTTGCAGCGTCGTATCGCGGCTGGCAAGGCCGAGCCGATCAGCGATCGCGAGCGGGCGCAGCTCCAAGAACTCCGACAGGCCTACATTCGCCGGTTCGGGAAAGACCCCGACGCGCGGACCGTCGCCAAGACTGCCTGAGCAGCCGTCTGAGCGCACGAGAGAGGGACCGACCCACTGGGCCGGTCCCTCTCTCGTTGTCCGCTCAGACGCCCGTAGGCGGCTCCTCGCGCAGGTCCGGGTACAAACCGTCCGGCGGTGCCGTGTACGGCAGCTCAGCGCCCTTCTGATCGTCGTTCGTGTTCACCCGGCCATCACCAGCCCCGGCGGCCGCGAACGGGCCGTGAGGGTCGAGCAGGACGCTCATGTGGTGCTCGGCGTGATCGCGGAACCAGACGCTCATCCCCGTTGTCGGGTCGAGGCGCAGGTGCTCCCACGCCCGCCACAGAGCGTCGAGCCGGATCACGGCCTCCGGGTAGTTCCACCAGTCGGCCGCCCACACGCTGCGCTCCCCGTCGACGCGGCGACGGTAGTTCTTCACCAGGTACTCGCGCACGAACTCGTCGACGGAGCCGTAGTACAGCGCTGGTTCCTCGTCGGCCGGCTCTTCCTCGTCGAGAGCATCCATCGCGTCAGCCACGGCGCGACGGGCGGCCGTGGCCGCCCGCGCTTGCAGCTCCTCGACCACCGTCGGGTCCAGCGCCTCGTCGACCTCGGCCGCGACGGCATCCTTCACCGCCCCGGCGATGGCCTTCTGCACCACGGCACGAATCGCCGGGGCCGCGAGAGCGGTCGCGACGTCGGCAATGTCGATCCCGAACAGCCGGCCGGGCTCGCGCTCCGGCAGCTCCGGCAGCTCGGCGTCGTCGGGGACGTCGCGCGGGTCGGGCTCGTCGCCCTCGTCCAGTTCGAACGGTTCTGCCTCGATCCCCTCGTCAGCGGGAGCATCACCCCAGTTGTCGCTCATCAGGCCGCGCCCCTGCCGTCGACGGCGGCCGCGACTTCACGCACCGACTCCTGCGCCTCGATGATCGTCCGCGACGCCTGCGGGTCGTGAGCTGCGATCGACGCCTTGACCTTCTCCGCGTGCGGGCCGGTCATCCACGGCTGCGTGCGGATCAGCGTCGGGCGGTTCCCCGACGAGAGCACCACGGCGCGACCCTTCGGCATCGCCGCCAGGTCGGCCACGTCCAGGATGCGCTCACGGTGGAGCTGTTGATTCACGCTGCGCCCGCCCCGACCGGAGGACACCGACGACGCCTGGCGGTCGTAGTCACCGATCAGCTTGGAGAGGCTTTCCAGGAACGCATCTTCGGAGACACCGCCGCCATACACCTTGACGTTCGAGGCGCTCCACAGCTTCCGCATGCCCGAATCACCCCACACGTCGACGCCCTGCGACCACGACTGCAGGATGGTCATCAGCACGATTCCGCGCGAGCCG
>NZ_QFPF01000129.1 GCF_003248605.1 Microbacterium sp.
CGCACGATCTTCTCGATGCCGTAGTCGCGCAGGTAGCCGTATCCACCGTGCAGCTGCAGCGCCTCGTTCGCGACCCGGAATCCCGCATCGGTGGCGTAGCGCTTGGCCATCGCGCACCGCATCACCGCATCGGCGCGCCCCTCGTCCAACGCGGTCGCCGCCTCGGCGACGAGCGCCCGCGCGGCGGCGAGCTCGGTGGCCATGTCCGCGATCGTGAACGCCACGCTCTGTCGTTCGGCCAGCGGCTCGCCGAAGGTGAAGCGCTCGTGCACGTAGCGGATGGCCGCATCCATCGCCGCCTGCGCGCCGCCGATCGAACAGGCGGCGATGCCGAGGCGACCCGGATCGAGCGCGCCCATCGCGATGCGAAAGCCTTCGCCCTCGTCGCCGAGCCGGGCGGTGGCGGGAACCCGGACCTCGTCGAGCACGACCTGCCGGGTCGGCTGCGCGCGCCAGCCCATCTTCTCCTCTTCGGCCCCGAACGACAGACCGGGAGTGTCGGCGGGCACGACGAAGGCGGTCACCCCGCGGGCCCCCGCCTCGCCCGTGCGCGCCATCACGACGTAGACCGCCGCGACGCCCGCGCCCGAGATGAACTGCTTGACCCCCGTCAGCACGTACTCGTCGCCCGCGCGGATCGCCGAGGTCGTGATCGCCGCGGCATCCGATCCCGCCCCGGGCTCGGTCAGGCAGTAGGAGCCGAGCGCCGACATCTCGACCAGGCGCGGCAGCCAGGTCTGCCGCTGCTGCGCCGAACCGTGCCGATCGATCATGCCGGCGACCATGTTGTGGATCGAGATGTAGGCGGCGATCGTGGGATCGCCCTGCGCGAGCTCTTCGAAGATCACCGTCGATGCGCGTCGGCTGAGGGCCGTGCCGCCGACGTCCTCGGCGATGCAGATGCCACCGAGGCCGAGATCACCGGCGCGGCGCAGTGTCTCGACCGGAAAGCGGGCATCGGCATCCCACTGCGCGGCGTAGGGCTCGAGCTCCGTGCGCGCGAAGTCCTGCACCGCCTGGCGGATCGCTTCGAGCTCGTCGTCGTCCGCGGGGCTGTGGGCGGCCGCGGAAACGCTCATCGGGGTGGGCTGAGCGATGGTCATGTCGTCCTCCTCCGCGCCCTCGTCGGCGCGTACGGGATGCCGGACGTCGGCATCGACGCACGGCCAACGAAGTGCCGGGTGGGCACCGTGGATTTACATGGACATCCTACTAAATCCCCGGGGCCGCAAGGGATGCATGTGTGCGCATACGCCGTTCGCCTCGTGTTCACCCGGCTGACACCGGCGGTGGTTAGGCAGGACGAGGACGCATTCGCGCCCGCACCCACCACTCCTGACCCGAGGACACAGATGCCTTCGCATACCCCCTGGCGCCGCCGCGCGCTCGGTGCCGCGGTCGTCGTGTCGACGACGTGCGCGCTTGCGCTCACGCCCGTCGCCGCAGCAACCGCCAACATCGTCGCCGACCCGATCACCTACTCGGCCGACGGCGCCGCCCTCTCGCTCTCGCCCCTCGGCACCTTCGAGACCGGGGTGTTCGACGAATCCGCCGCCGAGATCGTCGTCGCGCACGGCGACCGCCTGTTCGTCGTGAACGCGCAGGCCGGCGCGGTCGACGTGCTCGACTATTCCGACCCCACGGCGATCGCGAAGCTGTACTCGCTCGAGAGCAGCGGCGTGGCCAACTCCGTCGCGGTGCGCGCGGACGGCCTGGGCGTCATCGCCTTCGAGAACGAGACGAAGACGGATGCCGGCACCCTGGTGTTCTTCGACGCGAACGCGAACGAAGCCACGATCCTCGGCAGCGTCACCGTGGGGGCGCTGCCCGACATGGTCACGATCTCGGCCGACGGCGCGTACGCGGTCGTCGCGAACGAGGGCGAGCCGAGCGAGGCCTTCGACATCGATCCCGAGGGATCGATCGGCGTGGTCGCACTGCCGGGGCTCGGCACGGTCGCAGCCCCCACGCAGGATGCCGTGCGCATCGCCGGTTTCGGCGCGTACGAGGGCGAGAACCTGCCCGAGGGCGTGCGGGTGTTCGGGCCGAACGTGGGCGGCGACGACAGCACTCGCGTCTCGCGCAACCTCGAGCCCGAATACATCGTCACCGACGGCGGCACCGCCTACGCGGCGCTGCAGGAAGCCAACGCGATCGCCGAGATCGACCTCGCGACCGCCACGGTGACCGACCTGTGGTCGCTGGGCTTCACCGACCACGGTGTCGAGGCGCTCGACCCGAGCGACCGCGACCCCGAGGGTGAGCCCTCGTTCAGCCTCCGCACCTTCGAGGGCCTGAACGGCATCTACATGCCCGACGGCATGGCCTCCTACACCGCGGGTGGGCAGACCTACCTCGTCACCGCGAACGAGGGCGACGCCCGCGAGTGGGGTGAGTACGTCGAGGGCGCTCGTGTGAAGGACCTCGGCGAGGACGGGCTGCTGCCCGTCTGTGAGACGAGCCCGCTGGCCGGCTACACCGGAGACGCCGACCTCGGCCGCCTCAACGTCACGACCGAGAACGGGCTCAGCGAGGCGGGCGACTGCTACGAGGAGCTCTACGCCTTCGGCGGCCGGTCCTTCTCGATCTGGACCACCTCCGGCGAGCGCGTGTTCGACTCCGGTTCCTCGTTCGAAGAGGTGACGCACGCCGCGGCGCCCGAGTTCTTCAACTCCAACCACTCGGAGTCGAACCTCGAGGGCCGCTCCGACGACAAGGGCCCCGAGCCCGAGACGGTCGCGATCGGCGAGCTGAGCGGGCGCACCTACGCCTTCATCGGATTCGAGCGGGTCGGCGGCATCGCCGCCTATGACATCACCGATCCGGCAGCATCCGAGTTCGTCACCTACATCAACAACCGCGACTTCGCGGTCTCGGTCGAAGACGGCGGCGAGCTGGCGGCGGCCGGAGACCTCGGCCCCGAGAGCATCGCGTTCATCGCCGCCGAGGACTCGGCCACGGGCGAGTCGCTGCTCGCGGTGGGCAACGAGGTGTCGGGCACGACGACCCTGTTCGCGATCGAGGACGCCCTGGCGCCCGAGCTCACCGACATCCAGGTGCTGACGATCAACGACTTCCACGGTCGCATCGAGGCCAACTTCGGAAACGGCGAAGCGGGAGCTGCGGTCATCGCCGGGGCGGTCGACGCGTTCGAGGCCGACAACCCGAACACGCTGTTCGTATCGGCCGGTGACAACATCGGCGCGTCGACGTTCACGTCGTTCATCCAGCAGGACAACCCCACGATCGACGCGCTCGTGGCCGCGGGCCTCGACCTCGGCGCCGTGGGCAACCACGAGTTCGACGCCGGCTTCGACGACCTGACCGACCGGGTGCTGCCCCGCTACGGCGACATCGCGTTCGGCCTCGGCGCGAACGTCTACCTCAAGGGCACCGACACGCCGGCGCTCGAGGAGTACGTGGTCGAAGAGGTCGACGGCGTACGCGTGGCCTTCATCGGCGTCGTCACCCCCGACACCGCCGGCATGGTCACGCCGACCGGAATCGCCGACATCTCCTTCGGCGACCAGCTCGAGGCGGCCGACCGCGTCGCCGCCGAGATCGTCGAGGGGGATGCTGCCGACGTGATCGTGCTGCTCACCCACGACGGCGCGGCCACCGAGGACTGCACGACGATCGCCTCGGGCGACTCGGACTACGCGGCGCTCGTGAACGGCGCCTCGGCCGACATCGACGCGATCGTCTCGGGTCACACGCACCAGTCGTACGCGTGCGAGGTGCCCGTCGACGGCGTCGCGGGCACGGAGCGTCCGGTGATCCAGGCGCACCAGTACGGCACGACACTCGGCAAGCTCGACATCTCGGTCGACTCCGAGACGCTCGAGCTCGTCTCGATCGACGCGTCGCTCGTGCCGCTCGTCGGCGACGACGAGATGCCGCTGTTCGAGGCCGACCCGACGGTGCAGGCCATCGTCGACGAGGCCGCGGCCGTGGCCGAGGAGGAGGGCGCCGTAGAGGTCGGAGCAATCAGCGCCGACATCCTGCGCGGTGGCACGCCTCCCGGAGACGACCGGGGCGTCGAGTCCACGCTCGGCAACCTCGTCGCCGACATGTACCTCTGGGCGACGTCGAACGACGACTACGCGGGCGAGCCCGCCGTCATCGGCATCATGAACCCGGGCGGTCTGCGCGCCGACCTGCTCTACGGCGAGGATGGCACGATGACCTATCGCGACGTCGCCAACGTGCAGCCGTTCGCGAACACGCTCGTCACGGTGACCCTTACGGGTGCGCAGCTGAAGCAGGTGCTCGAGGAGCAGTGGCAGCCCGCGGGCTCGTCGCGCCCCAAGCTGCACCTCGGTGTCTCGGAGGGATTCACCTACGAGTACGACGAGGCGGCAGCATCCGGTTCGCGCATCCTGTCGATGTCGCTCGATGGCACGCCCATCGCCGCGGGTGATGAGGTCACGGTCGTGACCAACTCGTTCCTGGCCGCGGGTGGCGACAACTTCGTCACCTTCGCCGCGGGCACCGACCGCACCGACACCGGCCAGGTCGACCTGTCGGCGTCGGTGGCGTACTTCGAGGAGTTCGAGGTCGTCGACCCCGCACCCCTCGGCCGCGCGGTCGCCGCGACCACCCCGTCGCCTTCGCCCTCGCCTTCGCTGCCCTCGACCGGCACGGACTGGGCACAGGTGAGCGTCGGCTCGGGCCAGGTCGAGCAGGGCGGGACGCTGAACGTGACGGTCTCGGGCCTCGAGCCCGGTCAGGTCATCGGCGCGACGCTCTACAGCGACCCGATCGTCATCTCGGGCATCCCCGCCGCCGACGCGACGGGCCGGGTGTCGTTCGCGGTGCAGATCCCGGCGAACCTGACGCTCGGCGCGCACACGCTCGAGATCACGTCGGCGGGCCTCGAACCGATTCGCATCGGCGTGACCGTCGTGGCCGAGGGTCAGCTCGCGGTCACCGGCTCGCAGCTGCCGCTGGGGCTCGCCCTCGGCGGGGCGTTCCTGCTCGTCGCCGGCGGGCTGCTGTTCGCACTGCGGCGCCGGGGCTCGCTCGTCGAGTAACCCGCGTGCACGCACTGCGGCCCCCGGCGTTCGCGTCGGGGGCCGCACTGCGTGCGCTGGCGGCGCCGATGGGGCGGCGGGCGGGCCCGGGGGGCCGGGCTCGCGATGCTCGGCTGTCGCAAAATGCGGGTCGGCCGCATCCACACCCGCAACAAGCGACAGGCGAGCACCGAGGGGCGCAGCCCCGCGAACCCCCGGCATTCAGCTGTCGCAAAATGCGGGTCGGCCGCATCCACACCCACAACAGGCGACAGGCGAGTACCACGCATGCACCGAGTCGGGCAGCCACACCGGCGGCCACATCACACCGCGGGATGCTGCGCTACAGCCGCTCGATGAGCGTCGCGTTCGCGAGCCCGCCACCCTCGCACATCGTCTGCAGGCCGAGGCGTCCGCTGCTGTGCTCGAGCCGCGCGAGCAGCGTCCCGAGAAGGCGCGTACCGGACGACCCGAGTGCATGCCCGAGGGCGATGGCGCCTCCCCAGGAGTTCAGGCGCGCAGCATCCGCCCCCACGTCCGCGGCCCACGCGAGCGGCACCGATGCGAACGCCTCGTTGACCTCGAAGGCATCGATGTCGCCGATCGAAAGGCCGGCGCGGTGCAGGATGCGGCGGGTTGCGGGGATCGGGCCGGTCAGCATCATGAGCGGGTCATCACCGACGACGGCGAACGAGTGGAACCGGGCGCGCGGGCGCAGCCCGAGGCTCGCGGCGACGTCGTCGCCCATGATCAGCACCGCGGACGCGCCGTCGGTGAGCGGCGAGGACGAACCCGCGGTGATACGCCAGTCGAGGTCGGGGAAGCGCTCCGCCATGGCGTCGGTGCGGAACGCGGACGGCAGCGCCGCGAGGGCATCGACGGTCGTGGCGGGGCGAACCGTCTCGTCGGCCGCGACGACTCCCTCGGGGGTGGGGACGGGGATGACCTGAGTGTCGAAGAGGCCATGGGCGGCAGCATCCGCCGCCCTCGCGTGCGACCCGGCGGCGTAGACGTCGAGCATCTCGCGGGAAAGATCCCAGCGATCGGCGATCAACTCGGCCGAGACGCCCTGGTTCACGAGGCCCTCGGGATACCGCTCGCGCAACGTCGGCGACATCGGCGACCCCTCCGCCGTCGACGAGCCGAGCGGCACGCGGCTCATCGACTCGACGCCGCCCGCGATGACGATGTCATACGCCCGCGAGATCACCCCCTGCGCTGCGAAGTGC
>NZ_QFPF01000041.1 GCF_003248605.1 Microbacterium sp.
GTTCATGCCCTGCTCGCCGACCTGGCTCACACAGCCCAGGATCACGTCGTCGATCTGCCGCGACTCGAGTCCGTTGCGCTCGAGGAGGGCGCGCAGGGTCAAGGCGGCGAGATCGACGGGGTGTACGGCGCTGAGCGCTCCGCCGGGTTTGCCACGCCCCGAGGGGGTGCGGACGACGTCGACGATGACGGCTGATCGCATGCGACCAGGCTACGCCGGGGTTGGCAGCTCAATACGGCGACGTCTGCACGAGCGGTGGGGCTGATGATGATTCGTGATGCAGGTGCGACCCTCCCACCCGACTCGGTCGTGCACACGTCGCCCCGCAGGCCCTTACGCGCCGGGAACATGCCTCTCGTCGGGCCCGACGTACTCCGACAGCGGCCGGATCAGGGCGTTGGATGCTGTCTGCTCCATGATGTGGGCCGTCCAGCCGGTCACCCGCGCGGCCACGAAGAGCGGCGTGAACATGTCGGTGTCGAACCCGATCAGCCGGTAGGCCGGCCCCGACGGATAGTCCAGGTTCGGGTGGATGCCCTTGCGCGCGACGAAGTCCGCCTCGAGCGTGTCGTAGAGCGCCGCCATCTGGGCGGCCCCGTAGTGCTCGACGAGCGTGTCGAGCGCGGCCTTCATGGTCGGCACGCGCGAGTCGCCGCTCTTGTAGACGCGGTGACCGAAGCCCATGATCTTGCGCTTGTTCGCCAACGCGTCATCGAGCCAGGCCGACACGGCGCCGGCCTCGCCGATCTCGTCGAAGATGTGCATGACGGCCTCGTTCGCCCCGCCGTGCAACGGTCCCTTGAGCGCCCCGATCGCGCCGACAACCGCCGAGTGGAGGTCGGCCATCGTCGAGGTGATCACGCGCGCGGTGAAGGTCGAGGCGTTGAACGAGTGCTCGGCGTAGAGGATCATCGACACGTCGAAGGCGCGGGCGACCACCTCGTGCGGCTCCTCACCGAAGGTCATCCACAAGAAGTTCCGGGAGTAGTCGAGGTCGTCGCGCGGCTCGATCGCCTCCTTGCCCCAGCGGCGACGCTGGTCGTACGCGATTGCCGCGGGCAGCGCCGCGAACAGGCGCACGCTCTTGCGCTGATCGGCCTCCGGCGAGGAGTCGGATGCCTCGGCATCCCGTGCCCCGAGCACCGAGACGGCCGTGCGGACGACATCCATGGGATGCGCCGACAGCGGGGTCAGATCGATCGCGGCGCGGACGGCGGGCTCGAGCGACCGATGCGCCCGCTCCTCGGCGCGGAAGGCCTCGAGCTGCTCCGCCGTCGGCAGCTCACCGTGCCAGAGCAAGTACGCGACCGCCTCGAAGGGCTGCGTCGCGGCGAGCTCCTGCACGGGATACCCCCGGTAGAGCAGGCTGTTCGTCTCGGGGTTGACCTTGCTGACGGCCGTCGTGTCGACGACGACACCGGCCAGGCCCTTCCTGATGTCGGTCGTTTCGGTCATGCCTGCTCCCTTGCTGGAGTTTTGATGTCCCACTTTCTGTCGCTCTGGCGACGCCAAGGCGACAGAAAGTGGGACATGGGTACACACATCTACATGGTGGGGCGGTGCGTCTGGAGTCGGGTCGTGGCGTGCGGGCCTCAGCGCCGTACCTCGAAGTCGAAGACGTTCTGATCGAACCGGCCGTAGCCGGCGTAGTCGATGAGGTCGTACAGGTCGGCACGGTGCTGCATCTGTCCCAGCGTGCCCGAGAGATGGCCCTGGGCCAAGAGCTCGTCGAGGCCGCGTTCGGCCGCCCCCATCGCCAGGCGCAGCAGCGACACCGGCCAGATCACGATGTTGACCCCGACGTCCCGCAGCTGATCGACCGAGAACAGCTCGCTCTTGCCGAACTCCGTCATGTTGGCGAGCATCGGCACGTCGATCGCGGCGCGCATCGCGGCGAACTCCTCGAGCGAGCGCATCGCCTCGGGGAAGATCGCATCGGCCCCGGCGTCGACGAGCGCCCGCGCACGATCGGTGGCGGCATCCATGCCCTCGACGGCACGGATGTCGGTGCGCGCCATGATGAGCAGGTTCGGGTCTCTGCGGGCCTCGACGGCGGCTCGCACGCGTTTGAGGGCGGTCGACTCGTCGACCACGGCCTTGCCGTCGAGGTGGCCGCAGCGCTTGGGGTTCACCTGGTCCTCGATGTGCAGGCCCGACAGCCCCGCATCCTCGAGCACCTGCACGGTGCGGGCGACGTTCATCGGCTCGCCGAACCCCGTATCGGCGTCGATGAGCGCGGGCAGCTCGGTCATCGCCGCGATCTGCGCGCCGCGTGCAGCGACCTCGGTGAGGGTGGTGAGCCCGATGTCGGGCAGGCCCAGGTCGGCCGAAAGCACCGCGCCCGAGATGTAGACCCCCTCGAAACCCTTGCGCTCGATCAGCCGCGCCGACAGCGGATTGAACGCGCCGGGCAGCCGCAGCAGTTCGCCCGATACGAGCCGCTCGCGAAAGAGCCGGCGCTTCTCGGATGCCGGGGTCTGCGCGTACAGCATCAGAACAGGCCCTTGGGGGCAGGTGCCGCAGCCAGCACGCCGGGCTTCGCGGTGATCGTGAGCTGCGCGAGCTCCTCAGCCGACAGCTCCGGCAGCCGCTCGGTGAGCGCCACGAAGCGGTCGATCTCGGCGGGCTCGAGCACGGGCTCTGCCAGCAGGCGGAACTTCGCGATGTAGTCCGCTCGCGCGAACGGCCGCGCACCCAGCGGATGCGCATCGGCGACGGCGATCTCGTCCTCGATCACGGCGCCGTCGGTCAGCGTGATGACCACGCGTCCCCCGAACGCCTTCTCGGCCGGGTCGGTCGAGTGATAGCGGCGCGTCCACTCCTGATCCTCCGCCGTCGTGATCCTGCGCCAGAGCGCGACGGTGTCGGGGCGGCCCGCACGCTCCGGCGTGTAGGAGTCGACGTGGTGCCACCCGCCGTCCTGCAGCGCGACGGCGAAGATGTACGGGATCGAGTGGTCGAGCGTCTCACGGGATGCCGTCGGATCGTACTTCTGCGGATCATTCGCGCCCGAGCCGATCACGACGTGGGTGTGGTGCGAGGTGTGCAGCACGATCGAGGCGACCTTCGCCGGGTCGACGATCGCGGGGTGCCGGCCGTGCAGCCTGCGCGCGAGGTCGATCCACGCCTGCGCCTGATACTCGGCCGAATGCTCCTTCGTGTAGGAATCCAGAATCGCCCGCTTGGTCTCCCCCGGCCCCGGAAGCGGCACCTCGTACGCGGCATCGGGTCCATCCAGCATCCACGCGATGACACCGTCCTCGCCCTCGTAGATCGGCGCGGGCGAGGTCTCGCCGCGCATCGCCCGGTCGACGGCCTCGACCGCCATCTTGCCGGCGAACGCGGGGGCGTGCGCCTTCCACGTCGAGATCTCGCCCTTGCGCGACTGCCGCGTCGCGGTGGTCGTGTGCAGCGCCTGCCCGACAGCCTGGTAGACGGTCTCGGTGTCGAGGCCCAGCAGGGTGCCGACGCCCGCAGCCGCCGAAGGGCCGAGGTGCGCGACGTGGTCGATCTTGTGCTTGTGCAGGCAGATCGCGCGCACGAGGTCGATCTGGATCTCGTACCCGGTCGCGAGCGCCCGCACGAGCGCCGCGCCGTCGGCGCCGACGTGCTGCGCGACCGCGACGATCGGCGGGATGTTGTCGCCCGGGTGCGAGTAGTCCGCCGCGAGGAAGGTGTCGTGGTAATCGAGTTCGCGCACCGCGACGCCGTTCGCCCAGGCTGCCCACTCGGGCGACGTCCGCCGCCCGGGGTCGACGCCGAACACCGTCGCGCCGCGCCCGCCGATCGAGACGGGGTGATCGAGCGCCTGTGCCCGTGCCGCCGAGACGGGCGCGCGCGTGAGGGATGCCGCGGCCACGGCCGCGTTGTCGATGACTCGGTTGATGATCATGTCGACGACATCGGGCTCGACATCCACGGGATCGGTGGCGACCTCGGCGATGCGCCACGCGAGCTGGCCCTCGCGCGGCAGGTACTCGTCGCTGCGGTGCACGCGCAGGTGGTGGCTGATGGTCATGGGGTTCCTTCCGCGAGGGAGACGAGGATGCTCTCGAGAGCGTTGTGCAGGTGCACATGCGTGGCGTGGGCGGCGAGGTCGCCGTCGCGTCGTGCGAGTGCGTGGGCGATGAGCCGGTGCTCCCCGACCGACGCGGCGAGCCGCTCGGGTTTGTCGCGGGCCAGCCGGCGCACGCGGACGAGGTGGGTGCGCACGGTGCGCAGCGCCTGGGCGAGGTAGTCGTTGGCGACCGCGGCGTCGACCGCGGCGTCGAAGCGCGCGATGAGCGCGTAGTACGCGTCGTGGGCCGTCGCACCCTCGAGCGCGCCGGCCGCGGTGGTGAACTCCCACTCGAGCACGGCGAACGCGTCGGCATCGCCGCGCTGCGCCGCGATGCGGGCGGCGGTCTCTTCGAGGGCGCGGCGCACCTCGAACAGGGCGCGGATGTCGTCGGCATCGATCGCCGTGACGACGGTGACCCGCGGAGACTGCTGCACGACGAGCCCGTCGGCGGCGAGCCTGCTCAGCGCCGCGCGCAGCGGCGTGCGGCTCACCCCGAGCCGGGCGGACTGCTCGGTCTCGGCCAGCACGGCGCCGGCGGGCAGGGCCCCGCTCTGGATCTCGTCGAGGAGGGAGCGGTAGGCGCGATCGCTCTGGCGCACAGCATCCCCCTTCGCATCACCGACACCGTTATGTATACATAATGACAGATCCCTCCGCCGCGCGGCGATCTTCGCGCCTTGAACGCATACACATCGCGCCCTCTACCGCGCGCCGCGCCCCGGGCGTAGCCTGCCCGGCATGACCAGTGTCATCCTCACGCGCGCCCTCGAGAAGCGCTACGGCCGCACGCGCGCCCTCGACGGCCTCGACCTCGACGTCGCCACCGGCGAGGTGCACGGCTTTCTGGGGCCCAACGGCGCGGGCAAGTCGACGACGATCCGCGTGCTGCTGGGTCTTGCGCGGGCGTCGGGCGGAACAGCATCCGTCTTCGGCGCCGACCCCTGGCGCCGCGCGGTCGACCTGCACCGGCGCATCGCATACGTTCCCGGCGACGTGAGCCTGTGGCCGAACCTCACCGGGGGCGAGGCGATCGACCTGCTCGCGCGGCTGCGGGGTGCGCACCGCGGGGATGCCGCGTATACGGCCGAGAAGACACGGCTGCTCGAGGCGTTCACCCTGGACCCGCGCAAGAAGGGGCGCGCGTACTCGAAGGGCAACCGACAGAAGGTGGCGCTCGTCGCCGCGTTCGCCGTGCCCGCCGACCTGTACATCCTCGACGAGCCGACGAGCGGCCTCGATCCGCTCATGTCGGTGGTGTTCCATCGCGAGCTCGCGCGGGCGCGTGATGCCGGAGCGACGGCGCTGCTGTCGAGCCATGTGCTCTCGGAGGTCGAGCAGCTCTGCGATCGCGTCAGCATCATCCGCGCGGGGCGCGTCGTCGAATCGGGCACACTCGAGCAGCTGCGGCACCTGACCCGCACACAGGTGTCGTTCGACGACGACGGCGGGGATGCTGCCGGTCTCGCCCGCATCGCGGGCGTGCACGGTGTGCGCTCGGTGCACGGCAGGGTCACGCTCGCGGTCGACAGCGATCGGGTGACGCTCGTGCTCCCCGACCTGGCGCGCCGCGATGTGCGCGGGCTGCGGATCGAGCCGCCCTCGCTCGAGGAGCTGTTCCTGCGCCACTACGGCGACGATCTCGATGCGGGGGCGGGGGCGGCCACGGGAGCCGGCACGGGGGCGGCGCCGTGACCGCCATCGCGCCCCTGCTGCGGCAGCGTCTGCGGCGCGACGCCCTGCAGCTGATCCTGTGGATCGGCACGATCACGGCGCTCACGTTCGGTGCGTTCGCGGGCATCGCCGACACCTTCGGCACCGAGCAGGAGCGCGCGGGGCTGGTCGCCGTCGCACTCGCGAACCCCGTCATCCTCGTCTTCCGCGGGCTGCCCTCGGGCACTGGCGAGGGGGCGTTCCTGATCTTCCTGATCCTGCCCTTCCTGATCCTCCTGGTGGCGTTCATGGCGTCCTTCCTCGCCGTGCGCCACACCCGGGCAGATGAGGAGACCGGCCGCACCGAGCTGGTCGGTGCGACCCCCGCGGGTCGGTGGGCGCCGTTCTGGGCGACCATCGCGCACGGCACGCTCGCGTGCGTCGCGGCCGGTGCGGTCGCCGCGGTCGCCCTCGTCGCATCGGGGCAGGACGCCGCGGGATCCGCGCTCGCCGGCGCCGCCCTCGCCGGATCGGGCGTCGTTTTCCTCGGCGTCGGCCTCCTCGCGGCGCAGCTCGTGCGTTCGGCGCGGGCGGCCAACTCGATCGCGGTGCTCATCATCGTCGGATCCTTCGTCCTCGCCGGCGTCGGCAACGCGCTCGGCACCCCGAGCGATGACCTCACCCGCATGGAGAGTTCGTGGCTCGCCTGGCTCTCGCCCTTCGCCTGGGCCGAGAACGTCCGGCCTCTCAGCGACGACGACCCGCTCCCGCTGCTGCTGTGCACGGGCGCGTTCGTCGTGTTCGCCGCCGCCGCGGCGCTCATCCAGGCCCGGCGCGACATCGGCGAGGGTGCCCTGCCCGAGCGAGCAGGGCGCGCGAACGCGGGACGGACGCTGTCGTCGACCCCCGGGCTGGTGTGGCGCCTGAGCGCCGGATCGATCCTCGCGTGGGCGCTCGGTGCCACCGTCGTGGGCGCTCTCTCCGCCACCCTCGGTGGCCTCGTCGAGCAGGTCGGCACCGACAACCCGCAGATCGCCGCGATCCTCGAACGTCTGGCGGCGGAGGGATCCATGGATCAGGGCGTGCTCGTCACCTTCTTCGTGATGGTCGGGGTGCTCGCGGCGTGTTTCGGCGTGCAAACGATCATGCGCGCGCGGCAGGAGGAGACCCACGGCACCGCCGAGCCCACCCTGGCCACCCCGCTCGCCCGTGCGGCCTGGCTCGGTGCGTTCCTCCTCGTCGCGGTCGTCGGCATCCTCGTGATCTGCGCGGCCGCTGTCGGGGCCGCGGCGCTGGCGATCACCGCGACAGCGGGCGAACCGAGCCTGGCCACCGATGCGGTCGTGGTCGGCGCGGGACAGGCGGTGGCAGCATCCGTCTTCGTCGCCGCCGCCGCGGTCGTGTTCGTGCTCGTGCCGCGTGCGACGATCCCCCTCGGCTGGGGCATCGTCATCGCCGCCGCGGCGCTCGCTCTGTTCGGCACGATCTTCGGCCTGCCCACCGAGATCATCGCGATCTCCCCGTTCGCCGCGACGCCCGTGCCGGCACCCGACGCCGTCGACCCGAACGGGCTGTGGTGGATGCTGCCCTCCGCGGCCGCGGGAGCCGCAGCATCCCTCGCCCTGATGCGCCGCCGCGAGCTCGCGACCGGCGGCTGACGGCGGGCCCGCGGCCCGGCGCCGTGCGGCCGGCGCCGTGCGCCCGGCGCCGGTGCCCGGCGCCGGGCGCCCGGCGAACCCACATTTTTGCAGCGAAACCCCATCCGACGCGTGGTGGCTCGCTGCAAAAATGTGGGTTCGACCCGGTGGGCGCCGCCGGGACGGGGCGCCGCCGGGACGGGGCGCCGCCGGGACGGCGCGCCGCCGGGACGGGGCCCCCCGGGGCGGCGGCCGGGGCGAGGCCCGACCCACGTGGACGCCCCGCCCCGGCGTCAGCGGCGGCGCAGCGCCCCGCGCAGCGCGCGCAGCAGCAACAGCAGCCCGCCGAGGCCCATGAGGCTGCCGAGGAACCCGAAGGCCGGCACATCGCCCGTGACGAGAGGGCCGCCGTCGTCGACGGCGAGCAGGACGCCGGCGATGACAAGAGTGACCCCGACGACCGTGGATGACACGCGCGAGGTGATCGAGTCGATCCACGATCGCTCACCCTCGCTCTCGAACACGCGCAGCCGCATCGAGAACGAGCCGTCCTCGAGCGATCTGGTCACGGCCTCGAGCCGTCGCGGCATGCGGCGGGCCTGTTCGATCGCGAGCGCCGACCACGTCTGCGCGGTGAGAGCGGCACCGCGCGGCGACACGAGGGAGAGCGCGACACGCGGCGCGACGTCGAGGGCCCGGGCGGCCATGTCGTAGTCGGGCACGAGCTTGCGCAACGTGCCCTCGAGCGATGCCAGCGTGCGGAACACCAGCAGCAGCGAGGGCGGCAGGGCCATGCGGTTCCGGCGGAGCACGTCGAGCAGCATCCGGAACACGTTGCCGTCGGCGTGAGAGTTGCGCATGCGGGTGAGGATGACGCCGATGTCACGCTGCAGCAGGGCGACATCGGCGTCGCCGGCCGGCGGGCCGCACATCAGCAGCGCCACATCGGTCACGGCGACATCGTCTTCGTTCGCCATGCCGATCAGCATCGGCAGCAGCAGCCGGCGCATGCTCGACTCGAGCACACCCACGGCGCCGAAGTCGATCAGTGTGACGGTGCCGTCGGGATCCAGCATGAGATTGCCGGGGTGCAGGTCGGCGTGGAAGACACCGCGCACCGCGATCTGGTCCATGACAGCATCCAGGAGGGCATCGGCGATGCGCTGCGCCTCATCCGCCGGCAGGGCATCGTGCGCGAGACGGCTGAACGGGGTTCCCGTCACCCGCTCCTGAACCAGCATCTGGGGGGTCGAGAACTCCGCGAACACCCGCGGCACCCGCAGCAGCCTCTGACCCGATGCCGACACCGCCGAGCGCAGCATCTCGGTGTTCGACGCCTCGATGCGGTAGTCGAGCTCCTCGCGCAGGGCGCGCGCGAACTCGTCGACGAGCGCGCGCGCCCCGTAGTCCTTCGCCCAGTCGGTGCGGCGTTCGCCCTCGATCGCGAGCCGCTCGAGGATGTCGAGGTCGGTCGTCACCTGCGAGCGCGCGCGGGGCCGCTGGATCTTCACGACGACCTCCTCGCCGCCCATGAGCCGCGCGGTGTGCACCTGAGCGACGGATGCTGCGGCCAGCGGCTGCGGATCGATCTCGGCGAAGACCTCCTCGATCGGGCGGTGCAGCTGCGCCTGGATCGCGCTCCGGGCCTCGGGCCAGGGGATCGGCGTCGAATCCATCTGAAGGGTCGAGAAGGCCTCGATCAGGGCGGGCGGCAGCACATCCTCGCGCGAGGAGAGCACCTGCCCGAGCTTGACGAAGGTGACGCCCGCGTCGTTCATGGCGGCCACGAGCGCCGCGGGAAGCCGGTCGTCATCGCCCCGGCGGCGGCTCTCGTAGAAGCCGATCCCGTGGCGCGAGCCGATCGCGAGGATCTGCACGTACCGGCGCGCCCGATCACGCCGGCGGATCGCATCGCGCACGACGCGCACAGGGTTCCGCATGCCGTGCGAGGGCCAGAGGAACTCGAAGGTCAGCACCACGATCACGGCCGCCGCGAAGATCCACCCGACCGTCAACGCGAGGAAGGCCGCGGCGACACCGTCGTCGACGATGATGCGGCCGCCGACCAGGACGTCGGCGGCCGTGAGTGACCGCGACGCGACGGGCAGCGCCAGCACGAACACCGCGACCGAGGTCACGACCGCCCGCACCCAGCCCACCGCGACATCCAGCAGCCGGCGGATCACCCACGCCGAGACGAGGGCGAACACGAGGGCGGCGAGCGCGACGAGGACCCAGTGCGGCATGCGCCGATTCTGTCAGGCCCGGCGGCGGGGCGCGCCTCCGATGCCGCCCCGGCATCCCGCGCAGCGTCGCGCCGGCATCAACCGCACGTTGGGGCGTTGAAACCACGTTGGGGCGTGCTGCTCCGCGCCCCAACGTGATTCTGACGCCCCAACGCGGATAGGAGCGGGGCGGGATGCTGTCGCTCACGCCCCCGCGGCTCCTACGCACCCGCGGCACGCGGGCACCCCGCGGCGCTCAGGCGTCGGCGGCGGCGCGCTCGTCGTCCTCGGTGGCGACGAGCTGGCCGCACGCGCCGTCGATCTCCTTGCCGCGCGTGTCGCGGAGCGTCGTCGGGATCCCTGCCGCGTTGAGCCGGCGCACGAACTCGTTCTGCACGTCACGCTCGGACGCGGTCCAGATCGAGCCGGGCGTCGGGTTCAGCGGGATCGGATTGACATGCACCCAGCCGCGGCCGCGCGCGTTGAGCTTCTCCGCGAGCAGATCGGCGCGCCAGCCGTGATCGTTCATGTCCTTGATCAGGGCGTATTCGATGGAGACACGGCGCCCGGTCTTCTCGAAGTAGGTGCGTGCAGCATCCAGTGCCTCATCGACCTTCCAGCGCGAGTTGACCGGGATCAGCTCGTCGCGCAGCAGGTCGTCGGGGGCGTGCAGCGAGAGGGCGAAGGTGACCGGCAGGTCTTCGTTCGCGAGCTTCGTGATCGCCGGCACGAGTCCGACGGTCGACACGGTGATGCCGCGGGCGCTCATGCCGAGCCCCTCGGGCTGCTTCGCGACCATCACGCGCACGGCCTGCATGACGCGCGCGTAGTTGGCCAGGGGCTCGCCCATTCCCATGAACACGATGTTCGACACGCGCTCGAGCGAGTGGTCGGTGCTCTTCTTGCCGCCCAGCTCCCCCGCGGCGATGACGGCGTTGGCTCGCACGATCTGGTCGACGATCTCGGCCGCCGACATGTTGCGCGTGAGGCCCGCCTGTCCCGTCGCGCAGAAGGGGCAGTTCATGCCGCACCCTGCCTGGCTCGACACGCACAGCGTGATGCGGCCCGGATAGCGCATGAGAACGGATTCGACGAGGGCGCCGTCATGCAGCTTCCACAGGAACTTGATCGTGTCGCCCCCGTCGGTCTGCAGCCGACGCACCTCGGTCAGCAGCGGCGGCAGGAGACCGGCGACCAGCTCTTCGCGCCCCGCGGCCGGAAGGTCGGTCATGTCGGCGGGATCGGCGGTGTAGTGGGTGAAGTAGTGCGCGGCGATCTGCTTGGCGCGGAACCCGGGCAGCCCGAGCTCGGTGGCTTTCGCCACGCGCTCGGCGGGGGACATATCGGCCAGATGCACGGGAGGCTTGCCGCGTTTCGGAGAAGCGAACTGCAGCAGCGGCCGGCCCTCGGCATCCTTCTTCTGCGACCACCCCTCCGTCGTGGGGCGCACCTGACGCGGTTTTGTCGTGCGCACGGCGGGGGTGTCAGTCATACCTCCCAGGGTAGCCGCGCCGCCGCGGCACTACAGTGTGCCGGATGAGCGATGTCACACCCGACGCCCGGTACCTCGCGGTCCCGCCCGCCCGCGACCGCCCGGAGCCGACCCGATGACCGACGTGCGGATCCGCGCCATCGAGCCCGGCGATGCGGGCGAGGTGCTGACCCTCCAGCGCGCGGCCTTCGTGCAGGAGGCCCTGATCTACGGCACGCCGCACATGCCGCCGCTCACGCAGACTCTCGACGAGGTGGAGGCCGAGCTGGTCGAGAACGAGGGATGCGTCGCGCACATCGGCACGCGAATGGTCGGTGCCGTGCGGGGCCGCGTCGACGGCGCCCTGCTGCTGATCGGACGCCTGGCGATCGCACCCGATGTCCAGGGCGCGGGCATCGGCTCGCGGCTGCTCGCGGCCGTCGAGGCCCGCGGTCGCGCGGCGGGCTGCCGCGAGGCCGAACTGTTCACCGGGTCGCTCAGCGAGGCGAATCTGCGCCTCTACGAACGCGAGGGCTACGCCGAGTCCGAGCGGGTGCCCGGCGACGACGGCATCGAGCAGGTGTTCCTGCGCAAGTCCATCGCCTGAGGCCTCAGGGGGTGGATGCCGCCGCCAGCAGCCGCTCCAACGCCTCGACCGCGGGACGCTGGCCCTTGACGAGCAGCGTGCGGGCCTCGCCGAGGGGCACCCACCGCGCGTCGTCGACCTCGGGGAAGCGCTGCATGCGCCCCGAACGCGGCGGCCACTCGAGGTCGAACTCGCCGAAGGTCAGGTGCGGCGGGTCGAACCCTGCGCCGTCGGCGACGAACACCACAATGCGTTTGCCCGAGGAGTACACGAACGTGCCGAGTTCGGCATGGTCGAGCTCGGGCGGGGCGATGCCGAGCTCTTCGGCGAACTCGCGACGCGCAGCGTCCCGTGCCGTTTCGGTGTCGGGATCGTATTCGCCCTTGGGGATCGTCCAGGCGCCCTCGCGCTTGGAGGTCCAGAACGGGCCGCCCATATGGGCGAGGAAGACCTCGGCCGCGTCCGCGCCGTTCGGGCCGAGTCGATACAGCAGGATTCCCGCGCTCATCACCGGCATGCGGCGATGGTAGCCGCCTCGCGCGGTCAACATTCCGGAAACAGTGTCGCCCAGCGGCACGATCAGGTCCGGAATTCTGCGGGCACCGCACACGATGGCCGCCGTCGCTCCGGAATGTTGACCGATTTCGCCGCGTGACCCACCCGCCACCCGGCCCGCTCCGGTCAGCCGGGCGCGGCCCGCTTCCGCCCCGCGCCCGGCACCGTTCCCAGCCCAGCTCCCGTCAGTCGAGGAAGATGTCGGGGAACAGGGCCGAATCCGGCGTGCCCGGCACCGCTGCGTACCCCGAGAAGTCGGTGACGCCGGCCTCGGTCAGCACGTCCTCGACGATCAGCTGCCGACCCGTGCACGACGCGGCAGGCCGGGTGATGACTTCGTACGCCGCGTCGGCGTAGATCTCGGCTGTGCGGCTGGCCGCCATCACGCGGTCGCCGCCCAGCAGGTTCTGCACCGCGGCCGTCGCGATGGTCGTGCGCGGCCACAGCGTGTTCGCGGCGATGCCCGCGAACTCGGCGGCAAGGCCCAGCGTCACCATCGTCATGCCGAACTTCGCCAGCGAATACCCCGTGTGCGCCCCCAGCCACCTCGGCGTCGGGTTCAGCGGGGGCGAGAGCGAGAGGATGTGCGGGTTCTTGCTGTCGCGCAGGATCGGCACCGCGGCACGCGAGAGCATGAAGGTGCCGCGCACGTTGACGTCCTGCATCAGGTCGTACTTCTTCGCGTCGAGGTCGAGCGAACCCGACAGGTCGATCACACTGGCGTTGTTGATGACGATGTCGATGCCGCCGAACTCGCCCTGCGTCTTCAGCACCGCCTCGGTCACGTCGTCGTCGGATCTCACATCACCGACGATCGGCAGCGCCTCGCCCCCCGCCGCGCGGATCTGCTCGGCCGCCGAGTGCACGGTGCCCTCGAGGCGTGGATGCGGGGTGTCGGTCTTCGCGAGCATCGCGATGTTGGCGCCGTCCGCGGCCGCGCGCAGCGCGATCGCGAGGCCGATGCCGCGGCTTCCGCCCGACATCAGGATCGTGCGTCCGGCGAGGGGTTTTCCGTTCATCGGGGGTCCTTTCGGGATGCGGCGGAGGCGGACGCCTGGGCGAACGCGGCGATCCGCGCCCGGGCGTCGGGGGTGTCGAAGGCCGCGCCGATCGTGCGGGCCTCCTCGTCGAGCTGGTCGGCGAACGAACGCGTCGGCTGCGATCGGATGAGGCGCTTGGCCTGGCCGAAGGCTGCAGTGGCGCCCTCGAGCCAGGACCGGGCCACGGCCTCGGCCCGCGACGCGACGTCGCCCGCGTCGACGACCTCGGCGATGAGGCCCCACGCGCGGGCCTCATCGGCCGACAGCATCCGGTCGCCGAGCACGAGCTGCAGCGCCCGGCGCTCGCCGACGGCGCGGGCCAGCTGCGCCGAGACCGAGAGGTCGGGGGTGAGCCCGACACCGGCGTACCGGCTGCCGATCCGGGAGTCGGCGGCGGCGATCGCGTAGTCGCTGGCGAGGAGGATGCCGAGACCGCCACCCGCGGTCGTGCCCTGGGCGGCGGCCACGACCGGCACCGACGACTCGACGAGCGCGCGGATGCCGCCGTGGATCACGTGGGCGAGTTCGGTGATGCCCGCACCCGTCCCGACCGCGGTCGCCATCGCGACGACGTCGCCGCCCGCGCAGAAGGCGGGGCCGGCCGCGTCGATGAGGATCGCGCCGATGTCGTCGGACGACGTCGCCTCGACGCAGGCGACCTGCCAGGCGTGCGCCATCGCCTCGTCGAACGCGTTCAATCGCGCCGGTCGGTTGAGCGTGATGCGGGCGAGCCCCCCGTCGATCCGCAGACGGATGCTGTCGCTCATCGCGGTGCCATCCGGATCGCCCCGTCCAGTCGTATCGTCTCGCCGTTGAGATAGCCGTTGTGCACGATGTGCAGGGCGAGATCGGCGTACTCCTCGGGTCGCCCCAGCCGCGACGGGTAGGGCACCTGTTCGCCGAGCGAATCCTGTGCGGCCTGCGGCAGGCCCTTGAGCATCGGGGTCTCCATGATTCCCGGTGCGATCGTGACGACGCGGATGCCGTGGCGTGCCAGCTCGCGCGCGATCGGCAGTGTCATCGCGTGCACGCCGCCCTTGCTCGCGGAGTACGCGGGCTGCCCGATCTGGCCGTCGAACGCGGCGACACTCGCCGTGTTGACGATGACCCCGCGGTCGCCGCCGGGCAGCGGCTCGTTGCCCGCCATCGATGCCGCCGCCTGGGCGATCACGGTGTACGTGCCGATCAGGTTGATGCGCACGACCCGCTCGAAGTCGGCGATCGGGGACGGGTTTCCGTCGCGGTCGAGCACCTTGGCGGGCGGGGCGATGCCCGCGCAGTTCACGACGACGCGCAGCGGCGCGAGCGCGGATGCTTCGGCGACCGCCGCGCGCACCTGCTCCTCGTTCGTGACGTCGGCGGGTGCGAAGACCCCGCCGAGCTCGGCGGCGATCTCCTCGCCGGGCGAGGACGGCAGGTCGATGATCGTGACGACCATGCCCTCGCCGGCCAGACGCCGCGCGGTCGCGAGCCCGAGCCCGCTGGCGCCGCCCGTGACGAGCGCGCCGGATCTGCCTTCGTGCATGGGGTTCTCCTTCGAACATCACGCGCGCGGGCGGTCGTGGCGCCGCGCGTGGAATCGCGCATCAGCCTACGCGGCACCGGGTGTCACGCGCACCCCGGACGCCGCGCCGCCCTCACGCCGGGCCGAGGATGAAGTTCCACGAGCCCACCCACACCGCGGTCGCGAGGGCGGTCGCGCTGATCGCGGCGCCGGCGGCGACCAGCACCCACTCGCGCGCACCCCAGCGCGACTCGCGCGCCCACGTGCGTGTGATCGGGCGGCCGTCCGCGTCGGCGATTCCGCCGAAACCGCGCGCCTCCATCGCGGTCGCAAGCTTCGTCCCGCGGCGGATCGCCAGTACGAACAGCGCGAACGCCATGCCGAGAACCCGCCGCACGCGGCCCTCGTCGGCGACCCCGCGGGCCCGCCGCGCCAGCGCGAGGGCGCGCCAGTCGTCGGCGAGCAGCCCCAGCATCCGCATGCCGGCGAGCGCCCCCAGGACGAAGCGGGCGGGCAGGTGCACGATCTGGGCGAGGCCGTCGGCGAGGTCGGTCGGATCGACCGTGACGAACAGCACGATGCCCGGCAGCGCGATCGCCAGCACGCGGAAGAAGGTCGCCACGGCCAGCTCGAGCGATCCTTCGCTGATGCGCACGACGAACCACTCGACGTAGATCTGCCCCGACGTCTGCCCGTAGAGGGCGATCGTCACGGCCGTCAGGGGCGCGGCGACCCACACGGGCAGGGTGCGCAGCCAGAACTCGCGCCACCGCACCCCCGACAGCACGAACAGGATGCCGGAGAGCCCGAGCGCGACCGCTGCCGAGACCCAGTCGATGGTGAGCACGAGCGGCAGCGCGATCAGCAGCGCCGCGGTGAGCTTGGCGACAGGATTGATGCCCGCGATGGGACCCGCGCGCACGGCGCGCTCCTGCTGCTGCTGCGCGATCACGGCGCCCTCAGCGCGAACTCGCGCGCGTGCAGGGCCCCCAGCACGGCGGCGTCGTGGGTGACCGCGACGACCGCAGCGGGGCTCTCGCCCCCACCCCCGCGCCCGTCGCGCAGCTCGGCGATCAGGGCGACGAGTTCGGCCCAGGTCAGAGCATCCTGCCCGAACGTCGGCTCGTCGAGCACCATCACGCGCGGTCGGGTCGCGAGCATGCCGCCGACGGTGAGGCGCCGCTTCTCTCCGCCCGAGAGCGTGTACGGATTGGCGTCGGCGAGCGCCGCGAGGCGCAGACGCGCGAGCAGCGCATCGGTGCGGGCGGCGATCTCGCCCTCACCGAGTCCCAGCGCGCGAGGCCCGACCTCGAGCTCGCGCCGCACCGTGGTCGCGAGCAGCTGGTGTTCGGGATCCTGCAGCACCGTGCCGACGCGCGTCAGCAGCTGACGCGACGACCATGCGATCGGCTCGCGTTTCGCATCTCCCGCGAGAGACGTGGATGCCGCCACCCGGCCCTTCGCCGGCGCCAGGAGCCCCGCGAGAGTCAGGCCCAGCGTCGATTTTCCGGCGCCGTTGGGCCCCGTGATGCCGACGACCTCGCCGGGGCGCACGTCGAGATCGACCGACCCCGCGACGATGGAGCCGCGCACCCGTGCGACGGCGAGCTCACGCGCCTCCAGCAGCGGCGCACCGGGCGACACCGCGGGGGGCGGGGGCGGCGGCGGGGGAAATCCCGGCACCCACACACCCCCCGCGGCGAGCTCTCGGCCGTGCCCGTGCAGCACGGCGTCGGGGGAACCGTCGGCGATGACGCCGCCCTCCCCCAGCACGACGACCCGGTCCACGAGCGGCAGCCACACGTCGAGGCGATGCTCGACCACGACGAGCGTCGCTCCGGTGCGTTCGAGGGATCGGGCGACAGCATCCCGCACCTCGGTCACCCCCGCGGGGTCGAGGTTCGCGGTCGGCTCGTCGAGCAGAATCAGCCCCGGGCGCATCGCGAGCACCCCGGCGAGCGCGAGTCGCTGCTTCTGCCCGCCCGAGAGCGCCGAGGTGGACCGATCGAGCGGCACATCCAGGCCCACGGCGTCGAGCGCATCGGCGACCCGAGGCCAGATCGCCGCCCGCGGCACGCCGAGGTTCTCGCATCCGAACGCGACGTCGTCGCCGACCCGCGCGAGGATCGCCTGGCTGTCGGGATCCTGCAGCACGAGCCCCGCCCGGCCCCGGGCGCGGGCGGCCGGCACCCCGTCGATCGTCAGCTCGCCGAGGCTCTCGCCCTCGTCGTCGCCGCCGAGCACCCCCGCGAGGGCGTGCAGCAGGGTCGATTTGCCGGCACCCGATGCGCCGAGCAGCAGCACCCGCGTGCCGGGATCGATCCGCAGCGAGACCTCACGCGCCGCCCACCGCCGGCGCGAGGCGTAGCGCCAGCCCCAGCCGCGCGCGTCGACCGCGGCGGGACGAACGGATGCTGTCATCACGACGCTCAGACGCGTCGCGAGACCTCGCGGCCCGACGCGAACCGCGACAGCGCGCCCGTCTGCGCGAGCCCGCGCGCGACGAACCAGGACCCCGCTCCCGCGATGACGGCGCCCGAGATCGTCGTGGAGACGATGTAGACGATCGTGAAGGCGGTGTCGGCGCCGGCGTACCAGAGGATGCGGTCGTTGATGCCGCACGCGAGTCCGGCGCCGGCCCCCGCGAGGATCGCGACCGGCAGACGCCACACGGCGTACGCGAAGAGCAGGAAGACGAGCTCGGCGCCGAGCCCCTGCACGAGACCCGACACGATCGTCAGCGGCCCCCACTGGTTGCCCACGAGCGCCGAGATCACGGCGGCGAGCAGCTCGGTGTAAAGGGCGGCGCCGGGCTTGCGGATGATGAGGCCGCCGAGCACGCCGGCGACGAGCCAGGGGCCGGCGAGCAGCCCCTGCACGCCGGGCAGCAGGGGCGCGAGGGCCTCGCTGGGCAGCTGGTACCCGACGTTCCAGAGCAGGAAGACGGCGGCGCAGGCGACGCCGATGACGCTGGCGACGACGATGTCGACGACCCTCCAGCGCCAGACGATGCGGCCGAAGCTCCCCTGGACGGGGGCGGACGTGGACGTGGACGTGCTCATTCGGATCTCCTCCCTGCGCCGGCATGATCCGGATCAGGTTCGACGGTCGAAGCGTGGTTCGCTTCCTCTCAGCCCGGCTCACCGGACTCCCGTGTGTTGTGGGCATGAGTATAGCCACCCCGCGGGGCGATATCTTGGCCGTGTGACCCCGACCGCCGCGCCCGCCCTGGCATGGCTGCACGACGACAGGATCACCGCCGGCGCGCAGACGCACGACCCGGACGGTGACGACGACGGCGACCTCATCGGCCCCCGCCGCCCCGGATCCGCGTGGCGCGCGGCGCTGCTGCCGCCCCTCGCCGTCGTGCTCGTCCTCGTGCTCGGCTACGGCGCCGCCCTGCTGCTGTGGCCCCTGCACGCTGTCGCACCGCGGGTGGAGGCGGTGGCGGTGACGACGAACCCGGCCGTCGCCGCCGCGCCCGCGTGGCCCGCCGACGGCTCGGCCGCGCTCGGCGTCGCGGGGCTCGGCTCGCCCCTGTCGAGCGCCGCCGAGGCCGTGCCCATGGCGAGCATCACCAAGGTCGTCACGGCGCTCGTCGTGCTCGATCGTCTGCCGCTCGCGGTCGGCGAGCAAGGTCCCGAGTACACCTTCACCGCCGCCGACCGGGCGGACTACCGCGCGACGATCGCCGCCGGCGAGTCGGCGCTGCCGGTCGTGGTGGGCGAGAGCCTCACCCAGTACCAGCTGCTCGAGGGCCTGCTCATCGGCTCGGCCGGCAACTACGCCGACTACCTCGTCGCGCAGATCGCCCCCTCGCACGCGGTCTACGCGCGAGCCGCGAACGAATGGCTCGCGCAGCACGGCCTGGGCGGCATCACGGTGGTCAACCCCTCCGGCATCAGTCCCCGCAACGTCGCCACGCCCGCAGCCCTCGTGACCCTGGCGCAGCGCGCGCTGACCAACCCCGTCATCGCCGAGATCGTCGCCAAGACCTCCGTCGACCTGCCGGGCGTGGGGCTCGTCGAGAACACGAACGCGCTGCTCGGCGAGCCGGGCGTGATCGGGGTCAAGACCGGATTCCTCGGGCGCGACTACAACCTCCTGGCCGCGCGTGACATCGCGGTCGGCGACGTCACGGTGCGAGCCTTCGTCGCTGTGCTCGGCCAAGACACCAGCGCCGCCCGGTTCGATGAGGCCCGAGCGCTGCTGGCCTCGCTCGATGCGCCGCTGCAGCCGACCCTCGCGGTACCGGAGGGCACGGTCGTGGGCACCGTCACCACCCTGTGGGGCGAGCCCGTCCCGATCGTCACCGACGCCGACGCCGCCGTCATCCTCTTCAACGGCGGCGCGGCGACCGCGACGCCGCAGCTCGCTCTCGGCGAGGCCGGCGACGACCGCGCCGCGGGCGCGGTGGCCGGCACCCTGCAGGTCACCGGGCCCCTCGATGCGGCCGACGTCGACGCGGTGCTGCAGTCCGCCGTCGAGGACCCGAGCATGTGGTGGCGACTCACGCACCCGCTCGAGTTGCTCGGACTGGCCGACGGCTGACCCCCACCACCTCCGCGCGCATCGCTACAGTGAGCGCAGAGCCCACGAGGGGAGCGTCATGCCACGCCTGACCACCGCTGAACTGCGCCGCCGAATCGATGCCCTCGAGGCCGAGAACGCGGCGCTGCGCGAACGCGCCGCGCACGCCGAGGACGCCGCCGACACGCTTGTGCTCGATGCGCCGGCCGACACCGAAGCCCCTCGCCGACGCGCGTGGGGCTGGACTCTGCTGGCGACCGTGCTCATCACGCTCGGCGCGCTGCTCGCCCCCATCGCCGTGGTGGCGACGTGGGCCAATGTGCAGCTCACCGACACCGATCGATTCGTCGCCGCCTACGGGCCCCTGGCCGATGACCCGGCGGTGCAGGCCGTCGTCGCCGATCAGGTGGACCTCGGCACCGGCCCCGCGGCCACGCGTGCCCTCGAGCTGCTCAAGGGCCCGGCGGCTCAGGGTGTGCAGTCGCTCATCGACCGCACGGTCGAGGGCTTCGTCGCCTCCGACGCGTTCTCGAACGTGTGGGCGACCGCGCTGCGCGTGAGCCACACACAGCTGACGGGAGCGCTCGCGGGCGAGGAGGGCATGGCGCTCGACCTCGCGGACGACGGCACGATCGGCATCCAGCTCGCCCCGATCATCGACGCCGTCAAGGACGCCCTGGTCGCCCAGGGGATCGGGCTGGCGGCATCCATCCCCACGATCGACCGCACGATCGCGATCGCGCAGTCGGACGCCCTGCCGAGCGTCCAACTGGGCTACGGACTCACGCTGGCCGCGGGGCTGTGGCTGCCCTGGATCGCGATCGGCCTGCTCGCCGCCGGGGTGCTCGTGGCGAGGCGTCGCTCGGTGGCGCTGGTGGCGGCATCCGTCGCCCTCGCGCTGTCCATGGTGATCGTGGTCGCCGGCTTCGCGATCGGACGCATCGTGTTCATCGCGACCGTCACCCCCGACCCGCTGCCCGCGCGCGCGGCCGAGGTGCTCTTCGCGACGTTCACGGGCGCGATGCGGGACACCGCGGTGGCCGTGCTCGTGCTCGCGATCGTCGTGGCCCTCGTCGGCTGGTTCACGGGACCGTTCCGCGTACCGAGGCGCCTGCGCGGGCTTGTGCATTCGGGGGCCGGGTCACTGCGCGACGTGCTGGAGCGGCGCGGGCTCCGCACCGGCCGGGTGGGCGTGTGGCTCTACCGTCAGCGCGTGCTCATGCGTGCCGCGGTCGCCGTGATCGCCGCGGCCGTCGTGCTCTTCGTGCGCCCCCTGACCCCGGGGCTCGTGATCTGGACCCTCGTGATCGCCGCTCTGGTGGTGCTCGTGCTCGAGGTCATCGAGCGTCCCGCACCCGATCCCGCCGCCGCGCCGCTCGACGAGAGCGTCGCGTAGGAGCCTCGGCGGGCGGGTCGTCCACAGGTGCCGGCCGCGGGGGCGCGGCCGCCGTGTCTCCCGAGAGCCAGCGCAGCCACCATGCCCCGGGATCGCCCTCGAGCACGAACGCACGGACGAGCAGGGTGAGCGGGATGGAGAGGATCGCACCGAGCGGTCCGATCACGAAGGTCCAGAAGATGACCGAGAAGAAACTCAGGGTGAGGCTGAGGCTGACCGCGTCGCTGACGAATTTGGGCTGCACGAGCACCTGGAGCACGACGTTGACGACGCTGTAGATCGCCAGCACGGCGAGCATCATCGGCCAGCCGCCCACGACGAGCGCCAGCAGGGCGGGCGGGATGACGCCGAGCACGAATCCGATGTTCGGGATGAAGTTCGTCACGAACGCGAGGATCGCCCACACCGCCGGGACGGGGATGCCGAGGGCCCAGAGCGCGAGTCCGTCGACGATCGCGACCACGGCACCGAAGCTCGCGTTCACGACGTAGTAACGCCGCACTCCCGTGCAGAACGTGCGCACCCGCGCGATCGTCGCGTGCGCCTGCTGCCCGAACAGCTCGGGCGCCTGCTGATAGCGTGCGGCGTCCGCGGACATGAAGATCACGTACGCGAGCACGAAGAAGAACGCCGTCGCGACACCCAGGGCGGTGCCGCCGAGGGATGTCGCCAGGCTCAGGAGCGTCGAGGGCTGCAGCGCCGAGGCGGCGGCATCCGCCGCCTGCTGATCCAGGCCGACGGACTGCAGCCAGGCGAGAAGGCTGTCGGCGCTCTGGCGCAGCTGCTGCTCGAAGTCGATCACCAGACGGACGAACTGCGTGCCGGCGTAGTACAGCATCCACGCCAGCGCGGCGAGGATCAGGTACGCGACGACGATCACGGTCGTCGTGGCGAGCCATCGCGGCCACCCACGCCGTTCGAGCGGGACGCGCACCGGGTGGACGATGATCACGAGCACCGCGCCGAGGATCAGCGGTCCGGCGATGTCGCGCGCCAGGTACAACCCCGCCAGCGCCACGACGGATGCCGCGAGCGCCAGCAGCGTGCGCAGCGCGGGCGACAGCGGCTCCTTCTGAGACATCCACACCCTCCCCGGCCAGGCTATCGGTGCGGTCCGGGGATCACGCCGTACCGTCCCCGCCCCGCCGCGCACGATCAGAAGGGCCAGATCACCGGCACCCAGAGCACGGCGACGGCGACGAAGACGATCACGAGGGGCAGACCGAGGCGCCAGTAGTCGCCGAAGCGGTAGCCACCGGGCTGCATCACCATGAGGTTCACGGGTGTCGCGATCGGCGTCAGGAACGACGCCGCCCCCGCCACCGTCAGCGCCATCATGAAGGGCTGGATGCTGGTGTCCAGGGCCGCCGACACGGACGCGGCGATGGGGGCGACCACGAGCACGGTCGCCACGTTGGAGATGAACTGGCCGAGTACGACGGTGACAAGGCACAGCACCAGCAGGGCCAGGTGGGGCGAGGTGTCGCCGATCCAGGTCAGGAGGGCGCCGGCGACGACATCGGCCGCGCCGGTGGAGAGGAAGGCCGACGAGAGCGGGATCATGCCGGCGATCAGCACGACCGTCGTCCACGAGATCGCGCGGTAGGTCTGCGGGATGCTCAGCACGCGCGTGACGAGAAGGGCCCCCGCGGCGAGAAGACCCGCAACGACGGGCGGTACGACGCCCGTCGCGAGGAGCACGACCATGATCGCGAGGATCACGAGAGCGCGCTTCGCCCCGCGACCGAGCGGTACCGCGCGGCGCAGCGACTGGGGGGAGGTGACCGGCGTCACGTCGCCGGTGTGCACGTAGCGCTCGAGCGACTCCCACGGGCCCTGCACGAGCACCGCATCGCCGGGTCGCAGCGTCACCTCTCCGTCGGGCCTGGGTGCCGCCTCGCCCTCCGCGCCGCGACGCACGGCGAGGATGACGAGGTTCTCGCGCCGCGTCGTCATGCCGGGAAAGACCGTGCGCCCGACGAGCGACGAGCGCGGCGGGATCAGCACCTCGGCGACACCCTCCTCGACGCTGAACATCCGCCCCGTGTCGAGCGAGACCTGGTAGCTGTCGCGCCAGCCGCGGGCCACCTCGCTCGCGTCGGTCGGCGGGTCGCCCAGCTGATCCGCCGACCGGGCCGGCAGCAGGCGATCTCCGAACAGCGCGAGATAGGCGATCGTGAGCGCCACGACCGGGACGCCCGCGAGGGCGAACTCGAAGAAGCCGAACGCGCGCCCGCCGGCGGCGACTGCCGCGTCCGAGACGACGATGTTGACGGGCGTGCCCGTCAGGGTCAGCAGCGATCCCGCGCTCGCCGCGAACGCGAGGGGGATCAGCAGACGGGAGGGCACGATCCGGGCCTTGACCGCGACGACCACGACGACCGGCAGCAGCGCCGCGACGGCGCCGTTGATGCTGATGAACGCGGCGAGGACGGCGACCATCAGCCCGAGCACGACGACGAGCCGGCCGCGCCCCGTGATGCCGCGGCGCATGACCTGCTGTCCCACCCACGCCGTGACGCCAGTGGCATCGAGCGACTCGCTCACGACGAAGAGCGAGGCGATGAAGATCACCGTCGCATCACCGAAACCCGCGAGCGCCTCCGGCAGCGTGAGCACGCCGGTCGCCCACAAGGCCAGCGCCACGCCCACCGCCACGACCTCGAGCGCGATGCGTCCGCTCAAGAACGCGACCACCGCCAGGCCCAGGATGGCGAAGGTCCAGGCGACGGGGTCCATGCGGCCAAACTAGCGTGGCCTGCGCCGCGTCAGACGAACGCGACCGTGTGCTGGAGCCGCGTGCGCACGTCGAAGATCTCGTTGCCGCCGATGTCGCGCGCGCCGGGCACGCCGCGCCGGAGCACGGTCGCGAGCGCCGCGCGGCCGCACACGACGACCGGGACGCCCCGCACCTTGCCCACCTCGAGGATCGCCTGGGGCAGGTCCTCGTCGGGCAGCACGACGATCGCCCCGCCGAAGCGCACCCCCGCGGCGCGCCCGATCACGCGCATGCGCGCCAGCAGGTCGGCGATCGGCGATCCCTCGACGTCCTCGCCCACGAGCTCGCCGCGGCGCAGCGACACCGGTCCGCCGAAGTCCTCGGACAGCACCCCGTACAGGCCGCTCGGGCTCAGCACGATGTGGTCGAGCTTGGCATCCGGCTCGCCCCCGCGCCGCCCCGCGGCGGCGACGTCGTGCCACACCGTGAAGCCCATGCCCAGGTCGGCGACGACGCGGGCGGTCTCCTCCTCGGCGAGCGCGTCGGCGAGGAGCCGCCGGATCTCGTGCGGCGCCGTGCGCACCAGATGCGGCGCGTACGGGTCCTCGAGCTCGACCCCCCGGCCGACCCACTCCCGCATGAGCGTCAGATAGCGCTCGCGCCGCCATCCGCCGGGGTGGCCGTACACGCGCGCCTTGGGCCGCGTGTCGGCCGGGGCTCCGCGCGGACGCCAGCCGGCGGCATCCGCGTCGGTCGTCGGGGCGAAATCGCCGAAGCCGTGGCCGCGGTCGTAGAGGGCGCGGGCCTCGGCGGTGCCGACCAGCTCCCACGCGCGCTGCACCTGCACGAAGGCGGCGGCGTCGCCGCCCGTATCCGGGTGCGTCGCCCGCAGCCGCAGGCGATAGGCGCGGCGAAGGTCGTCCTCGCTCGCATCCGCGGCGACCCCGAGCACCTCGTACGCGGAGTGCGAGAGGGGGCTGTCGAACATCCGGTCACACCCCTCCCCGCCGACGGCGGCTTACAGGCTACCCCGGCACGATCGGGGCGGGCTCAGCGCCGGCGCCGCGGCCGACGGGCATAGGCCGCCGCGTCGCGACTCGACAGCGCCAGCAGCACGAGCACGTCCAGACCCAGTGTGACGAGAGTCGTCGCGAGCCGGATGTCCTGCCCGCCCACCCACCACTGCAGGAAGGCGGTCGTGATCGATACCGTCGAGACGATCATCACGATCACGCGGGGCCAGTTGTGCCCCCGGTAGATGAAGACCGCGAGCACAAGATCGGCCAGCAGCACCGCCCCCACCACGAGGATCACGATCAGCAGCCCCGCCTGCTCGAGATCGGGCGAGAGGGTGATGTCGGCGATGTCCGCGGCGGCGTCGCGCGCGATCGGCCCCCAGTTGGCCGCGAGCGCGACGAGCCAGAGCGCCCCGGCCAGCACCCGCAGCAGCACGAGCGCCGCGCCCGCGGTCGTCGCCAGCGGTCTCGCCATCTCGGCTTCGCCGTCCACGGGCGCAACGAGCTCGATGGGCGACTCGAACGCGGCGCGCTTGCGTGGGGCGCTCATGACGTCACTCCTGTGGCGGGCGCCGGGGCGGGAGCGGGTGCGACGACGACCGCGCTCACGTCGACGATCGGCAGATCGCCGTCGGTGCGGATGCTGTCTCCGCCGCCGTTGCGGGCGTGATAACCCGTCGAGAAGTCGGGGATCACCGTGAGGGTGACGCCGGGGTTCGCCGTCGTCACCGTCCGGACGATGTGATCGCGCTCGATGTCGGTGTCGGCATCGATGCGGTGCGTGACCTGCAGCGTGAACAGCGAGAGCCCGACGGCCGTGTCGAAGGTGCCCGCGGCCAGCCAGTCGACGCGGATGCCGCCCGGCAGCATCCATCCGTCGGGGCACCGCCAGAACCGCACGTGGTGGCGCTGCGACGGGCTGCCGTCGACCTCCTGCTGGTAGGCGAAGTCCTGCTGTCGCGAGAACAGGAAGAGCGGGCTCACGGGCGCCTCGTGATAGCTGCGGCGACGCAGCGTGGACTCGATGATGCGCCACGACGAGGCGAGGGTGACGGGGTCGGCGCGCGTCCAGCCGGCGCGGCGGAGCGCCGCCTCGATCTGATCGCCCGTACCCCGGAACGCGAGATTGACCGGGTCGCCGAGCAGCCCGTCGCTCGTGCGCGTGCGGCCGATGAAGTAGTCGGGCACGTAGATCGTGGTGAGGATGCGGTGCAGGCGCGGCAGCACGAGGTAGGCGATGACGACCCAGAACAGCACGGCGACGGGAATGCCCCACCAGCCGACCTGGAACGACTCGGTGACGCCCAGGTAGGCCAGCCACAGTGCGGCGAGGCCCGCGAAGACGAAGAAGAACCAGTCGAGCACGGCGCCGATGGAGTAGCGCCGCCGCCTCCCCGCCTCCGAGCCCGTCATGGCGCTCACTCTAGGACCAGAGCGGCGCCTCGGGCCGGTAGTTCAGCGCCGCCCACGCCGCACCCGGGGTGACCGCGGCGAGTGTCGCCGGGCGCCAGCGCGGGGCGCGGTCCTTGTCGACGAGCTGCGCGCGGATGCCCTCGACGAGGTCGGGCTGCGTCATCGCGAACCACATCACGAGGCCGTACTCCTGGGCGAGCACCGCGCGCAGGTGCGGCAGCTCGCGGGCGCGCCGGATCGCCGCGAGCGTCACGGTGAGCGCGGTGGGCGCCAGCTCCTCGAGGGTGTCGGCGGTGCGGGATGCCGCTGCCTCGGGCCGCGCGCGCAGACGCTCGATGATCTGCGGCACGGTGTCGGCCGAGAACGCATCGTCGATCCATGCGCGATCGGCCGCGAGGCGAGAGGGCTCCGGCGTCTCATCGAAGAGCAGCACGATCTCCGTCGCCCCGGCGGGGTCGGCGCGGGACTCGAAGGCCTCGATCACGGCCGGGAGGTGGGCGGAGGGCACCAGATGATCGGCGAATCCGGCGTAGATCGCATCGGCGGCATCCATCGTCGCTCCCGTGAGCCCCAGGTACTCGCCGAGGCGGCCCGGAGCACGCGACAGCAGCAGCGAACCGCCGACGTCGGGGGTGAAGCCGATGCGCGTCTCGGGCATCGCGAGCACCGAGCGTTCGGTGACCACGCGGATCGCCGCGTGCCCGGAGAGCCCGATGCCGCCGCCCATCGTGATGCCGTCGGCGAGCACGATGACGGGCTTGGGGTACTCGGCGATGAGGGTGTCGAGCGCGTACTCGGCGCGGAAGAACGTCGCGACATCCGCCGGCCGGCCCGCCGTGATCTGGTCGTACAGGCCCCGCACGTCGCCGCCCGCGCACAGCCCGCGGTCGCCGGCGCCGTCGATGATCACGCGCTGCACGTCGCTGTCGTGCAGCCACGCCTCGAGCGCCGTCGTCAGATCATGGATCATGCCGAGATCCAGCGCGTTCAGGGCACGGGGACGGTCGAGGGTGAGCCGACCGATCCCGTGCGCCGACCGCACGCGCACGTGGGTGGGGCGCGGGGTGTCGGGCGGCGCGGGGGTGGTCACGGGGGAACGATACCGGCCGGCGGGGCACGGACGGCGCCGCGCCATCCCCGCGCGCGGGGCGCGCAATCCGCACGCGAGCGGGGATTTCCGGCAGGATGAGGGGACAACGCCCGCAGACGAGAGGTTCGGCATGCCCGACGGCGACCTGCTGGAATTCACCGGCATCACCAAGAGCTTCGGTGCTGTCACGGCGGTCCAGGACTTCACTGCGCGGGTCGAACCCGGGGTCGTCACGGGCTTCCTCGGCCCCAACGGAGCCGGAAAGACGACGACCCTGCGCATGCTCCTCGGCCTCGTGCGTCCCACGAGCGGGCGCGCAACCATCGGCGGCAAGGCCTATGCCGAGCTGCCGACTCCGCTGCGCACCGTCGGCGCCGCCCTCGAGGCCGCGAGCTTCCACCCCGGCCGCACGGCCGCGGGCCACCTCCGGGTCTACGCCCAGGCCGCGGGGCTCCCCCGCGCCCGCGTCGACGAGGCCCTCGGCGCCGTGGGACTGGGCGATGTCGCCGGGCGCAAGGTCGGCGGATACTCGCTCGGCATGCGCCAGCGCCTCGGCCTCGCATTCGCGCTGCTCGGCGACCCCGGCGTGCTCGTGCTCGACGAGCCCTCCAACGGCCTCGACCCGGAGGGCATCATCTGGATGCGCGGCCTGCTGCGCGCGCTCGCCCGGCAGGGGCGCACGGTGCTCATCTCGTCGCATCTGCTCGCCGAGGTGCAGCAGACCGCCGACCGGCTGCTGATCATCTCGCAGGGGCGCCTGGTCTTCCAGGGCGCGCTCGACGAGCTCGCCGATCCCGCCGAGCAGGCCGCCGTCGTCGACTCCCCCGACCGCGCGGCGCTCTCGCGCGCACTCACCGACGCCGGTCTCGTCGTCGAGGTGCTCCGCTCGGGACTCACGGTGCGCGGCGGCGACCCCGTCGAAATCGGCCGGATCGCGCTCGACGCAGGCGTCGCTCTGTCGGCCCTGCAGAGGCGAGGCCCCGGGCTCGAACAGGTCTTCCTCGAACTCGTCAGCGGCGAGCGCGTGCATCCGAGCGCTGGAGGGCCGCCGATCTTCTCCGCTCCCCTTCAGCTCGAGGGCGGGACCGCGGATGCCACACCCCCCGGGGACGGCGACGCCGCTCCGGTGGAAGATGCAGGACCGGTGGATGCTGCCGATCCGGCCGCCGCCGACATCCCCGCGTCCGCGCTCGCCGAGGGCACCGACCCCGCGCACGACGCCGAGGTCGAAGAGGCCCTCGCGGCCGAAGCCGACCCACCCCTGGTCGCGGAGGACCCCGACATCGAGGTCCCCAGCGAGGAGGCACCCGGCGAGGGGGACCCGGGTGGCGACGCCGACGAACCCTCCGCGCCCGGCTTCACGGTCGCCTCGACGGGCGTGATCGAAGTCGCCATCGACGAGGAAGGGGACCGCCGATGAGCCTCATGGCCGCGACACGATCCGAGTCCGTCAAGGTGTTCTCGACGGCCACCTGGTGGATCCTCGCCCTCGTTCTCGTCGTCTATGTCGGAAGCACCGCCGCAGGCATGGGCTTCATCCTCGCCGCCTCGGCCACCGGGGGCCTTCCTGGCGGCGACACCGCGCCCCAGGTTCCGCCCGAGGGACTGCCCACCCTCCTCTACAGCCTCGGCGCGTCGTTCGGGTACGTCTTCCCGCTGCTGGTGGGCACGCTCATGATCACCGGAGAGTTCCGTCACCAGACCCTGACGCCCACCTTCCTCGCCGTCCCCCGTCGCGGGCTCGTCCTCTGGGCGAAGCTGGCGGTCGGCGGGCTGATCGGGCTGATGTTCGGGGCGCTTGCGGTCGTGTCCACCGTCGGCCCCGCCGCGGCCTTCCTCGCCGGGTTCGGTCTCGACACCGGCCTCGACTCCCCCGACACCTGGGCGCTGATCGGCCGCACCCTGATCGCCTTCGCGCTGTGGGCGATGGTCGGCATCGGGGTCGGCACGCTCGTGCGCAACCAGGTCGTCGCGATCGTCATCGTGCTGGCGTTCACGCAGTTCGTCGAACCGCTGCTGCGCCTCGCGGCGGGGTTCGTCGACGGCCTCGAGGCAGCCGGCCAGTATCTGCCCGGCGCCGCGAGCGATGCGCTCGTGGGCGCGAGCATCTACTCCGTCATGGGCGGCGCCGGGGGCGCTCAGCTCGAGTGGTGGGGCGGCGGTCTCGTGCTGCTGGGCTACGCCCTCGTGCTGCTGCTGATCGGCCACATCGTGAGCTGGTCGCGCGACGTCACCTAAGCGCTCGCGCCGCTGTTCAGCACGTCGCCGCCGTTCAGCACGTCGGCGCTG